>CAYXVY010000024.1:0-2887 GCA_964468745.1 uncultured Planctomycetales bacterium | reverse complement strand
AAGTCGTCGAACACGTTCTGGCGACGCAGCTTCATCCCCGCCTCGTGCCACGCCTTGCCGTACTCGCCCCCGCCGCGCAGGTTCGCCTGCACGAAGACGCCCCCCATCTCGAGCCAGTTCAGGATGCCCGGCGAGAACGCGGGCGTGAGCGGGATGTTGAAGCCGCCGTATCCGTAAAGATAGACGGGATTGTTGCCGTCGCGCTCCAGGCCCCGCCGGTGAACGATGAACATCGGCACCTTCGTGCCGTCCTTGCTTTCGCAGAAGACCTGCTCCGCGACGTAGTCCGCCGGATTGAACCTTACGTGTGGCTGACGGAACACGGTGCTCCGCTTCGAGCGCATGTCGAACCGGTAGACCGTGCCCGGCACGGTGAAGCCGGTGTACGCGTAGAACGTCTCCGTGTCGTCGCGACGGCCACCGAATCCGACGACGGTGCCGATGCCGGGGAGTGCGACGTCCTCTATCGAGAGTCCGGTCATGTCGAAAACCCGGACGCGACTGTGCGCATCGCTGAGATACGTCGCCACAAACTGGTTGCCGATGAGGCTCACGTCTTCGAGCGCCTCGCGTTGCTCGGCGACGACCTCGCTTCTCGCTCCTCGCTCCTGGTCAATCGCGATGACGCGTCCCATCGGCGCCTTGAGGTCGGTCTTGAAGTAGAGCGTCGAGCCGACTTTGTCGACGAAGTCGTACTCCGCGTCCCATTCGGAGATGAGCTCGACGACCTTCGCGTCCGGCTTCGTGAGATCCTTGAGGAAGACGAGATTCTCGCGGTGCGTCCCCTTCCAGACCGAGATGACGAGCGTCGTGCCGTCGTCGGTCACGCCCCCTCCGAACCCCCACTCCTTCTGATCCGGACGCTCAAACACGACGGGGTCCGCCGACTGCGGCGTGCCGAGCTTGTGATAGTAGAGCTTGTGAAAGTAGTTCGCCCCGCTGTACGCCGTGCCTTCCTTCGGCGCGTCGTATCGACTGTAGAAGAAGCCGAGTCCGTCGTGCGTCCATGAGGCGCCCGAAAACTTCGACCAGTGCAGCTCGTCGGCGAGGTCACGACCGCTCTCGATCTCGCGCACCTTCCAGTCCATCCAGTCGGACCCCTGCGACGCGAGCGCGTAGGCGATGAGCTTGCCGTCCTCGCTCACGGAGTAGTTGATGAGCGCGACGGTGCCGTCGGACGACAGCTTGTTCGGATCGAGGAGCACGCGCGGCTCGCCGTCGAGGCGGTCGAGCACGTAGAGCACCGCCTGGTTCTGGAGACCATTGTTGCGCGTGAAGAAGTACCGTCCCCCCTTCTCGAACGGCACCCCGAACTTCTCGTAGTCCCAGAGCTCCGTGAGGCGCGCCTTAATCTTGTCGCGATCGGGCGCCGCGCCGAGCCAGTCGAACGTCACCTTGTTCTGCGCCGCGATCCACTCGCGCGTCGGGGGTGAGTCGAGCTCCTCGAGCCAGCGGTAAGGGTCGGCGACACGCTCTCCGTGCAACTCGTCAACGTGGTCGACCTTTCGGGATTCCGGGTATCGCATATGGGGATCGTTGACAGTGTCCGCTGTGGCTGATAGCTTCCGTCGCCATGCTACCTTACGTCCCCAAGGAAATCTTCTTCACGCACGGCGTCGGCCGTCACAAGGAACGCCTCGCAAGCTTCGAAGACGCGCTGCGCGATGCGCACATCGAGTGCTTCAACCTCGTGCACGTCTCGAGCATCTTCCCGCCGGGGTGCAAGATCATCCCGCGCGAGAAGGGGTTGAAGAAGCTTCACGCGGGGCAGGTGATCGCGGTCGTGGATGCGCGCACCGAGACGAACGAGCACCGCCGCCTCATCGCCGCGTCGATCGGCGTCGCGGTCCCGTCGGAGCCGAAACAGTACGGCTACCTTTCGGAGCACGCCGCGTACGGCGAGACGGACGAGCAGGCGGGCGAATACGCCGAGGACCTCGCGGCCTCTATGCTCGCCACCACGCTCGGCCTCGACTACGACACGGGCGTCACGTGGCTGGAGCGCGAGAAGAAGTGGAAGATCAGCGGCAAAATCGTGACCACGCGCAACGAAACGCAGTCGGCGCAGGGTCTCGCGGGCTATTGGACGACCGTGGTTGCGGCGGGCGTGCTCATTCCGTAGAGGTGCGCCCGATGTCTGCCGACCACGAAGGCCACCCCAACAACTTCCTCGGAATCCCGGCCGAGTATTCCGCCCTCGATCGCGCGCGCTTTGTCATTCTGCCGGTCCCGTACGAGCGTACGACGTCGTACATGAAGGGGACGCGCATGGGGCCCGAAGCCGCCATCAGCGCGTCGGCCCAGATCGAGCTCTATGACGAGGAAACGGGGCTCGAGACCTGGAAGGCGGGGGTCCACACGATGTCGCCCGTGCCGATCGAGAGCCAGCCGGCCGCCTACTTCCGCGCGATCGCCAACGCCGTCGAGCCGATCGTGCGCAAGGGGAAGTTCCTCCTCGCCATCGGCGGCGAGCACGCGCTCACCGAGGGGCCGCTCTCGGGCGTGCAGCGCGTCCACAAGAAGCTCAGCATCTTCCACGTCGACGCCCACTGCGACCTGCGAGACGAGTACGAAGGGTCGATCTACAATCACGCGTGCGCGGCGCGGCGGATGATGAACTATGCCGAGAAGATCGTGCAGGTCGGCATCCGCTCGATCTCGGAGGACGAGAAGCACCACACGAACACGAAGAAGGTCACGACGTATCGCATGCACGAGTGGCGCGACATGTCGAAGCTGATCCCTCTCGTGCTCAAAGACCTGACGGACACCGTCTACATCTCGATCGATCTTGACGGCCTCGATCCGGCGGTCGTCCCCGGCGTCGGCACGCCGCAGCCCGGCGGGCTCGGCTGGTACGACCTGCTCGACCTTCTGCGCGAGATCG
>CAYXVY010000023.1:0-48040 GCA_964468745.1 uncultured Planctomycetales bacterium | reverse complement strand
GGCGCGCGGCGCGAAGATCTACGCCGAGGTGCTCGGCATCGGCAACACCGATGACTCGTACCACATCACGGCCCCCGACCCTGACGGCAGCGGCGGTGCGGAGGCGATGCGGATCGCGCTGCGTGACGCCGGCCTCCGGCCAGAACAGCTCTCGTACATCAACGCGCACGGCACGTCGACGCCGCTCAACGACAAGATCGAGACGGCGGCCATCAAGAAGACATTCGGCGACGTTGCGCGGCGCATCCCGATCAGCTCAACGAAATCAATGATCGGCCACCTGCTCGGCGCCGCGGCGGCGCTCGAATTGTGCGCAACGATCTTCTCGATCCGCGACGGAAGGGTCCATCCGACGATCAACTACGAGACGCCTGATCCCGAGTGCGATCTGGACTACGTGCCGAACCAGTCGCGCGCGGTCGCCGTCGAGTACGCGATGTCGAATTCGCTCGGCTTCGGCGGCCACAATTCAGCGCTCATCGTCGGCCGCTTCAAGAAGTAGCAGGCTTCCCAGCGGACGGCCGCACGGGTATCATTGGAGACCGGCCATGGAGACCGATCTCGATCGCGAACTGGGTGAGTCCGCCGTCCGAAGCAAGCTGATCTCGCGCGAGGAGCTGGACGGATGCCTGCAGGCGCAGAAGCTCCGCCCGCGCGCGCTCAAGCACGTGCTTCACGACTTGCAATTCGTGACGCTCCTCCAGGTGGACGCGCTCGAGAAGCAGCTCAAGAGCGACAAGAGTACTGCGCAACAGGTCGAAGCTCAAAAATCGGCACCCCCTGCGCCGGCGGCACCGAAGCCCGAGTCCCCCTCACACATCCCGGGACCGCCCGAGCCCGCGCCAAAGGCTCCCTTCGCAACTACTTCGCAGCCTGCCGCAAGCGTTGGAAAGTCCGCGGAGGACAAGCCCGCTCGCGTCGAATTCGTGAAGCCGCCGACCGTGCGGGTGCCCGCGGCCGTCGCGCCGGCCCCCGTGGCCGAAAGCAAGCCCGTTCGAATTGACTACGCGAAGGCTCCAGCGCCGCCACCCCAGGAATCAGTCCCCACAATGCTCGCACCGGCGAAACCCGAGAGCGCTCCCAAGCGCGTCGACTTCGTCAAGGCGCCGGCTCCCGCCGCGCCCGCACCCACACCAGCGGAGCCGATCGCGGAGGACGGCGAAGACCCTCTTGCCATCCTCAACGACACGGCGCTCCCCCTCATGGGAGGCGAGTCCATGCTGGGCATGTCTCCCTTTTCACCCCAGACGATCTCGCCTGCCTCGAAGCCTGCGCCGACATACAAGCCCGATCGCGGGACGGATCGTCGCATGAAGACGCCCGTGCCGGCCGAGCCAGCGACTCCGAAGAAGGCTGAACGCGGCACTGAGCGACGCGCGAAGCCTGCTGAAGCCGCTGCTCCCAAGGCGGAGCGCGGTACCGAGCGCCGGGCCAAGCCTTCAGAGGCGCCCGCGCCGCTACCTGCCGCATCTCCTACGCAAGCTGCGGAAGAGGCTACGATTCCGCTCGATCAAATCGCTCCCGACGCACCTGTCGAAGAAGTCGCGTCGCCCGCAGAGCCGCCCTCGGCCCCTGCACGTGCGACAAGCCGGCGACGCGTCATCGTCAAGGAGGAAGACGCGCCGGCGGAACCTGCGAAGAAAAGCCGCGCCCTCCTGTGGGTGCTCATTCTAGTCGTGCTCCTGGGCGGTGCCGGAGCCGCCGCTTGGTTCACGCCGCAGACACGGCCGCACGTGCAGAAGATCGTGGATGCGATCCTTGGGAAGAAGCCGGCGAGGTAGTTGCAGTCCCCCAGCCCGCGTTCCTCGCTCAGACTTTCAAATGGGACCGACAATACGACACCGCCGCTAACCTCGGCGCACGTACGCTTTCTTCCAGTACTCGCGTCGCTCAAGCTTTGATGCGGCCGCTTCATCCAGCAGCACCGTCGGCCGGCGATGCATCTGGAGCGCCGACGCGGGAACTTCCGCCGTGATCGGGCCCTCCAGCATCCGGCAGACAACGTCCGCCTTCTCCGCCCCCATCGCCAGCATCAGCACGCGGCGCGCCTCCATCAGCGTGCCTACACCCATCGTGATCGCAAAGCGCGGCGGCTCCGCGTCCGGACCGAAGATCGCCTTGGAATCCGCGATTGACCCTGCTTCGAGCGCCTCGAGCCGCGTGCGCGATCCGAGCGACGACCCCGGTTCGTTGAACCCGATGTGGCCGTTGCGTCCGAGTCCGAGGATCTGCACGTCGATGCCGCCGGCCGTGTGGATCGCCTCCTCGTAAGCGTCGCATTCGACAGCGACGTCGGGCGCGTCGCCGCGCATCAGGCGGATGCGCTCGGGACGCGCGTTGATGCGACCGAGCAGCACTTCGTGCAGGTAACGCGCGAAGCTCGCGGGATGCTCCGCGCCTATGCCCGCGAACTCGTCCACGTTGAAGAATCGCACCTGCGAGAAATCGATGCGCGATTCCCGAAGCAGCCGATAGAGACCGCTGGGGGAGCGTCCGGTCGCCAGCCCGATCGCCCCGGCAGGACGCCGCGCGAGCTCGGCCGCGATGATCTCGTACGCTTCCGCGGCCACCTCCTCGGCGTCGCGCTTAATGATGATCTCCATGCACCTCCCGACCGCGCACGAAGGTGGCGCGAACCTGCCAGTGCTCGTCCAGCAGCACGATGTCGCCGTCGAACCCTGCGGCGATCTCCCCCTTGGTCGCGCCGAGCCCGATCGCGCGCGCGGGCACGGCAGACGCCATGCGCCACGCCTCCTCGAGCGGCAATCCCAGATCCTCGACGACGTTGCGCACGCCCTGCAGCAACGAGACTGCGCTCCCGCCCAGCGTTTCCGTGCCCCTTACCTTCACCTGCCCAGCTTTCACGGAGTACTTGACGCCGTCCGACTCAAACGCCCCATCGGGCGCACCGAGCGCGGACGTCGCATCGCTCACGAGCATCAGGCGCCCGCGCGGTTTGCAGCGGTGCGCGATCGTCATCGCGGAACGACCGATGTGAAAGCGATCGTAGATGCACGCGCACGTCAGGCGATCGTCCACAAGTGCCGCTGCAGGCGCGTTTTCCTCACGGTGATGGAGGGGCGCCATCGCGTTGAACAGGTGCGTCGCCATCGAGGCGCCTGCCCGAATCGCGGCGTCGACTTCGGCCCGCGACGCGAGCGTATGGCCGATCGACATGCCGATCCCGCGCTTCAGGCCCGCGGCGATGAGCGAAACGGCTCCCTTCCCCTCGGGCGCGATCGTCATCATGCGCACGATACCGCTGCCGCCCGACGCGAGCCGCCCGAATTCCACCAGGCTTGGCGGCCGGATGTTCGCCCGGCGGTGCGCTCCGGCGCGCTCAGGGTTCAGGTAGGGTCCCTCGAGATGCGCGCCCAGGATTGAATCACCCGATTCGCCATCCGACGCCTCGCGAATTCTCGACAGAGCCTCGAGCATCAGGGGCGTCGGCAGCGAAACCATGGACGCCAGGAATCCGGTCACGCCGAATCGTGCCAAGCCCCGCGCCACCTCGCCGATCTCGCCGACCGTGGCAGACGCGAAGCTCTTCGTAAAGGCGCCGTTTACCTGCAGGTCGACGAGCCCGGGCAGGACACGTGCACCCTTCGCGTCGACGACACGGACATTCGCGGGGCGTTCGGCTCTCCCGACCGTGACGATGCGGCCGGACTCTATGGAGACGTCCCCCCGACGCCACCCGTCGGGCGTCAGCACGTCGCCATTTCGCACGAGGATGCTGCCGGTCACGCGACTATTTACCCAGCACGTCCGGCGGCGGTCAAAGTATTATGAAGCACGCGCGCTCAGCCGCGCGTCCTAACATCAAATGCACCTGGCACTACTGACGCTGATCCTCGTGCGGGCGTGCGACGCGTGGCCCGGGATTCCGGGGCCGGCAAGCACGCTGCTCGCGCAGCAAGACGGCGAAGCATGGCACGACGCCGCGTGGAAGTACCGACGCCGGCTGACGATCAACAGCCATGCGGAGCAGCCATTGCGCGCCGGCCTCCCTGTGTCGGTCGAAATCGACGCCGCGTACCTCTCCATCGCCGGAAAGTGCGCGAAAGATTGGTCGGACGTGGCCGTCGTACATAAGGGCAAGCGTATCCCCGCGATCACGCGGCAGGGGCGGCGCGACGCGATGTTCGAATTGTGGTTCCGACTGCCGGAGGACCTCGCGCCCGACGCGAAGGACGGATCGTATTCGGTCTACTACGGCAACGCTGCCGCAACGAATCCCGCGACCCCCGGCGACATTTTCGAACTCTACGAGGACTTCACGGGGCCGCTGGACAAACTCCGTGTCCTTCTCGACACGGACGTGAAGGCGCGATGCGCGAATGGGAAGCTCGTGATCGAGGACGTATCGACGGACAGGACGGAACGCGCGCCGGCGAAACTTCGGATCCGCGACTTTCCTGCGCTGTCCGGATTCGCGGTCGACTTCGAGCTCGACGTGGAGTGCCCGGAAGGATCGTCGTTCGCTCTGGCCACCGTCGTCGACATGAAGGAGGAGCTCGGCTCCGACGCCGGCATCGTGAAGCGAATTGCGGAGCTCGTCGAAAAACTGGGCGATCCGGAATGGGAGACGCGCGAGGGGGCTACAAAGGAGCTTATCAAGGCGGGGCGACCCGCGATCGAGCGCCTCGAGGAGTCGATCCGGAGCGCTGACGCCGAGGTAAAGTGGCGGTCCGAGCACGCGCTCGCACAGATCCGCGCCGCGAATCCTCCGGCGACGATAGTCGCCGGCATCCGCGGCGGCGAAGGCACGAGAAACGCAACACGCATGGCGCGCATCGGCAAGACGCGCGGAGAATACCCGGGCGCCCTCCCCCTCCCCTCGCGGCTCACGATCACGATCAGTCGCGACGCCGACGGCGAGGCGGAGATCCTGTGGAACGGCGTGCGCCCGGACCGCGGCGTCATGAAGGGGGACGTGCGCGAGGTCGCGCTGCATCTCTACAAGACGCTCAGCGGCCCGCTCGCGCGTATTTCCGTGGATTCGGTCACGGTGCGCCGCATCGTGGACGAGGACTCGCGCCCGACTCATGCGCTCGGTCCCGAGGAGACGCGCCGATGATCCGCCGCTCGCGTACGAGCGGACTGAGAGCCGCCCTCGCGGCCGCCCTGCTGCCGCTGGCCGCGTCCGCGCAGGACACCGGCACTCCGAAGGACGCCTGGACATTTTCCGGCGAGGGACGGCACTACTCGATCCGCAGCACGGCCGCGAAGGAACGAGCGCAAGCCGTGCTCAAATACATGGACCTTTGCTACGAGACGTACAGCCGGTTCCTGCGCACCCCCGCCGACGCCGTACCGCGGCGCAAGTTCACGCTGGTTCTCTACTCCAGCCTGGAGGAATACCAGGCGCGCGGAGGCACCGGACGGTATGGTCACTACGACGGATCCAGCCTCGTTGCGTACGACCATCCTGACCAGATGCTGGCGACGTTCGCGCACGAAGGGATGCATCAATTCACCGACTTCTGCATCCCCAATTTCGACCGGCTCCCGTCGTGGTATGCCGAGGGCATCGCGGAGTGCATCGCGAACAACGAGGTGCGAAACGGCCGCCTCATGATGTGCCTCAAGAAGGGGCCGGTGCCGCGACTACGCGTCCCTGTTGTGCAGGAGGCAATCCGCACGGGCACACATGTGCGCTTCCGCGACCTCTTCGATCTCGACAAGCGCCGGTTCGAGCACAATCACCAGCTTCTTTACGCCGAGAGCTGGTCGCTTTGCCACTTCCTCCTGACGGCGCCGAAGCACGAGGACCCGGACAAGCAGATCCCCGACGGCAAGTACAAGCAGATCGTCCAGCGGTTCCACGGCGCGATGACGGATCCAAAGACGAGTGCGGCCGACGCCGTGAAATCCGCGTTCACGATGAACGGCAAGCCCGTGGATCTCGACGCGCTCGAGAAAGAATGGGCCGACTACATGCTGCGCTTCCCCGTCGAAGACGAGCCGGAGAGGAAGAAGTAGCCGTCAGCGACCCTCGTTCGCCTTCCGCAGATTGTCCACAAGCGCGCGCCAGGACACCAGGCCCGGTCGCAAATCCTGGTCCGCGATCTCCGACAGGCGCAGCACATCGCGAAATTCCATTGCGCCCCGGAAGCGCATGAGCGCCGAGTTGAGGCGACGAACGAGCTCATCGCCTCGAATGCCCCCTGCGTCGAGATTGCGAAGTTCGAGGCCGGCCATGCCCGCGACGTCGCGCGCGGCCCGCGAAAGCGTGTCCCACCCGCCGGCGCACTCCGAGAGACGCTCGGTGGCACGACCGTACTCGCACGCCTCGAAGAACTGCGACGCCTCGAGGTGCTTCCTTTCAAGATTCCCCAAGTGCGCTTCGATCCCTGTCAGTGTCTCGCGACCGATCGCCACGCCGTCGACTGTCTTTACCTCCAGCAGGCTGAAGGCCGACGCGTTCCTCGTGAGGAGCTCCTGCTGGCGCTCGCGCGTCAGATCCTCTCCGTCGAGGACAAGCTGGACGACCGTGCGGCTGCCGATAGCGCCGCGGACCCGGTCCAAGACCGCGCCGAGCGTGAAGCCGCTTTCCTTCGCGCCGAATCCGCGCCGACCGTCGATTACGATTTCCACCCGACCCTCGACAACAAATTGAATCTAAACGCGGGGGGGTCGAGTTGTCAAACGGGTTTCCGCGATGCGAGGATCAGCTCCGCGACTTCGCGCACCGCGCCGCGGCCGCCGGAGGCCCTCGTGACGTGGTCGACCTTCCGCCGGACCGCCTCGACGGCGTCCGCGGGCGCAAACGCCAGCCCGGCGATTGCGGCCGCATCGAGATCGTTGAGATCGTCGCCGACGTAGGCGATTTCGGAAACATCCAGGAGATACTGCTCGGCAAAGGCTCGCAATGCGCCGGCCTTGTCTCGCACCCCCTGCTGCACGTCGGCAATCCCGAGGACCTGGGCGCGCTTCTCGACGAGCGGCGCACGATCCGCCGAGAGGATCGCCACGCGCACGCCCGCCTCGCGCAGCTTGACGAGTCCGTAGCCGTCCTTGACGTCGAACGCCTTGAGCGCAATCCCGTCAGCGCCGTAGTACAGGCGTCCGTCGGTCAGGACACCGTCGCAATCAAGGACGAGCGCCTTGATGTGAGAAAGCTTCTTGCGCAGTTTCTGCGTGCTGGCCATCGGTCAAGTTTATCCGGGACAACCCCGATCCCGCCAGTAGCGGTGATCGGGGTCTCCCGGGGGATCTCAATTGTCACTGACCAGATCGGCCGCTCTCGCCCAGGACTTGAGACGAATGCGCCCCCGACGCGCGAAGGTGTGCCGACCCGGCCGGTCCCACCGTGCCGCTGTCCGCCCCAAAGCCTTTCGGCCGGGCCGGCAACGGGCGCTCCGCGAGGTCGAATGGATCCGCCGCGCCGAGGAGGGCGGCGATCGACAGCACGAGCGCCCGCAGTACCTTCCGCATGTCCTAGAGCACCACGCCGACGAGGATCTGCGCAATCCGCGACGAATGCGCCGCCAACACGAGGTCCCGCACCACCTCGTCCGTAAGCAGCGCCTCCAGTTCCCTCTGGAGCTCCGTCACCACCGCGTTCTCGTCGTGCATGGGATGACCGCTAAAGCAAGTCCCATGCCAATCGGAATCTGCCGCGCAATCGCAATCGAAGTCGTGCGAGGTCGGAAGATTCTTCCGAGCGGTCGGAAGAACTTTCCTCTACGAGGCCTTCTGGGCGGGAGCCTCTTCGCTCGCGGAAAAGGGGCGGCCGAAGATCAGGCGCCCCGCACTCGTCTGCAGCACGTTCGTGACGACGAGATCAACGTCGTGCCCGATCTTCCCCGAACACTCCTCCGCCACGACCATCGTCCCGTCGTCGAGATACCCGACGCCCTGCCCCGCACCCTCGCCCGGCTTCGCAATGCGCAGCCGCATCCTCTCGCCCTGAAGCAGAACCGGCCGCATCGCGTTCGCAAGGTCATTGATGTTGATCACATCGACGCCCTGCACCTGCGCGACCTTGTTGAGATTGAAGTCGTTCGTCACGAGCCGGCCGTCGAGCAGCTTGGCGACACGGATGAGCTTCTGGTCGACACCTTCCATGTGCTCGAGAAGGATGTCCTGCACGTCGATCTCGACCGCCTTCGACTTTCGCATGCGATTCAGAATATCGAGCCCGCGGCGGCCGCGATTGCGCTTGAGCTTGTCCGAGCTGTCGGCCACGCCCTGCAGCTCGTTCAGGACAAACCGCGGGATGATGAGCGTACCGTCGATGATGCGCGTTTCGACGATGTCGGCGATGCGACCGTCGATGATGACACTCGTGTCGAGGATGAGAGGGCGCCCGTGCTTCCCTTCGCGCTTGAGTTCGACAAACGGGATCACGAACTTGAATTCGTCCTTCGTACGCAGAATGGCGAGGACGGACATGAAACAGAAGACGAACATGACTCCGAAGTCGCGGTTCACCTTCGTGCTGCCGTCCTGCAGCGGAACCACGAGTTGCAGCGCCGTTATGAGCAGATAGGACGCGATGAAACCGACGAGCAGACCGAACATCAGCGTAGACAGCACGGCGATGAATCGGCGAGCAAACGCCCATTCAAGCAGCACGCAGCAGAAGCCCAGCCCCACGCCGATTCCGAGTCCCAGCCAACTTTCATGCGACTGCTGCCCGATCAGGACGCCCAGCGTGCCGCAGATGCCGATGAAGATGGCGCGAAAGGCGTGAAGCATGTCGTCGCGATTCTACAGGATGTTCTCGAACGGGTGGAACAGCTTCCGGTATTCGTCCTGCGCGTAGCGGTCCGTCATTCCGGCCACGTAGTCCGCAACCGCCCGGTGCGCGCCGTCCTTCGTCACGCGCGCGCGATACTGTGGCGGGAGTTGATCCGTGTTGCCGACGTACGCATCGAAAAGATCGCGCACGAAGCGCTTCGCCTTCTCTGCCATGACCACGACGCGATGATGCCGGTAGACGTTCTCGAACAGGAAGCGCTGAAGCTCGACCTTCTTGGCGGCCATGGACTCGGACACGGTGACCGCGCGCTCAGGACAGGCGCGCACATCTTCCACCGTCCGGATTCCCAGGCGCGCCAGATTGCGTTCCGTCGTCGCGCACACGTCGGACACGACAGCGTTGATGATCCAGCGCACCGCTTGCCGCAGCCGCTGCTCCGCCGTCGTCGTCGGATAGCGCCTGCTCACGGATTCCGCCGCCTCGCGCCACAGCGCGGTCCCACGCACCTGCTCGTCGCTGATCAGGCCGGCCTTGAGGCTGTCGTCCAGGTCGTGCGCACCGTAGGCGATGGAGTCTGCAAGATCCACGGCCTGGTTCTCGAGCAGCGTCGTCCACGACGGCTCGTAATGCGCCTCCACGGCCGCGTCGGGGCGCACGGTGTGCTTCCGCATCGACTCGCGCATCTCCCACGTGAGATTGAGTCCCGGGAAGTCCGGGTATCGCGTCTCGAGCACCTCCACGACACGGAGGCTCTGGAGGTTGTGCTCGAATCCGCCGCGATCCTTCATCCGCTCCTGGAGCGCGTCCTGTCCGGAATGACCGAATGGCGTGTGACCCAGATCGTGCGCCAGCGCCAGCGCCTCCGAAAGATCCTCGTTGAGCCCGAGGGCCCGCGCGATCGTGCGCGCGATCTGCGCGACCTCCATGCTGTGCGTGAGCCGCGTGCGGTAATAGTCGCCCTCGTGATTCACGAAGACCTGCGTCTTGTACTCGAGCCGGCGGAACGCCGCTGAGTGAATCACGCGATCGCGGTCGCGCTGGAACGCCGTGCGCAAGTCATGCTCGGGCTCCACGTGATGCCTGCCGCGCGACCCGCCCGCCTTCGCCGCGTACGGCGCGAGCGACTTCTCCTCACGCTCCTCGAGCTGTTTACGCGTGATCACTTGAGCCCGAGAATCTCGTCGATCTGTCCGAGCAGCCACGTCACGTCCGCCATCGAGATATCCGCCATGTGGGCGATGCGGAACGTGTTCGCCTTGATCTTCCCGTATCCCTCCGAAATGATCGCGCCGCGCAATTCCAGCTCCGCGTTGAGCTTTGCGGCATCGATGCCCCGCGTGTTCCTCACGCACGTCAGCGTCACGGACTCGTATCCCTTTTCGGGGAAGAGCGCGAAGTGCTTTTCCGCCCAGGCGCGACACGCTTTCGCCATCTCGAGCGTGCGCGCGTATCGCGCGTCGAACCCGTCCTGCATCATGCGACCAAGCTGCACGTCGAGCGCGTTGATGAGCGAGATCACGGGCGTCTCGGGGGTCTGGTTCTTGTCGTCGTACTTCTTGATCTGGATCAGGTCGAAATAGTGCCCGCGCGCGGGAACCGTCTCCGCCTTCTTCAGCGCGCGGTCGCTCACGTACGCGACCGTCAGACCCGGCGGGAGACCGAACGCCTTTTGCACGCCGGCCAGCAGCATGTCAACCCCCAGGGCCTCGGGCTCAATCTTGACACCCGCCATTGCACTAACGGCGTCGACGCAGAACGACACGTCCGGGTATTTCCGCATGACCGCCGCAATCTCGTCGAGGTGGTTGAGCACGCCCGTCGACGTTTCGTTGTGGACCACGGTGATGCAATCGTATTTCCCTGTCGCGAGCCGTTTGTCGATCTCGTCGGCGCGGAATCCGTGACCCCACTCGACGGAGTAAGCGTCCGCCTCCTTGCCGTTTTCCTTCGCCATCTCGTGCCAGCGCTCGCTGAAGGCGCCGCACGTGCAGGAGAGGACACGCTTGCCGGCGAGGTTGCGCAGCGCCGCCTCCATTGCTCCCGTCGAGCTCGACGTGAAGAGCAAGATCGATCCCGCCTTGGCGTTGAACATCTGGCGCAGCTTCCCCTTCACGCTCGCGTGCAGCTGCTCGTACTCCCTGGCTCGGTGACTGATCATCGGAACCGCACACGCCTTAAGGACGTCCGGATGGACTTCCACGGGTCCTGGAATGAAGAGCTTCTTATGCATGCGCGACTCCTGTTCCGGCGAGGACGCGAGGGGAAACGCCGCCCCGGCCGCGGATGAGTATCAGTGGGCAGAGAATAATGTCTGAGAGGAGTTTTGGGTAGTAGTCCGTGATTCGCCGCAGGACGCCACCGCCGCCGGCGACGATCGCGGGCCGGCACGTCTGGCGTCACTCCTTCGGCGCGTCCAGGCGGTCCAGGAGAGCACGCGCCTGGCCACGGACGGGAGCATCGGCCGGCGACCGCTTCAAGGCCTGCTCGAGGTCCGATCGCGCCCCTTCGCGATCGCCGCGACGCAGCTTCATCGCGCCCCGCCAAAACCACCCTTCGGCGACCGAGGGGTCGATTGAGATCGCGCGGTCGGCGTCCTTCTCCGAGCCGTCGTAATCCGCAGCGTGATGCCGCAGCTCGGCGCGCAGGGCCAGCAATTCCGCGCAGTCGGGGACGGCTTCGATTCCCCGATCACAGATCCGCCGCGCCTCGTCCAGCTCGCGACGCATCAGCCGCGCCGCCGCGAGGTTGGCGTAGGGCTGGAACTTCGTACGATCGAGGGCGATTGCGCGTTCGAGGTCGGGGATCGCCGCGGCGACCTCTCCCAACCGGAGAGCGGCGACAGCGCGGTTTCCCACGGCTTCCGCGTCCGTCGGCTCGATCTCGAACGCCTTCGAGAACGCGTCGCGGGCGGCCGCCCACTCGCCCTGCGCTTGCAGCGCCTGCCCGCGGGCGTACCACGCAGCGGCGCACCGGTCGTCGAGGACAAGCGCACGGTCAAGCCACGTCAACCCTCCCACGGGATCGCCGCCGGACGTGCGCGCTACGCCCAGGTGCACGAGCGCGAGGAGGGAGTGGGGCTCCAACTCCAGCGCATGGCGAAGCAGCGCCTCACCCTCCTCGTGGCGCCCGAGGCGCACGGTACTGGCGCCCGCAAAGGCCCATCCGAGCGTCAGCGATGGGCGGATCTCGATCGACCGGCGAAAGTGCTTCACCGCATCCGCATCGCGGCGCGCTCCCGAGAGTCTCAATCCGCGCAAGAAATGCGCAATGGCATATTGGGGACGAACTTCGAGCGCGCGAACCAGGTGCGCGTCGGCTTCCGCTGGCGGCACGGAGCGCGAGGCGAGCACGTGCAGCAGTTCCATTCCCGGGGTTCGCGCGAACTTCGAGACGGCGTTCCCCGCTATGCGCACGACAGCCTCCGGCGTTCCATCGACGAATGCACGGATCGCCTCTGCTGCGGCGGCATCGATGCGTGCGTCGAGGCCCGTGCCTCCCGCCATCGCTGACGCCACCATCTCGCCCGCGGTGCGGGCGCGCGCCCGCGCCGCAGGGATCAGCATCGCCATCTCGCGAGGCGTCCCCAAGCCCGGCGTCGTGAGTGTAAGAACGCTCTCCACGTGAATGCGAGCGAGGAGCAGTCGCGCCGCGCCGAGCGTGCCGTCGAACTCGATCGCGCGCCCCAGCTCCGCTTCCGCGTGGGCGCTGTCGCCCCGCAGTTCGAACGCGCGCCCGCGCAAGTAATGCCCGAGGCCGGAGCACGGCGCGAGTGCGAGCCCCTGCTCGATGGTCCCGGCCGCCGCGTCGACCTGCCGCTCCAGGTCCCCGAAATCGAACGACTCCCGAAAATACAGCACCTCGGCGCGATCAAGCGCCGGACGCGCATCCTCGAAGTACCTCGCCGCACGCGCGTTCTCGTCGAGCCGTGCCTTCACGCGATCGTGACCCCCACGCGCCGCAGACGCGACCGGATCCAGTTCAAGCGCCACCGCATAGGAGGAGAGCGCTTCGTTCAGCCGGCCGGCCGTCTCGTGCGCCGCTGCCTGCCGAATCGCGGACGCGGCACGCTCGGAGCGACGCGCGCCCGACCAGGCGACCCAGCCGATCCCACCTCCAACCGCTGCGATCAGCGCGAGCAGCGGAACGGTGATTCCGGGCCGGGACCGGACTTTGCGAACGAGCCTGCGCAGGGTGCCGGTCCGGGATGCACAAACCGCCTCGCCGACGATGTATCGTCGCAGATCCTCCGCAAGTTCCGACGCATCCCGGTAGCGTCCTTCGACGGCCTTGTCGAGCGCCTTGAGGACCACAGCCTCCAGGTCGGCGTCGACCGTCGACGCAAACTCGCGCGGGTGCCGCGGCTCCTCGAGGAGGACCTTTTGGTAAATCTCGGGAAGCGTTTCCGCCTTGTGGGGCACGCAACCTGTGAGCGCCTCGTAGAGAATCACGCCGAGCGCATAGACGTCGGTCGCCGGGCCAACGCCCTTGGCATCCCCCCGGATTTGCTCGGGCGCCATGTAGAGCGGCGTCCCGACGATAGTGCCGGAGCGCGTCAGGGCGCCCCCTTCCGCGACATAGGCGAGCCCGAAGTCGCCAACCTTCGGTTCCCCCTCCGCCGTAAGCAGGATGTTCGCCGGTTTGAGATCGCGATGGACGACGCCCCGCGCGTGCGCTGCCGCGACCCCCAAGGCCACCTTGCGCATCAGGGTCGCCGCCTGCAGCCCGCGCATCGGCCGTCCGGTCAGCGCCTCGCGCAGGGATCGCCCGCGGACCAGCTCCATTACGATATGCGGCCGCTCGCCGATGCTGCCAACATCGTAAATCGCGACAACATTCGGGTGCGAAAGCCCTGCGAGCACGCGCGCCTCGCGCGCGAAGCGCTCGAACATCTTCGAGGAGGACGCGTGGCGGTCGTGCAGGATTTTAATGGCCACGTCCCTGCCAAGTTCACGATCCCGGGCACGCCAGACGCTCGCGACTCCGCCTTCGCCGAGCTGCTCACCTAGTTCGTAACGGTCGGATGCGAAATCCATCGCTCCTATCCCGAAGAAGAGTCACGCCACCGCGCGTCTTCTGGCACCTCGCGCATCCGCGCGAGGCTGACTGTTCTGCGCAACAGCGTGATGAGTTGCACCCTGTCCATCAAGGCTCTGCCTCAGAAGAGCTTACCCCGTAGCGCGCGGAAATTGCCGTGCCGCATGTCCGAAGCTATGGAAGACACCCACGGGACGATTCGCGAGGTTACGGCAACCGCAGCTCCTGCCACCCGCGCTCCGACTTCTGGCCCCTATCGGCCGAAGCTGAGCGGGCAGAGGATGAGGCCCGAGAGGAGTTTCGGGTAGAAGTCTGTCGTCTTCTGCGGAAATTTCTCGCCCTTCGCCACGATCGTGCGAATCTGGTCCATCCGTACAGGATTCACCAGGAACGCGAGCTGCGCCTTGCCCATCTTCACGCGGTCCATCGCCTCGTCCGCCGAGCGCAGGTAATCGATATGCATCTCTCTCGCGGTATGCTCGGCCGTGATACCGAGCATGCCGTCCAGGATCACCGTGTGCAGGATGTTCACGTCGAGCGACCGCCATTCCTCCGATTTCGCCGATTTCACTTTCGCGGCGGCCGACTTCACGTCGCGCACGACCAGCAATCTCGGATTCCTCCCCGGCTCGAGGAGTCCGTAGGCCGGGCGCACCGTCTCTCTCGCGAGCGCCACCTTGATGTCCGCAGGCTCGCTCACGTCGAAGAGTTCGCCGATCTTCGAGAGATCGACCCGCGCCAAATCGCGAATCACGCGATGCGTTCCGAAAATCGTCAGCCCGTCGTCCATGTTGACGAGGGTCGCAAGCACGTTTTCGAATGTCTCGGCCCCCTCACAACGCTCGGCGGCGCCCCGCATTTCGTTTCGATAGTTGATCGCCGTCTCGTACCGGTGGTGGCCGTCCGCAATGATCGCATCCGTCGACGCAAGCACGCGCCGGATCGTCGCAATCGCCGCGGGATCGTCTACGCGCCAGACTTTGTGCGTCTCACCGTAATCGTCCTTGCCTTCGAGCAGGGGCGTCTGCTGTGCCACCACGTCGAGCGCCGCGTTCACGCGCTTCTCGGGATCCGAGTAGAGCAGGAAAACGTGCGAGATGTGCGCGCGCGTGGCGCGGATCATCGACAGGCGATCGGCCTTGGGACCGGTATGGGTCTCCTCATGACGGTGGATCCCGTCCTCGAGCTTCACCATGGCTGTAAAGCCCTTGCGCACGATTCCGCCGCTGTGAACCTGGTAGTACGCGTAGAACGAGGGCCTCTCGTCGCGGAGCATGACCCCCGACGCCGTCCAGTCCGCAAGGGACTTCGCTGAGGCGGAGTACGGATCGGCCCCGGCGGGCTTGTCCGCGCGAATGAAGTTGTGCGGATGTCGCTCGTAGTATTCCCTCTGCAGCTTCTCGCCGATGCGATCGTACGGCTGCGTCACAAGTGGCGTGACGTCCTGCTGCGCATAATGCAACCCCCGGAACGGAGAGACATCAGGCATTCGCAGCCTCCGATTTCGTCGAGAGCAGCTCTTCATACAAACGTTCGTATTGCCCAACCACTTTCTCCGGGCTGAAAAACTCACGCGCCCGCGCGCGTCCCGCCGCGCCCAAGCCCGCCGGATCCTCCAGCACCAGGACCGCCTTCTCCGCTATCGCCTCCACCGCCCCGACGGGGACGATGAATCCCGTCGCGCCATGCTCGACGACTTCCGAGATTCCGCCAGCGGCCGTGGCGACGACCGGCACACCGCACGCCATCGCTTCCAGCGGAGCCAGCCCGAACCCTTCGAATTCGCTCGTCGACAGAAGCAGGCTGGCCTTCGGCAGAACATCGTGAATCGAACGCTCTTCGCCGAGGAACTCGACGTCGCGCGCTACTTTGAGTCTTGCGGCCAATTGCTTCACGGCGGCCGCCTCAGGGCCATCGCCAATGAAGACCATTTTCGCAGAGCGCTTCTTGCGAATGAGATAGAACGCTCTCAGCGCGTCCGCGGAGCGCTTGACAGGACGGAAGTTTGACACGTGAACGATCACGGGTGCGCCTTTCGAGCGTTTCCCGGGACGGAAGACGTCCGCATTCACGAAGTTCGGGATCGTCCGGATGTCCGCCTTGATGTCGAGCCACTCGTTCGTTCGCCGGGCCAGGAATCCGCTCACGGCGGTCACGGCATCGCTGGTCCGGATGCCGAGTTTCGTAAGTCAGGAAAAAGATCCCTCCTGTCGGACGAGGAGGATATCCGTGCCGTGCAGCGTCGTCACCGTGCGCGGCGCCATCTCGTCCCGCAGGATTTCGCGTGCGAGATGCGCGCTTACCGCGTGGGGCACGGCGTAGTGCGCGTGAAAGACGTCGAGCCGTTCAGAGCGCGCGACGTCGGCAAGGGCACAAGCGGCCGCCATGCCGTACGACGGATACTCGAACAGCGGATATTCAGGGATCCTGACCTCGTGAAACGTGAGGCCTGCCGGACGCGGACGCATTCGAAACGGGAGTTTGTAAGACAAGACGTGCACGTCGTGTCCCCGCGTGGCCAGCGCGGCGCCCAATTCCGAGGCCACAACGCCCGATCCGCCGCTGGTGGGCCAGCAGAGGATCCCGATCCTCATCGTGCGGCGCCCTTCGCTTCGCGGCGCGCCGTCTTCTTGCGCTTTTTCTTGGGCAGAACGGCGTCCGCCTCGATTTCCACGAGCATCGCCGGGTCAACGAGACCCGCGATCTGCACCATCGCCGACGCCGGGCGGATGTTCCGGAAGGCCTCGCCATGCGCTCGACCCACCGCCTCCCACTGCCGGATATCGGTAACGTAGACGCGCGTGCGTACCACATCCGCAAGGGTCGCGCCGACCTTTGCGAGTGCGCTCTCGATGTTCTTGAGCACCTGCACCGCTTGGGCGTACGCATCGCCCCCGCCGACGATTTTTCCCTCGGAATCCGTGGCGGTTGTGCCCGAGACGAATATCTGTCTGCCCATTTTCACGGCGCGGCTGTAGCCGACGATCGGCTCCCACGGCGTCCCCGACGCGATGTTCGTTCTCATTGTGTCGCCTGGTTTCTGATTGCGGAATTCTGCACGCGTCGCCCTAGTGCTTAAAATGTCTGGTGCCGGTCAGAACCATCGGAACATTGCGTTTGCGCGCGACGGTGAATACGTCCTCGTCGCGGATCGACCCGCCCGGCTGGGCGATCGAGGTCACACCTGCGTCGATCAAAACCTCAACGCCGTCGGCGAACGGGAAGAACGCGTCGGACGCGACGGCCGAGCCTTTCGCGCGTTCGCCCGCCTTGGAGACCGCGATCCTCGCAGAGTCGAGTCGGCTCATCTGTCCCGCGCCGACGCCCACGATCTGCTCGTCCTTCGCCAGGACAATCGCGTTCGACTTCACGTGCTTGCAAACGGTCCACGCGAAGACGAGATCGCGCGTCTGCTGGTCGGTCGGCTGCCCCACGACGGCACGCAATTCCTGGTAGAGCTGTTCGTCCGGCGTTTGAAGCAGCATTCCGTCGCGCAGCCCGCGCACCATGCGGCTGTGCCCGATCTTCGCGGTCGTCTCACCCACCTCGAAGATGCGCAGGTTTTTGCCCCAGCGCGGCTTCTCGCGGAGGATCTTCAGGGAATCGCCGTGAAACGCGGGCGCGATGATCGCTTCGAAAAAGTTCTCCTTGGCTGCGACCGCGTCGGCGGTGGCCGAGTCGCATGCGGTGTTCAACGCGAGGATGCCGCCGTACGAGGAAACCGTGTCGCCCGCGAGCGCGCGGCGGAAGGCCTCCACTATCGTATCGGCGCTGGCCGCGCCGCACGGGTTGTTGTGCTTCACGATGACGGCGCTCGGCCGCTTGAATTCGCGTACGCATTCGAACGCGCTGTCGAGGTCGAGGAGGTTGTTGTACGACACCTCCTTGCCCCCTTCGTGATAGCGCGCGAACGACACGCACGGGGCCGATTGCGTCATGCCGCGGTAGAAGGCGGCGCGCTGGTGCGGGTTTTCACCGTAGCGCAGGTCCGCCACTTTTTCGTATTCGAGCGTGAGCAGGTTCGGGAATTCCTCGCGGCCGGAGAGCCACAAAGCGATCGCGCTGTCGTATCGTGCCGTGTGACGGAAGGCCTTGAGCGCGAGCTCGCGGCGCAGGGCATCCGTGGTTCCACCGCCGTTCCGGGGCATCTCCTCGAGCACGCGCGCGTAGTCGTTCGGATCGGTGACGATCGTCACGTAGCGGTGATTCTTGGCGGAAGAGCGCACCATCGCCGGCCCGCCGATATCAATGTTCTCGATCGCCTCCTCGTCCTTCACGTCGGGGTTTGCCACCACGCGCTGGAACGGGTACAGGTTGACACAGACAAGATCGATGAACCGGATGCCGTTCGCCTCGGCCGGCGCACGTGATCGGAATTGTCGCGCACGGCGAGGATGCCGCCGTGGACGCGCGGGTGCAGCGTCTTCACGCGTCCGTCCATGATCTCGGGGTGGCCAGTGTGCTCGCTCACCTCGCGAATCTCGACCCCTCCGTCGCGCAGCGCCTTGGCGGTGCCGCCCGTTGAGAGGATCTCGACGCCTCGCTCACGCAGACCGCGCGCGAACGGGACGATGCCGTCCTTGTCGTGGACGCTGATGAGCGCCAGCTTGATCTGCACGTGTCCTCCGTATCCCTCCCCGCGACCTCGAACAGCGAGGGACGGCGAAGGAGGATGGGGGGCGCATTATAGGAAGCGGGTCCGAACAAGTCCACGCGTCACGGGACCGACCGATGATCGTCCTAATTGGTGCATGGCCGTCGATACTGCCCCGAGTTCTACAGCTTGCGACAGGGTTGCACCGCTCGTAGACTCTGGCCGCCTGAAAACCTGGAAGAAAATATTCTTCAGCTTCTTCCTCGTCCTGGGTCTGGCGGGCTGCGGCGTCATCCCGTATTTCGTGGGAGTCAGGGAAACGCTGAATACCATCACCCAGGTCGGATGGACGTGCGTAGGCGGATACGTCCTCCTGTGCTCGGTGGTTGTGATCATGCCCGCGATCGGCTGGTGGATCATGATGCGCGCCGAGGGCATTCCGGTGACGCTCTCACAGACCATGAAGGCCGCCATCATGGGCGCCCCGCTGAACTTCTTTTTCCCGTCGGCGCATCTCGGCGGCGATCCGGTCAAGATGGTGTACATCGCGAGCGTCGCGGACGTGACGAAGCGACGCGTGCTGGCGACGATTGTCGCCTCGAAAATGCAGGAACTTGCGGCGCTGACGGTAGGAATGGTCGCCTGCGCGTTTTATTTCGTGCTGACGAAGAAGCAGTTCCTCACCCCGGTGCAGACGGCGCTGATGCTTTCGGGGGTCGGCCTGCTGGGCGTCCTGCTGCTGCTCCTCTTCGCCGGATTCATCTTCAACTGGAATCCGACCGTCAAGCTCGTGCGCTTCATCGGGAGGCTCGGAATCGCCCGCAAGACGATGGAGCGGCTGGAACCCTGGGCCACGGACATGGAGAGGATCGTCCACGCGACGCTCGTGCACCGCTGGAAGTCGTCGCTCGTCGCACAGCTCGTCGTCTCCATCTCGGCCCTTTCGATCCTGTACCGCCCCTTCTACTTCGTCCGCTTCCTCGCGGATCCGCCGACAATGACGATGTCGGACTCCAGCATGCTGTACGTCATCATCAATTTCCTGAACACCGTGTCGTTTATCCCGGGCGGCCTCGGCCTCATGGAGGGTGGCATCGTCGGATACTTCGCCGCAGCTGGCTTGGGCAAGGTGAACGGGCTCGCATTCCAGATCTTGAACCGCATCTCGGACGCCGTGCAGGTCACGCTCGGGCTCTGGCTCATCGCGCACTACGGCATGACGTCGGTCGCCCGCGGCGTGGCGACGGGCACCGAGACGATCCAGGAGCGTGATCTGCGTGAAGCGGCTGAGGCCGAGGAGAAGAGCGGCATCACGCACCCGCCGAAGCGCTTGGAATAGAATCCCGCAGGGCGGATCAGTAGCCAGCCAAGTCGACGTCGATCCCCTCGGGTGCGACCCGGACGGTTTTTGCCTCGGACGCCGGCTTGTCGAACGAGTAGTGCACGTCCACGAAACCGCCTCGGAAGCGGTTGACCTCAGCCTTAACGGACTTTCCCTCGACGACGCACTCCTTGACCAGCCGCGCAATGACATCCATCTCCGGCTCGCGCATGCCGAATCGCGTCATCTCCTGTACGCCCAAGCGGATGCCCGACGGATTGCTGACGCGCTTCGGCGGATCGTGCGGAAGCTGATTCCGGTTGCAGATGATATCGTTGTTCTTTAGCAGCTCGGAGACGGGCGCGCCGCCGCCGTGGCGGCTCACATCGACCGCCACCTGGTGTGTCTCCGTATACCCGAGATCCGCGGCGGCAACGTCAAGTCCCTGCTGATGCAGCGACCGCGCGAGGCGCTTCGCGTTCGTCACGATTTGCCTCGCGTAGTCGGACGCGAACTTCCTCATTTCGCAGGCCGTCACGAGGAGCGGCGGCAGGGTATGAAGGTGATGATTTGACAACGAGCCAGGGAACGCAACTCGATCGATCCTCTTCCAGTTCTCGTCGTCGAAATTGCTGAGCAGCACGCCGCGCTGCGGGCCGGGAAACGTCTTGTGGGTCGAGCCCATCAGAACTTGCGCCCCTTCTGCAAGCGGATCCTGGAACGCTTTCCCCGCGATGAGGCCGAGCACGTGCGCGCCGTCGTAAATCACGGTGGCGCCGAGCTCGCGCGCGACGGGGGCCAACTCCGCCACTGGCTCCTTGAAGAGAATCAGGCTGCGCCCAAAGAGAACGACTTTGGGCTTCTCCTGCAGCAGAAGGTCCTTGGCCTTCGCGACGTCGACGCGAAAGCCGTCGGCCGCGCGGGGCCAGTGGACGATATTACGCGTGAACTTGCCGAGGCCGCCGAGCAGCTGGTGGCTGATGTGACCGCCGACGGGCAGACCGTGCGCGATGACCTTGTCACCGTGTCCGACAAGCGCGCTCCACACGACGTCGTTCGCATTCGTTCCGCTGATCGTGCGCACTTCCGCACGCGTGCAGCCGAAGAGGGAACACATCGCCTCGCGAACGCGCGTCTCGATGACGTCGATATTCTCGGTACCCTGGTAGTAGCGGGCGCCCGGATGCCCTTCGGCGTAGCGGTGGTTGAAGTCGGACGAGAGCAACGCGCGGGCCCGGCGCGAGAGCACGTTCTCGCTGGCGATGAGATTGATGGTGCGGTTGAGCCGCCACGCGTCCTGTTTACGGACGATCTCCTCGATGTCCGCGATGGGGTCTTCCATCTCGTTAGGCCGGACGCGCCACTTTGCCGGAGCGGATGCAGACCGTGCAGACTTTGAGGCGCACGGTCTTGCCGTCGACGACCACGCGGATCTTCTGAAGATTCGGCTTGAAGCTGCGCTGGCTGCGGCCGGTGATCTTGCGTCCGACACCGCCCTTCGCCTTCGCGAGACCGCGGCGCGTGATCTGCTGGCCGCGGAGCGGACCCTTCCCGCAAATCTTGCAGCGGCGGCCTTTCGTCATCGGTTGCAGCATGGGCAGGTATGGTAGCGATTCGCGGATCGACTTCAAGCAGAATTCCGACGGCCCGGGTGACGCTGCGTGCAGACCGCAGTCCAATATTTCGCACTTCGCTTGACACAACACTTGCGAGTGCTATCCTCATCCTTGGTCGTTGGCGCGCTAGGGGTTAAAGGGACAGCGAAATGGCCGCTCGCAATCTTGTCGGGTTGGATCTCGGCTCTAAGTTCATCAAGGCGATCCAGATCACCGAAAACAGCGGGCACTTTGCCGTCACGGAATACGGGCAGATCGAGATCCCGCCGCAGTATTCCGTCGCCGACGCCGTCACGGAGCTGTTCAGCAAGAAGAAATTCAAGACCAAGCGCGTCGTGAGCTCCGTTTCCGGCCGGTTCGTATTCGTCCGCTACATCAATATGCCGGTGATGACGGACGAGGAACTGGTCAACGCCGCGAAATACGAGCTCGGCAAGTACATCCCGGTCGAAGTCGACGAGGTCCTGCACGACAGCCAGAAACTCGAGGAATTGCAGGCTGCGGAGGGCCAGGAAGCCGAGATGCGCGTCCTGCTTGTGGCTGCCAAGCGCACGTTTATCGACGAGCACGTCGCCATACTCGAGCAGGCGGGACTCCAGCCTGCCATCGTGGACGTCGACAGCTTCGCTCTAGGAAACGCGTACGAGCTTTGCGGCATGATCAATCCCGACGCGATCCGGCCGGGCAAGCTCGTGGCGCTGGCGGACATCGGTGCGACGAAGACGAACATCAACATCATGAGTGACTCGCTCTCCTTCTTCACGCGCGAGTTTTATAAAGGGGGCGACGACATCACGGATGCGATCTCCAAGAAGCTGAGCATGGAGCCTCGTGAGGCGGAGATGCTCAAGCGTCAACCGGGGGGCGAGGAGCAGAAGCTTCTCGACGCCGTCGGCGGCGTGCTCGAGGACATCTGCCACGACATCAACATTTCGATCGATTACTTCGAGAACCAGTACGACAAGAAGGTCGACGAGGTCTTCCTCGTCGGGGGTGCGTGCAACACCATAGGTCTCGACGAAGTGCTCGAGAAGACCGTGCAGAAGAAGGTCTGGAAGTGGAACCCGGTGCAGCACATTGAAATGAAACTTGAGCGCGAGGCGCAGCAAGAGCTGCAGAACAACGCCACGCAGGCGGCCATCGCCCTCGGGCTGGCCTCGAGAGTGAGGCGCGACTAGACCATGATTCGCATCAACCTGCTGCCGGTCGAGAAGCGGAAAGCGGAACGCACGCCGCTGCCGCGGTTCGGTCTCGTCGTTCTGGACGTGGCCGTGCTCACCGCGATCGCGTTCTACTGCGTGTTCCTGTTCTTCCGCATCTCACAGGTCGAGCAGCAGATCGCCGAACTGCAGGCCGAGCGCGAGCGCCTTGAGCCCGAAGTCAAGCAGCACCAGGCGCTCACCACCAAGAAAGGTGCGCTCGAAGCCGCGCATCGCGAGATCGGCGAGACCACGAATCGCAAGGTCGAATGGTGGCGCGCGATGGATGCCGTGTGGGAAGTCATCCACAACAACCCGCGCGTCTGGATCACGGACCTGCAGACGGTCGACGGCAATGGCGCCGCCGGTGCCGCAAAGTCGTACAACCCGGAGTTCGCGGACACGCCGCCCTACGGCGTATTCCTTCGCTGCTATTGCGGCGGACGCGACGTGGCGCAGTTCACGAAATTCCGCAAGGACCTTAAGCGCAACGCCGACGTAAAGAAGTACTTCAAGGAAATCAACTGGGACGCCCAGTGGACGCTGCAGAGCGAACCGGAGTACGTGGAGCAATACTCGATGTCGTTTGATATCCGCCTGATCGGCAAGGCTCAGCCGCCGCCGGCACCCGCCCCGGCCACGCCCGCCGGAGGGACGGCCCGATGAATGAACGTACCGTCACGATCGTCGCCGTCTCGTTCTTGGTGGTCATCGTGCTCGCGGGCGGCGGCGCCATCTACTACTTCCACGGCGTTCTCGACGAGAGGGAGACGACCCACACGAGCCGGCTGGCCGACGTGAACGACGCGAAGGACAAGCAGCGCGCGATTCCGAAGCTGAAGGAACAAATCAAGAAACTGGAGGCCGACATCGCCGAAGGCGATCGACGCATCCCAAAACTCGACGATCTGCAGTACGACGAATTGGCGGAGCTAATCGATGCGCTGCGCAAACAGTCGTCCACGTTCGTCCAGGATGCGCGCTACTCTCCGTCGCGGGGCGGCCCAGGCTTGGCGCCGAGCATGAATCGGGCGACGTACGACGTGAGCGTTCGCGGAGGATTCTTCAACCTGCTGCGGTTCGTCAACCTGCTTGAGGCGCAGACACGTTTCGTCGCCGTCGATGACTTTTCGATCAGCGGGGGTTCCGAGGAAACGGGCCGGATTCCGATTCGCGAGATGCGGATCCGGCTCTACAGCTTCGCCCGCAAGCCGATGAACCTGCCGGGCGAGCAGGGCGCGCCGCTCCCGACGGCCGACAAGGCCACGACGGAGCCGCCAAAGGCAGTGCCGAGCACGCCGCTGCCCAATTAGTCCTTGCGGTCCCCGATCCCCAGTCGCGTGGCGCAAGTCAGTTTGCGCGCACGCTCGGAAGCTTTGGCGAGCCGACGACGCCGCACCAACGTGATGAGGTGTCCGTGGGGCGCGCTGTTGCGGAGGACAGCGAACTTAACGGTACTTCCTGAGCTCCTCGTGTAGCCGCGACTCCCCCTCGGTTCCCTGCAGCCGCATCGCCTCCTCCTCCACGAACGTAACGGCTGCGGGCCGCCCCTTGGCGGTGGCGATCTCCTGCGCCTTCACGGCCGCCGACTCCGCCGCACGTACGCAGAAGCCGCGATCGAGACGCTGGAGTTCGGCGTCCACCAACGCCGTCCCCTCGGAGCCGTGCTGACGCGCCCACATGCGCCACGCCTTGAATCCTTGAGCGTAGTCCCCGAGGTCCAGCGTATCGAGTTTGTATGTCGCGGTCAGCTCCTTGCGGATGGCGAAGAACTGCTCCCTCACGCCGCCTCCGCCGGTCTGTCGCTCCTCCAGCACCTGACGGCGATCGCGAAGCGTGCCCAGCCACGGGAACGTACGATCGGCAACGCGCTTGATGAGATCAGTCGCCTGTCCGATGAGCGGCGTGAGATCCGCTCCCTCCTTCGCCGACGCCGCCGCGAATGCCTCGTCAAACTCGCGCCAGGCGAACTCGATCTGACCCATGTCCGCGCGCGCCGCTTCGGCCGCGCGAATCCAACGGTCCGCCTCCTCGGTCTTCGCCGCCATCTCGGAAGCCCGCTCCGTCAGTGCGCGTGCCCGCCCGTAGAATGCAATTGCCTCGTCGAAGCAGTGTTCGCCCTCCTTCACGATTCCGGCCGCGCGCAGCTGGCCGCGTTCCTCTTCGATCGTCCTCGGATCGGCCTTGGCGGAGGCGAGCCAGGGCCAGGCCGTCGCCAGCCCGAGCAGCAGCGCGCCGCCCGCCAGCACCAAGCCGAGCGGGTTGGCCCGACGCGCGGCCGCCGTTCCCGGGACCGGCCGGCGCTCCGGTGCCGCGCGCGGCGCGGACGGACGGCGCGGGGCCGCCGCCTCGTACACCATCGTCGTCAGCCCGATCTGAATGCGATCGCCCGGCGCGAGCATGTGCTCCCGCACCGGCGCGCCGTTGATGAATGTGCCGTTCGCACTGCCCGAATCGAGCAACCGGTGCCCGTCGCCCGCCGTCACGATGCGGAAGTGCCGCCGTGACGATTTTACGTCCTTGAGTCGGATATCCGCCTTGTAGTCGCGCCCGAAGGAGACGTCCTGCTTCTCAAGGGTGACGGAGCGTTCGGTGCCGTCGAACGAGATACGAATCGATGCCATGTCCTGACCTCCAGCCCCCAGCCTTCATCCCGCGTGAGGATTAGACGCATCCCGAAGGCCCGGCCGTGCGCGCGCGATCGCTACTTTTTCGGAGCGCTCGCCTTCTTGGCAGTCTCGAGACAATCCACTACCTCATCGAGTCTGGCCTTGAACGATTCGCGACCCTCGGCAATCTTCTTCGCCTCCTCGTACTTCTTGATGGCCGTCGCGAAATCGCCGTTGTTGTCCGCCTTCTTCCCTTCCTTGAGCAGCAGATCGATCTGCTGGATCTCTTGTTTGACTTTTGCGTCTTCCTTGCCGGATCCGGACATGACGAACCACCCGCCGACCCCTACAGCAGCGAGCACCGCGAGCCCCAGAATGACGAGGAACACTCCCCCCTTCTTCCCCCCCGCATCAGGAGCAGGCTTCGCGCGATGCGTCACGCGCCGGCCTGTCGGCATGCGGCGGCCCGCCGGGGCCGCGGCCGGATCGGGTGCGGGTTCGGCTTCCGGCGCAGCCGGTCTGACCGCCGCCGGGGACTTGGACGTAATCTGCTTCGCGGCGGCGACCGCCTGCGTGGGACGCGGGATCGGACGCGTGCCTGTCTTCGGAGGGGGTTGCACGGCCACGGGCTTGGGGGCCGCCTTCCTTTCGTCGGGATCCTCGAACGTGATCTGGGTGCTGCCGATCTGAATCTTGTCTCCCGACGCCAGACGCTGCTCCTTGATCTGCGCCCCGTTGACACACGTGCCGTTTCCGCTGTCCAGATCGACGATCTTGAATCCGTCGCTGGTCTTCAGGATCTGGCAGTGCCGGCGCGACGACTTGATGTCCTTCAGCCGGATGTCGCTCTCCAGTCCGCGGCCGAGGGTGATGACGGCGCCATCGAGCTGGTAACGTTCCTGCGTCCCTTCAGCGACAATCGATATGCTCGGCATCGGATCGCTCCAAGTGTCCCCCGCGGGCCTAGTGCTTGTCGGTCTTGTAGATGAAGCGCTCGTACGTGTCAGCCTGCGTCGCGAGGAAACGCACAGCGCGTGCGGAGGATTCAGGGGTCGTGGTTTTCAGGGGACGCGTCTCGGTCATCACAAGCGCGTCGTCGGTGATCGCCAGGCTGCCGGTCGGGAATTTTGCGTTGAGTTCGAGCGCGGCGCGCAGGCGCGAGGGCTCCAACTTCGCGGCGTCGCCCACGTGCGTGACGAAGCGCACCATCGGAGCGGCCTCGTGCTCAAATTGCGACAGCTCGACTTCCTGCGTACGGCCGGCCGGGAGGCTGACGAGGAGCGTGACCGTCCCGGTCCGGTTCTTGACGGTCCACCCCTCGGACTTCGCTATGGCGGACGCTAGTTCGCTCAGAGTCATGCAAAGCGGATTATAAGCTGCGGAATTCCGATCGCAAAGTCCAAATAGCAGATGGCGGATCGGGGGGAGGGGATCCGCTTTCCGCCATCCGCTACTTGGGATCAATCCGCTCCGAAATGATGCCTCCGACGCCCCGCGCGGACATCTTCCTCAGGGCCTCCTTGTGCTGCGCCTCCAGGGGCCGCAGCCGGCCGGACAGGAAGATGTCGTAGTCGAGCGCGGACGAGCGCTGAACCATCGTGACCTCGGCCTCCTGCAGCTCGCCGTCCGGCGAAAGCTTGCAGTAGGCGAGGAAGCGTCTGCCCACGAATTGTCGCTGCAGATCGAAAAACGTCGTGTTGAATCGCCGTCCCGTCGCCGATCGGGAGGACGAACTTCGGGCCTCGTGCAGGTGAGCGGTGAAGTTCGGCTCCGTGAGCTTCACCACGATTCCCTCGTACTCGATGCTGCCGTCCCAGAGCCAGATGTCACTCTCGCGATCAGCCTGCGTTTCGCCCATGCGGTGGTCCTCCCGATCAGCCCATACCAAATGGGTAGCACATGGCGCGCGAATGTCAAGTGCAAAAAGCGAATCCGGCGCCGATTCGTCCGGCAGAAGCGGAATCTCCTCGGCCGGACCGTACGAATGCGGGCGCGAACGGAACCTCTGAACATCGCGTTCCGCAGGCGAGCCGCCTGCCAGACGAGGTTCGGTACGGGATAACCTGCGGCTACGCCAGGTTGCGAACCGTCTTTTGTGGATCCTGGACCGAAGCGATTTGGATCCCCACGCGGTCCCCCACGCGCACCGGCGCGCCGGTCGCGAACGGGCGCCCACCCGCCTCCAACCGGATTGGATCGCTCGGCCTGCGCTCGAACTGAATTACCGCGCCGGGGCGCATCTGCAGCACCTCGCGGATCGAGAGTCCGCGCTCCGCCATGATCGCCCGCAATTCCACGGATGCGGAGAGCACGCGCCTCCATTCCGGCCCCGCCCGACCCGCGCCGCCCGCGCGGCGCTCCAACGGCCGATCGGGGCTCTCCGACATGCGCTCAGCGCGCGAGGCGTCCAGCCACTCTTCGACAAGCACGGCGCGCCTCCCCCGCAGAGCCCCGGCCTGCCCCAGCAGCTTCGCGGCGCCCCCGGCCTCGATCACGACTTCGCCTTGCGCCGACACACCCGTCACCAGCACGTCCCCCTCCGCGAGCGCTTCGAGATCGGACATGCGCATGCCCTCGACCGGCAGCCGCACGGCAATCTCAACCTCCGCCTGCGTCACCGCCAAAGCGGAGAGCGCCATCGTAGACGCACCCGGTGCCGGCACACGACGAGCCACAAGCCGCTCCGCTATCGACGACGGGACGCACACGCTCACGCCGCCACGGTGTCCGTCCCCCTCGACGAGGAAGCCGACGCGCACGAGCGGCTCGTCCTGCAGGATCGCGCGGAGCGACGCAGGGCTCGTCTCGCGGGCGCGCACCGAGACGCGCGCGACCATCATCCCAGCCCAGCATTCGACGATCCGCGTCAGTATTGCATCCGTGACGCGGGACAGAAGCTGCCATTCCATCTCGCGCAGGGCGCGCTCCGGCGGCGCGCCAAGCGGTCCGCCTGCTCCCAGCATGCGCTCGACGATCGGGAACGCGAGCGCCGGCTCGATTTCCAGGATGACCTGCGCATTCCCGGGCTCCAGCGAGCCGACAACGAGCGCCGTCGGATTCGGGATTGACTCTACGAATTCGGCGAGCATGACCTGCTCCACGCCGGCCAGCTGAACATTTACCGTCCCGCGCAAGACGGGGCCGAAGAGATCGCGCAGCGTCCGTGCGAGCGGCTCGTGGATCGCCTCGATCGACGCCAGTTCACGCCGCGTCAGCCGCTGAGGTCGGCGCAGGTCGAGCGGCGCGACGGCCGCCGCGGGTGCCATCCGGCCGCCGACAGGGATGTCCCCCGCGTTGATCGCGCGCAGGAGCGCATCGACCTCCAACTGCGACAGGATCCGTTCACTTTCAGGCATCAGCGCCTCTCGACGATCGTCTCTCCGGGCTCCACCTGCCGCGCCTGGCGCAGCAACGATTCCACGTACAGAGGGTCCCACTCGATCGCATCGAGTTCGGCGCGCAGCTTCTTCTGTCGCGTCTCCTCACGCAGCAATTCCGCCTCCTCGTCGCACAACTTCCGATAGAGCGCGGCGTTGGCACGATGCGCCTCGCACGCGCGCCACGCGAGCGCCGCCGCGAGCAACGCCGCGACGGTGACCCATGCCGCAATCGAGCGCATTATAGCCGTCTCCGCCCCTCCGGGAGGCCGTCTTGACAGATTCAACACACCGGTGTTAAAGTAGGTCTCCTGCTGATTTATCGACCGGCTGGAGGGCAGCTCTTGATGCTTCTGTTCCTCGCCCCCTGGGGTCGCAAGGAGCTTTTGCTCTCTTTCCTCCTGTGGACGGCCACCGGCGTCGGGCTCTTTTTTATCCACCCTGCGGCGGTTGCACTGCCTGCGGTTCTGATGCTCTGGACCGTCTGGTTCTTCCGCGACCCAGAGCGCCCGATCCCGGGCGACCCTGGCCTGCTCGTCTCGCCGGCCGACGGCACCGTCACCGAGATCAGCGCGCTTCCGCGCGTGGACTGGATCGAGGAGCCCGCGCTGCGCATCGGGATCTTCCTTTCGATTTTCAACGTCCACGTGAACCGCTCGCCGTGCGACGGGCTCGTCAAGGCGATGCGCTACACGCCTGGGAAGTTCCTGGACGCGCGCGATCCTCGCTCGGGCGAGCTGAACGAATCGAACGCGATCCTACTCGAGCGCGCGGACGGTCCCGTGGTCGTGCGGCAGGTCGCCGGCATGATCGCGCGCCGCATCGTGTGTGCGATCCGGGAGAACGACCGGCTTGAGCGCGGCCAGCGGATCGGGATGATCAAGTTCGGATCCCGCACGGAGCTCTGCGTTCCGCAGCGCATCGTGGCCGAGGTAGCCGTAAAAGTGGGCGACAAGGTCAAAGGCGGAGAATCCATCCTTGCGCGAACCCGGTAGACGATTCCCGTTCTGGAAGCTGCGCAAGCGCCGCGTGCGCTACGTGGCGCTGCTGCCGACGCTCCTCACGCTCGGCAACGGCGTGTGCGGCTTTCTCGCGCTGACCGAGACCGCGCTGGGCCTCATCGACGTCAGCACGGGCGCGAAAGACCCGGGCAAGCACTTCCACTGGGCCGGCTACCTCATCCTGATCGCGATGGTCTTCGATGCACTCGACGGCAAGGTCGCTCGCATGACGCGAACCGCCACGAACTTCGGCGCCCAGATGGACTCGCTGTGCGATCTTGTCACGTTCGGCATCGCCCCTGCGTTCCTGATTTACGCGTTGAACTGCGAGGCGCCGGGCCGCCGCGAGCCCGTGCTCCACGAGCGCGTGCTGACCGTCATCTGCGTGTTCTACGCGATGTGCGCGCTTGTCCGGCTGGCGCGGTTCACGGTCGAGACCACGCCGGACGACGAATCGCACCAGCACTTCACGGGGTTGCCGTCGCCGGCGGCGGCGGGCGTGATCGCGTCCGCAGTCATCCCGTGGCAGCCCGAGTTCGCCCACTGGCCCGTCATGAGCATGATCGTGGCGGGTGTCGCGAAGGCGCTCCCGTTTATCGCCTTCTTCCTCGGTATCCTGATGGTGTCACGCATACGGTACGTGCACATCGTCAATCGCGTGTTCCGTGGGCTGCGCCCGTTCGTGCGCCTGATCGAAATCGCAATCGTCGTCATTCTCATCGTCATCTTCCACGAAGTGGCTGTCTTCCTGGCGTTTGCGGGCTACATGCTGACGGGCCCGATTCTCTGGGCGCGGATGCGGCTCTTCCCCAGGAAGCAGGCGCCGGCGCCGACAGGGACACGGACCCCCGACGCCGAAGGCGGAAATCCCCTCTTTTGATCCCATGGGAAGCGTGCGCGCGTATATCGGGGTGGGTTCAAATCTCGGGAATCGCTCCGCGACGATCGCGCGCGCGGTCCTCATGCTCGCACGCGTGCCCGACGTGCGCGTGCGGCGCCGCTCCAAGGTCCGCCGCACCGCCGCCGTCGGATCACCGGGGCCGCATTACCTCAACTGCGTCGTCGAAATCGACTGCACACTCGCGCCGCGCGAGCTGCTTCGCGCCCTGCAATCGATCGAGACGAGGCTGGGGCGAACGCGGCCGTACCGCTGGGCGCCCCGTACGATCGATCTCGACGTGCTTCTCTTCGGAAACCTCGTAGTTCGAACGCGCGCCTTGACGGTGCCGCACCCGCGACTGGCGTCGCGCCGCTTCGTCCTCGAACCCTTGGCGGAGCTCCGCCCCCTGCTGCGCGTGCCGGGGAGCGGTCGAACCGTGCGACGGCTCCTCTCGGAGGCCTCATGACCGCATTCGTGGAGACCATCAAAGAACTGCGGGACCACATCCGCTCGTGGCGCAAGCAGGGCCACAAGATCGGATTCGTTCCCACCATGGGCGCCTTTCATGCCGGCCACCTGAGCCTGATGGCGGCGGCGGGCAAGGATTGCGATGCGACGATCGTCAGCATCTTCGTCAATCCCCTGCAATTCGCGGCCGGCGAGGACTACGACCGGTATCCGCGCCAGCTCGCGAAGGACATCAAGATGGCCGAAAGCGAGCAGGTCGACGTGCTCTTCTCGCCGTCCGTCGCCGAGATTTACCCGAAGGGATTCGGCACGCAGGTGATGCAAGAGAAGAACGGGTTGCCCTCGAAGCTATGCGGCGCGGCGCGCCCCGACCACTTCCAGGGAGTGATGACCGTCGTCGCCAAGCTCTTCAACATCGTGCGGCCCGACCTCGCCTATTTCGGCCAGAAGGACTACCAGCAATTCCTCATCATCCGCCGGATGGCGATCGACTTGAATCTCGACGTCGACTGCAAAGTGCTTCCGACCGTGCGCGAGGAGGACGGGGTGGCCATGAGCTCGCGCAACATCTACCTCGGGCCGAAACAGCGGAAGGACGCGACGTGTCTCACGCTCGCGCTCAAGAGGGCGGAGGACATGGCCGGCAACGGCGAAAACAACGCCAACAAGGTTGCGGGCGAGATGCGCCGCGTCATCGGCCGCGTGAAGGGCGCGCGGATTGATTACATCGCGATCGTCAACGGCGAGACGCTGGAGCCGGTGAAGGAGATCAAGGGCAAGACGCTTGTGGCGCTGGCCGTGCGCATCGGAAAAGCGCGCCTGATCGACAACGCGCTGCTCTAAATGCTCGTTCGCTGCCCGGCCAAGATCAACCTCTTCCTCGAGGTCGTCGGCAAGCGTCCCGACGGGTATCACGAGCTCATCACGGTGATGGCGCCCATCTCGCTCGCTGATACGCTGGAGATGACGGCCGCGCGACGCGATGCGCTCATCGTCTCACCGCGTGACGCAGCCCCCGCGGACGCGTCGAACACCGTGATGAAGGCGATTGCCGCGCTGCGCGGTCGCGCGAGCGTACCGCCCGTGCGCATCAAGCTCACCAAGCGCGTGCCGTCTGCAGCAGGGCTCGGCGGTGGATCCAGCGACGCGGCGGGCGCCATCCGCGCGGCGAACCGTCTCTTCAAGCTCCGACTCTCCGTCGAGGACGAGTCGGCTGTGCTCGCGAAAGTCGGGAGCGATACATCGTTCTTCGCCCGGGAGTCATGGGCCGTGTGCACGGGTCGCGGCGAGGTGGTCACGCCGATCAAGGGGCGCGCGCTGAACCTCGTAATCGTCGCTCCCGCGTACGACAATCCGACGGGCGAAATCTTCAAGCGCCACGCGTCGACGGGGGATCGCCGCGGCGTCGACTCGTTTGTAGACGCGTTGCACGGAAGGAAGTCCATCGCTCCCCAAATGTTCAATCGACTGGAGGCGGCCGCGTTCGCCTTCCGTCCGGAACTGGCCGCGCTGAAACGCGCGATGACAGAGCTGCCCTTCGAGGCGGTGATGATGACGGGGAGCGGCTCGGCCCTTTTCGGCCTCTGCACGGACGCGCGCACGCAGCGATCGCTCGCCTCGACGTGCAGGGAAAGGCGCTGGGGACGCGTTTTCGCGGCTACGACGCAGGCGTAAGAGTGCGACCCTCCCGCGGCGCGGGATCTGGGATCGCGGATCCGTGATAGCTATACTTAACGTCATGGCCACCAAGGACCTGCTTCGCAAGATCCCCTCCGTCGAAAAGTTCGTCACCGCGCACCCCGAGCTGGTCGCGGTGCACGGCCGCGAGTTCGTCACGAACGCCGTCCGGCAGGTGACGGACGAACTGCGAGCACGCATGGCCACAAAGCCAGACGAAGCGGCGCTCGAGCCCGACGCTATCCGCGCCGCCGTCGTCGCGCTGCTCGAGTCGAAATCCGCACCGAAACTCTGCCGCGTCATCAACGCGACCGGTGTCATCCTTCACACCGGACTAGGACGCGCGGTGCTGCCCAAGGCAGCCATCGACGCCATCAACAGCGAGCAGCAGGGCTATTCGCTCCTCGAAGTCGACCGCACGACCGGTGACCGCAGCCAGCGCGAGGTTCATCTCGTAGATCTCATCAAGGAGATCAGCGGCGCCGAACACGCGACCGTCGTCAACAACAACGCCGGCGCCACTCTCATCGCCCTGGCCACCCTGGCCGCCGGCCGCGAAGTCATCGTCGCGCGCGGGCAGCTCGTGGAGATCGGCGGCAGTTTCCGCGTCCCCGACGTGATGGAGCAGGGCGGCTGCAAACTGGTCGAGGTCGGAACGACGAACAAAGTGCGCATCGAGGACTACGAGAAGCGGATCAACCCGAACACGGCGCTCCTCCTGCGCGTCCATCCGTCGAACTTCCGCATGGTCGGATTCACCGAGGAGCCCACGCTCTCGGAGCTCGTCGCGCTCGGCAAGAAGCACACCCTGGCGGTGATGGACGACCTGGGGAGCGGCGCATTCGTCGACCTCGCACGCTTCGGCATCCGCGGCGAACCGACCGTGCAGGACTCCGTCAAGGCGGGGGCCGACGTCATTACGTTCAGCGGCGACAAGCTCCTCGGCGGCCCGCAGGGCGGCATCATCGTCGGCAAGAAGAAGCCCGTCGCCGCCATCCGCCGACACCCGCTCTTCCGCGCGCTGCGCGTGGACAAGCTGAAGCTCACGGCGCTCGAGGCGACGCTCAAGCTCTACCTCGACCACGACCGCCTGATGCGGGAGCATCCGACGTATCGCATGCTGGCGATGTCGAAGGACGAGCTCGAGAAGCGTGCGATCGCCCTCGCCGCAACGCTCAAGAAAATAGATGGACTCGACGTCACGATCCTGGACGATGCGTCGCAGGTCGGCGGCGGGAGCGTCCCAGGCCAGGACCTGCCGACAAAGGTCGTCGCACTCCGTCACTCGAAACTCTCCCTGGACGACATCGACGCGCGCCTGCGCGCACATACGCCGTGCATTTTCGCGCGCGTGCAGCGCGACCGCGTCCTCTTCGACGTGCGCACGCTGCTCGATGGGGACCCGGAGGCGATCGCCGCCGCCCTGCGCAAGATCACGGGAAATTAAACTCTTCCGAGTGGCTTTCGCACGGCCGCGCTGTTATATTTCGCGCCCCCCATGGGAGAGAAAAAGGGCGATTTCCTGCTCGGGCGCATCGCGCTGCGAGAGAAGCTGATGACGAAGGAGCAGCTCTACGACTGCCTCGTCGCGCAGGAACGCAATCCTTCGAAGTCGCTCGGCTCCATCATGATTACGCGCGGCTACATGAAGAGCGAGGACGTGGATCGCCTCCTGACGCTCCAGCAACAGGATATCGAGCAGACGGGCGACGCGCGGCCCGAGGCACGCGGCGCGCTGCTCGGCAAGATCCTGATCGAGAAGGGCCTGGCGACGGAATACCAGGTCAACGAGTGCCTGCGCCTGCAGGGCCAGCTCGCCGACGTCGGCATCAAGCCGATCCCGCCCCTGGGCGCAATCATGATCAAGCGCAATTACCTAAAGAAGGACGCCGTCGAGACGGCATTGCAGCTCCAGAATCTCTCGATCTACTCCTGCCCCGAATGCGGCGATCGCATCGGGATGGGAGACCAGCCCGAGGGGCGCGAGGACGTGGTCTGCAAGAAGTGCGGCGCCGAAGTCCCGTTCCTGTTCGTCAAGATGGCGGCCGCCGTGCAAGAGGCGCTCGACGCCGCTTCGAAGGAGCACGACCAGGATCTGCCGGACGACGTGACGATGGCGAACATCGATCCGGCGAACCATTTCGGCAAGTACGTCCTCGTGAAGGAGATCGGCCGCGGCGGTGCCGGCGTCGTCTACCGCGCCTGGCAGCGCGATCTCAACAAGATGGTCGCGCTCAAGATGCTTCCGCATCACAGCGACACCGCCGCCGGGATCCGCACGCCGTTCGGCGATGCCGAGGACGTGAAGCGCTTCTACAGCGAGACGCGAGCCGTCGCGGAGCTCTCGCATCCGAGCATCATCCCGATCCTCGACTTCGGAGCCGTCGACAACCACTTCTTCTTCACGATGAAGTACATCGAAGGGATGACGCTCGACGCCATCGTGCGCGACGGCATCGACGAATCGGTTTTCAAAACCACCTTCATCAGCGACAAGCGCAAGGTGGAACGGCCCGAGGCGAAACCTCTGCTGCGCGGCCGTGAAATTCCGCTTCCGCTCTCCGCAGCGATCATCCGGGACGTCGCGCGGGCGGTCGGCTACGCGCACGAGCGCGGCGTCTACCATCGCGATCTGAAGCCGTCGAACATCATCATCGACAAGTCGGGCCGTCCGTGGGTCATGGACTTCGGGCTGGCGAAACTGGCGTCTATCGGCGATCCCGCCTACGTGAAGGGCGTCATCATGGGCACGCCCTACTACATGCCGCCGGAGCAGGCGAGCGGCGACATGGAGGTGGTCGACAGCATGAGCGACATCTATTCGCTCGGCGCGGTTCTCTACGAACTCGCGTGCGGATACAGCCCCTACGCCACCAAGAACCCGGACGAAGTGCTGACATCGCTGCCGCATGCTCCTCCCGAGCCCGTCGAGAAACTCGCGCCGTCGGTTCCGCCCGACATGGTGCTCATCATTCGCAAGTCGATGGAGCACGAGAAGAAGAACCGGTATCCGCGCGCCACCTGCCTGGCCGACGACCTTCAGCGATTCCTCGATGGCGAGCCGCTGCTTCCGGAGCCCCAGGGCGCGGGAAAGACGGCATTCTGGCAGAAGGTGAAGCGTATCTGGTCGCGGTAGCAGCACCGTCACCCGCAGGATACACCTCCGCCGGAATTCGGCCGAAAAACGCGCTGGCCTGTCGATTGCTTACGGAGCGCGACTGGAGGACTCCATGAGAACGCTTGCCTTCGCTTCCCTGATCGCTCTGTGCGCCTGCTCGCAGGATCCGCTTCGAGGACTGCGCGCCGACGAGGAAACCGCCAAGGAAACCATCGCCGGATTCGTCGCGCGAGGCGAAGCCGCAGTGCCGGCCCTGAAGTCGGCCATCGAGGATCCGGATCCGGCCGTGCGGCGCCGCGTCAAGACCGCGCTCGGCCGCATCACGGGGCAATGGGGAGGCGACGGGCGCCTCGTCTGGAAGCGCTGCCTCGAGGAGGCGATCGGCCACGGCAAGCCGATCCTCGTGCTCCAGCTCTTCGGCAAGCTCGACGAGGAATTCTGTTGAGCCAACGGCAAGCTCGCGAGAACGGTCACGTTCTCGGACAGCCGCGTGGTGAAGATCATCAATGAAAACTTCGTACCCGCGTGGGAAAGCGTCGCGCCGGTCTCCGTCGCGGTCTTCGATCTGGGCGACGGCCGCACCGTGCGCGGCACGATGGGCGGCGAGATCGCCCTCTACTTCTGCCGGCCCGACGGCAAGGTGTTCGACATCTTCCCGGCGCTTCATTCACCGCACGCCACGTACTGGGCGATCCAGGACGCGCTCAGCTTTTACCGCGAGACCGGCGCGACGGACCGGGCGATCAACCAGCGGCACGCCGCGAAATTCGAGCGGATGCTCGCGATGAAGCAGGGCCTCGCGACGCCCGCCATCGAACGCGCGAAGCTCGACGAGCGGATGAAGCAGAAGTCGGACGCGGGAACGCGCGCGCTCGGAGTGATGGCCTACTCGAAAAGCGGCATATCGGCCCCGGAGCCGGTCGTCGTCATCGAGCCCGGCGGCCTCGACTACTACAAGCGGCGCGTCCACGAGGTGCTGTCGACATCGAAGCCCCGCACGCCGCAGGAATGGAAGGAACAGATCTTCGTCACGATCCTCGACCAGAAGCTGAAGGGGGGCGAGTTCCGCTACGACGTGGACACGCTCTCCCCAATTTCGGTCATCGAGGATTGATCAGCTGCAGCAGTCCGCCCAAGTCCTGCACGACTTCGACGTCCGCCGGCGGTTTGAAGCGCCCGCGATCGATGAGGATGCCTCGCATCCCCGCGCCGCGCGCGCCGACGACATCGTCCTCGACGAGATCGCCGACATGGATCGCCTCGTGCGGCTGGACGCCGAGCGCCGCGAGCGCGCGTTCGAATATCCGCCGATCGGGTTTGCGCACGCCCTCCTCCGCCGAGATTACGACCCGATCGAATCGCCTTTCGATGCCCATCTCGCGCACGATCGTACGAAGCCGCGTATCCCAGTTCGAAATCACGCCGAGCCGCATCCCACGCGCGCGCAGCGCCTCGAGCGTCGTCTCGACGTCGGGATAGAGCCTCCATACGGACGCGTGGCCGAACACCTCGAAGAGGCGTTCGAACCACGTCGGATGATGAATCGCCTGAAGCGCCGGCACGCGATCGTAGACGCTGCGGGTGATGCTGTGCCACATCGCGCGCTCCTGCTCGTCGGAGACGTCCATCGCGGGCGCATAGTCGCGAATGAACTGCTGGAAGGCCTCGATGAAGACCGGCTCGAGCTCCGCCACGGTGACGCGCGCCCCAAGCGCGACCGCCTCTCGCGCGTAGATCTCTCCGACCGGCGGGTCCGGATGGAGAATCGTGTGACCAGCGTCGAAAAACACGGCACGGATCGTCACTTCTTCACGTATCCCCGGATGACCACGTCGTCGTCGATTCGTTCAAGGGTCACATCGCGGAGCTGCCGCGCGAGCGCCATCTTCGCCATCCCGGCTCCCTCGACAGGCGTCTTCGCCTCGCGTCCCCCGATCACCTTGGGCGCCACGAACACGACCACCTCGTCGGCCAGACCCGCTTCGAACACGCTTGCATGAACCTCACCGCCCCCCTCGACAAGGATGGAGTGGATGCCGCTCCGCGCGAGCTCCTCGAAGACCACGTGCATGTCCATGACCTCGAGCTTGATCACCTCGATGCCGGCTCGTTGCAGGCGGCGGACCTTGTCTTCCCCGGCCGACGTCGACACCGCCACGATCGTCCGCTGGTCGCGCGCGGTCTTCACGACCTTCGCGTCCGCCGGCAAGCGCGCCCACGAATCGAGGATCACGCGGACGGGCAGCCGCTTCGCCCCGCGCAGTCCAGGATCGTCGCGCAGCGCCGTGTTCGAGCCGACCAGGATCGCCTGGTACCGGTCCCGCAAACGGTGCAGCCACGCGCGGGACTTTTCGTTCGAGATCCAGCGCGAGTCGCCCGTGTGCGTGGCGATCTTCCCGTCCAGCGTCATCGCCCACTTCGCCACGACGTACGGAAGTCCGGTCTCGTGAAACTTGAAGAAGCCCTGATTCGCCCGCCGCGCTTCGTCCGCCAGCACGCCCGTCGTAACGCGGATGCCCGCGCGCTTGAGCGCCGCCGCCCCCTTGCCATTCACGATCGTGTGCGGGTCGCGCACCGCGGCGACGACCTCCTTCACGCCGGCCGCGATGATGGCTTCGCTGCACGGCGGCGTCTTGCCGTAGTGGCAGCACGGTTCGAGGCTGACGTAGAGCGTGGCTCCTTTAGCGCGAACTCCAGCCTTGCGAAGCGCGTTAATCTCCGCATGCGGCCCGCCGTAGCGCTTGTGCCAGCCTTCCGCCACGATCTTCCCACCCCGCACCACGACCGCCCCCACGCGCGGATTCGGCTCGACCTTGCCCTCGCCCCGCCGGGCGAGCTCGAGGCAGCGTGTCATGAAGGATTCGTGGCGCATTTCGGGCAGGGAGTGTACCACGCGCGGGTTTTTCTTTCATCGCGACAGTTCGCGGTCTCAATCGTCTAGTATTGTCAGGGAGGATAGATGAACCGCATCCTGCTGCTCGCCGCAATCGCCGCCACCGTCGCGGCCCCCGTTCCCGCGCAGGACGCGAAGCCGGTCGAGTCCGCGCCGGCGGAAGTCAATGAGAAGTCCTTCAAGGCCGTCGAGAAGGCGACCCGTTGGCTCCTCAAGGCGCAGAACAAGAACGGTTCGTGGGGACTCGACGCGAAGGGCTCCGAGTGCATCACGTGCACATCGCTGTGCGCGCTCGCGCTCATGGCCGCGGGCAATCACGAGCGCGGCGGCCCGGATCGCGATTGCGTCGACGCCGTGCGCAGCGCTCTCGAATTCGTCCTCACGAAGGCCCGCCGCCACAAACGCGACATCGCGGGCGGCCAGACGACGCTCGTGCAGAATAAGCTCGGGACGCGCGTACACACGTTCTTCGGCGTCATCTTCCTCACGCAGGCGTACGGCATGCGCGGCCAGTGGGTCCCGAAGGACTATCTCGATGAGATGCGCGAGGTGGTCGGCGACATGGTGGCCGGCATCGCCACCACGCAGGAGGGGGACGGCAGCTGGCACAAGGAGACGTTCGGCAGCCTGAAGGCGACGGCGATGGCGTGGCTCGCGCTGCGTTCCGCGAGTTCGGCGGGGCTCGAAATCAAGAGCGCCGCCGTCGACAAGGTCGTGCGCTTCATGAAAAACGCCTACAACAGCGGAACGGGACAGTTCGACAAGTGCTTCGGCAACGGCGGCAATTACGGCGGATATCAGTCGGTCTACGCGACGGCGAGCGCCCTGCGCGTCCTCTACGGGATGGGGCAGGGAGACTCGAACGAGTCGAAGCGCGGCGCCGAGGCCTTCATGGACATGGTCATGAAGGGCCAGATGGCCAACCAGTTTTTGACGGTCGAGGGCGAAGACTACCTGTCCGCGACCCTCGTGACGCAAGCGCTCATGTTCGAGGACGGCAAGCTCTGGCAGCGCTGGTATCCGTGGGTTCGAGACAAGCTGATCAAGACGCAGGCGAACGACGGATCCTGGACGACGACCGCCTGCATCAGCGGCCGGACGTTCGCCACCGCGTGCGCGACGCTTACGCTGACGGCGCCCTACAGGCTGCTGCCGTTGCACGAGAATTAGTGTCCCGCGTCGCCACCCTGATCGCTCTCGCGCTCACCGTTTCGTGCAGCTCGAAGCCGAAGCCGAGCACGATGGACGAACGGGGTCTCGCGTGGCTCATGGCGAACCAGCGCCCGGACGGCACGTGGACTTCGAAGACGTACACCGTGATGGATGCGGGGGTTTCCACTGCATTCGCGCTCTTCGTCGTCTCACTCGCGCCGGACGAAGTGATCGCCCTGCACCGAGCGGCGATCAATCGGGCTCTCGCTCTGCCGGATGACACGGGATCCGGGTACCCCACGTACGCGCGCGCGCTGCGCATCCTCGCGCTTTCGAAGCTCAAGCCGGACGCCTGGCGGGAGCGCGTCCGAAAACTCGCGCGTCAACTTTCCGAGACGCAGTTCAAGCACGGCGGATGGGACCGTGGCGCGAGTGCGCCGCAGGAACCGCCCATCGAGCGGCTTGACATCTCCGTAACAGCGTTCGCCGCGGAGGCGCTGCGCGCGGCCGGCGGCCATGAGGAGGCGCTCGTGAGGGCGAAAGCGTTCGCCATCGCCTGCACCAATGCCGACGGCGGCGGGTTCTTCACGCCCACGGCACCCTGGTCGGAACATCTGAATAAGGCGGGGGACAAGCGCTCGTACGGAACGACGACATCCGATGTCGCACGCGTCCTGCGCGCGTCCAGTTCCGACGATGCGGCAGCCGTCGCATGGCTCGATGCGCATTTCAAGGCCGACGCCGTGCCCGGGTTTTCGGGCGAAGGCGAACGCTTAGACGAGGCGATGTCGTTCTACTGGCTCCTGGTGGCGGCGCGGCTCGATCGTCCCGCCTGGAAACCGCCGATCCGCGCGCGCCTTGCATCGCTGCAGAAAGCGGACGGTTCGTGGTCCAACGCGAACGGTCTCATGAAAGAGGACGATCCACTGATCGCGACCGGACTCGCGCTTGGGGCGTGGTGGCATTCGCGATAGAAACCTTGCACGCGTCGGGCGCGGCTGCGATATTCGCGTAATGGCCACCAAAGGAAAGAGGCTGCAGGTCCTCAATGCGAACGAACTGCCAAAGGGACTCGGCGGCAAGATCATTCCGCTCGGCATCGGGTTCGTCGTGCTCGTCGTCGTGGTGATCGCCGTCGTCGCCCTGCGCGGGCTGAGCGTGGCGAGCGGCCGCGAGCTTGCGAGCGAGAGCGTCACCGTTGCACCGGATCAGTTCCACGCCGCGGTCGTGGAAATTACGGAAGCCGGCACCTGCATGCTCGACATCACGCCCAGCGGCAAACCTGCCCAGTGGGTCCTCATGCGCAAGGGAGGCGACGCGACGATCAAGCCCGAGGAAGTGAAGTTCGTGTTCCCGAACGCCAAGCGCGCGCCGGCCGATCTCAAGACGCATCGCGAAGAACCGGTGACCCAAGGGCTCTATCTCTACGCCGTGTACAACACCAACAGCGAGCCGCTCGACGTCGCGATCCGCGTTCGCTTTAAGGCTGCTTCAGAGGAATCCAGCCGCTGAACCACATCTCCGGGTCGTTCTTCGCGGCAATCGATTCAAGCATCGCGGCGAGCGAGTATTTAACGAGCCCCTTGTAGAGCTCGACCCCCTTCTCGTCGACCACCTGCACGGACTCCTCGTACTTGACCATCTTGTCGTTCACCATGATCCAGAGGCCGCCGCGCGCTCCCGTCACCGTGAACTTGTTGCCGTCGCGCTCGATGTCCACGTTCTTGCCGAGCCCCTCGGGCCGTCGCACCCAGTAGCAGTGCTTCTTGAACTTGCGCGACGAGTGCCACAGCACGCGTTTCGGCAGCGGATCGCGCTTCTTCGACATCATCCACTTCCAGATCGGATCCAGCCCTTCCTTCGGCGTCCCGTGTCCGATGTCCGAGTACTTCTTCCACACGAAGTCGAATGCGCCGTACTGCACCTTGAGCTTCTCGAGCCGGTCCGCCGCATCGATCGAGCTTCCTGCCGGCACTCTCGGATCGTCCGTCGAGTTGTAGAACCAGATCGGCAGGTTCTTGAGATTGTAGGTAACGCCCGTGTAGAGCGGCACCTCGGCGGTCCTTTCGCCTTCCGTGGGAACCACGCCCCCTGCCCCGGGCGAGATCGCCGCGAACAGATCGGGATTGCGCGGGCCGATCGCCCACGTGCCGTACCCCCCCATCGAGTGCCCAGCCACGTAGATGCGATTCGTGTCGATGTTGTACGTCCGCTTGAGCTCATCGAGGATCGACAGGACGTACTGCTCCTCGCGCTCGGTGTTCCACGCGGCGTCATCCTTCTGCACGACCGTCGGATAGATGTTGATCATCCCCAGCCCGGGCGAGCCGAACAGTCCCTGGATCTGGGAGCCGTCGCCCACACCGGCTCCGCCGCCGTGCAGGCTGACGAAGATCCCTGTCGGCTTCCCGCTCTTGGCGGGCCCCAGCGTGATCAGATACGTGCCGGGGTAGTCGGGATTCGTGCAGAGCTGCTTTCCGCCTTTCGCCTCGACGAGCGGCCCCACGCGGCAATGGTTGAAGCACTTCTTCGAGTATGCCGTGATGTCGGCCTTCGACGGATGGTCGATCGGCGCGAGCTTCTCGAGGATCTTGACGCGCGCGTCCCAGTCCTTCGTCGCGAAGTACTCCTTGATGATCGCGTCGACTTGCTTCTTCTCGTCACCGGTCAGGCCTGGCTTCGCATCCTGTCCGCTGACGACGGGGACGCACACGAGCACGAACAGCACAACCGCCGCAAATGTTCTCATTTCAATTCAATCCAACCGGAGAACCACATCTCGGGATCGTTCTTCGCCGCGATCGACTCGACCACGGCGCGCAGCGAATACGCAACCTTCGCGTTCGAGAGCTCCTTGCCCTTGTCGTCGATCACCTGCACGGGCTGATCGAACTTGATCATCTTCTCGTTCACCATGAGCCACAATCCGTCCCCACCCGCCCGCACGGTGATCTTATTCCCGTCACGCTCCACATCTACATCGGAGCCACCGGCGGCCGGTCGGCGCACCCAGTAGAAGTGCCGCTTGTACGCGCGCGACGAATGCCAGAGCACGCGCTTCGGGAGCGGGTCGCGCTTCTTCGTCATCATCCAGGTCCAGATCGGCTGCAGTCCGTCCTTCGGCGTGCCGTGCCCGATGTCGTCATACTTCTTCCAGACGAAATCAAACGCGCCATATTTCGTCTTCAGGTCTTCGAGCTGCTCCGCGGCGACGACCGAGCTGTCGGGCCGAACCTGCTGGTCGTCCATCGAGTTGTAGAACCAAATGGGCGTGTTCTTCAGGTTGTAGGTGATGCCGCTTTCGATCTGCTTCGGGCCGCCCATGAAGATGCCGCCCGCCATCGGCGAGATCGCGGCGAAGAGATCGGCGTGGCGCGGACCAATCGACCACGTCCCATATCCGCCCATCGAGTGACCGGCGAGATAGATGCGGTTCGTATCGATCACGAACGTCCGCTTCAGCTCGTCGATGATCGCGAGCACGTACTGCTCCTCGCGCTCCTTGTTCCACGCGGCGGTTTCCTTCTGGATGACGGTCGGATAGACGTTGATCATGCCCTGCCCGGGGGACCCGAAGAGTCCCTGGATCTGGCCGCCGTCGCCGGCCCCTTCGCCACCGCCGTGCAGGCTGATGAAGAGGCCCGTCGGCTTGCCGGACTTGGCCGAGCCGAGCGTGATCGCGTAGGTTCCGGGGTAGTCGGGGTGCGAGCACTTCTGCTTCGCCCCCTTGATCTCGACGGGGGGACCCTGCCGCGCCAGCGCGAACGCGCGCTTCGAGAAGTGCTGCACGTCGGACTTCGACGGATGGTCGATCGCCGCGAGCTGTTCGAGGATCTTGCTTCGATCATCCCAAGCCTTCGCGGCGAAGTACTGCTTGTAGAGATCCTCCGCCTGCTTCTTCTCCTCGGACGTGAGGCCGGTCTTCACCTCCTGCGCGTGCAGAATCGGAGCAAGGATGATGCCAAGGAGAAGCGCGATCCCGATTCGTCTCATGGTCCCTTCTGCCCCTCCAGTACTGACACCGCAACCTCGTCTATCCAACACCGCCGGCGCATTCGCCGATGGGCCGGCGTTGCATTCGACGCATGCGTGTCCGATGATGCCCTTCCAAGTTCCTCCTCGCGGAGGAAACAGCCGCAAGCCTCCAACTTGCGGTGTCCAAGCTCTGGGGAGGGCCAGCGATGTTCGGGGTGTGCGTGTGGGTGTGCGCGGTACTGACACAAAATGTCGCGCCCGTCGCGTCGTTCACGGCGACACCGGCCAGCGGCACACCGACGCTCACCGTCAACGTCGACGCGTCCGCCTCGACTGACCCGGACGGCACAATCGCGTCGTACGTGTGGACTTGGGATGACGGGTCCGCACCTTCGAGCGGCGTGACGGCATCGCACGCCTTCATGTCGACAGGCACGTACCGCATCTACCTCATCGTGACGGACAACGGCGGCGCCTCGGCGACGCATGCCATCGACGTGGACTGCATCACGACGGCCAACGTCCCGCCCGCCATCGGGTCGTGGGCATCGAGCACGCTGGGCTCGGCGCCCATGACGGTCACGTTCGGCTCCATCGCGCACGACGACACCGGCCCGCTCACGCAGCGCTGGGACGCCGGCGACGGTTCTCCGTTCGTCACGTATCCGGACAAGCCCAACCATGCGGGCACGCTGGTGACGCATACGTACACCATCCCGGGCACGTATTTCTGCACGCTGCGCGTGAGCGATCCAGAAGGAGTCTGGCGCGAATTCAGCGTCGGCATCCTCGTCGTGCCGGCACCGGCGGGCGGATCGCAGCTGGGAGATCGAGCGTGCGGGGCCACGGGCGCGGAGGTTCTGCTCGTGCTCGCGGCGCTGGTCATCGCCAAGGCGTGCCGCCGATGAAGCGCGCGTTGGCCGTCCTTCTCATGCTCGCAGCCGGGTCAGGCGACGCGTTCGCGCAGGGAACTTGAGCGGGTTGAACGGGCCGGCTGCTGCCGGGAGGCGGCGCGACTCCGTATGGCGTGGACGACACCACCGCGCGAGTGGGGATCCTGGTCGTCGGCGGCGATCGCGCCTTTACCGGCCTGAATGAGGATCTGAATCCCACCGCCTCTGCCGACATCGAATGGCGGCGCGTCGTCTTTACGCTGGAGCTCTACCATCAATTCACCGCCAACGTCGGAGCGGCCGCCGTGCTGCCGTACTACGAGCAGGACGTGCACAACCGCACGACCGGCACCGACAATCACGTGGCGGGCATCGGCGACGTCGCGGCTTATCTGCTCTGGTCCCCGTGGGCGACGGCAGACACGCCCAAGGAGATGTTCCATCCCGGCAACGTCCTTTTCTCAGTCGGACTCTCGCTTCCGACAGGGGACGAACTGGCGGGCGAGCTGCCGGGCCTGCATTCGTATCACCTTGGCAGCGGCTCTCTCGAATTCAAGCTGGGAGCGCGATACCAAGGATGGATCAACGAGCAGTTCGCGCTATTCGCGGGCACCGCGACCGTGATCGACGAGGGGGCCAACTCGATCGGCTTCCGGTACGGAACGAGCGTCGAGTTCTATCTCGGCGCGGCCTACACGCTGGAGGTCTTCTCCACGTACGTCGCGTTCGATGCGATCAATCGAGACAAGGACCGCATCGGCCCAGTCGATCTCGACAATTCGGGCGGCACGTGGTGGTTCGTCGAACTGGGCGCGGCGGTCTCGCCCACACAAGGGGTGACGTTCGAATCCTCGCTGGCGTTCCCCATCTACATCAAGGTGAACGGCACACAGCCCGTCGCGGACCTCGCGTGGTCGCTCGGCGCGCGCTATCGGTTCTAGGCCAGCCTTCCCTTCAGCGCGACGGCCGACGCGCCGGTGATCTCGACATCGACGAACTGACCCCGGAAATCGCGTCCGGCGTCGAAGTTCACGACTTGATTCGTGTCGGTGCGGCCCGTCTGCCTGTCTTCGCGAGTCTTCGACGGACCTTCGCCGAGCACTTCCATCCGCCGGCCGAGGCGCGCCGCGTTCTTTTCGCCGCTGATCCGCGCCTGCATATCGAGGAGAACCTGGTTCCGGCGTTTCTTCTCCCCGAGCGCCACGTCGTCCGTCATCGCGGCCGCGTCCGTGCCGGGGCGCGGTGAGTACTGGAAGACGTACGAGTTCTGGAATCGCACGCGCTCCATGAGCGCGACGGACTTGTCGAAGTCCTCAGCGGTCTCCTCCGGGAATCCAACGATCCAGTCGCTCGCGATCTCGACCCCCGGCACGCGCTCACGCAGACGGTCTACGATCGAAACGTATTTCTCAACGGTGTACCCGCGCCGCATGCGCTTGAGCACGGCGTCCGATCCCGACTGCGCCGGCATGTGCACGTACTTGCAGACGCGCGGCAGGTCGCGCATCGCCTCGACGAGCGACTCACGCACGAACGACGGATGCGACGTGATAAAGCGGATGCGGCGGATGCCGGGCACCTCGTGCACCTTCCGCAGCAGGCCGCCGAGATCGATCGCCGGCTTGATTCCCTTCCCGTACGAGTCGATGGTCTGGCCGAGCAGCGTGACTTCGACACACCCGTCGCCCGCCACGCGCCGCACTTCCTCGACGATCGCCTCCGGGGTGCGACTCACTTCGACTCCGCGCGTCGTCGGCACGATGCAGAACGTGCACGACATGTCGCACCCTTCCATCGCCTTGATGTACGCTTGGAAGGGGGTGGGGCGCACGGTGGCGACATCAGCGCCGTCGATGAATTCCGCGTCGGTGTCTTCGACCGCGATGCGCCGTCCGCCGGTGGCGCGGATCTCTTCGAGGAGTCGGGGGATCGCGGCCAGCTTGCGAGGACCGACGACCAGTTGCACATGCGGCAGCCGGTCGAAGATCTCGTCCTGTTTGTTCTGTGCCATGCACCCGACGATGCCGACGATGACGTCCGGCTTGCGCTTCTTGAGATGCTTGAGGGTGCCCGCGTGCGAGATGGCCTTCTCCTCGGCATGTTCGCGCACGGAACACGTGTTGAAGAGGATGACGTCGGCGTCGTTCTGCTCGCCGGTCAGCTCGTACCCGTCGCGGTCGAGCCGGCCGGTGATGAGCTGGCTGTCGAGGACGTTCATCTGGCAGCCGAAGCTCTCGATGTACAGTTTCCGCTTCATCGAAAGGGCGATTCTAGGCCGCATGGCGCATTCTCACAAGGGCGAACGGTCAGAAGGCGCGTGCCTGGGGAATTGTGAGGTGTCGCGGATCATGAAACCTGCGCAAACGACGCACCTCGGAATCCCGCGGCACGCGACTCGCGTTCCCAAACTGCATTCAGAGACTCGCGACCGCGGCAGCGCTGGAGCGATGGGGCATTCTGATTCCTTCGAAGGCGTGATACTCGCTCCGACGAGCCATTTCAGCCGGCCAAAGGAGTCGGCCGGAGTAAACTTTTTGAACTTCACGTGTCCGGACTGTCCGTACATGCACGCATGCCGCCAATTTTCTCCGCAAAATGTGCCATGCGCCGACGATTCGCGCTTCCGATCGTTCTCGGACGGGAAATGGAAGCACGCATACCGCTGCCTGCACTGTTCGGGCGGGCATTTCGTCGACGAAGTCCGCGTCTTCCCGTTTCAGGAAGGCAAACGCGTACAAGTTTCCTCCGTTCCGATAGTCTGAAATGCCGTTCCGGAGTGAGCATCCCGCATTCGGAACTCGTGCGCTCAGTCCTGGCGGGCCGTCGTCCGGTCCGAAGACGTAGAGCGAGCCTATTTCAGCGCCGCCCGCGCCGCGCGGATCGTTGCGTCGATGTCGGTCTCGGTGTGCGCCGCGCTCACGAACCATGCCTCGAACTGTGACGGAGGCAGGTAGATGCCGCGCTCCAGCATCCGCTGGAAGAACCGCGCGAACGCCTTCGTGTCGCACTTCGACGCGCTCTTCCAGTCGGTGACCGGCCCTTTGGCGAAGAAGACCGTGAGCAACGAACCGAAGCGATTGATCCACACCCCTTCGACCTTGAGCCCCTCGTGCAGCTGGGCCGAGCGCACGCCGAGTTTCGCGTACACGTCCGGATGGTCGCGCAGATACGTCAGCTGTGCGAGCCCGGCCGCCACCGCGACGGGATTCCCCGAAAGTGTCCCCGCCTGGTAGACGGGCCCCGCGGGCGACACCATCTCCATGATTTCGCGTCGACCACCGTACGCCCCCACGGGCAGTCCGCCGCCGATGATCTTTCCGAGGCACGTCATATCGGGCGCGATCCCGAACAAGTCCTGCACGCCGCCCCATCGCGTGCGGAATCCGCTGATGACCTCATCGAAGATGAGCACGATCCCGTGCTCGGCAGTCACACGCCGCAGCTCGCGCAGGAACTCCGGTCGCGGATTCACCACCCCCATGTTCCCCGCAATCGGCTCGACGATCACCGCCGCGATCGAGCC
>CAYXVY010000022.1:0-6733 GCA_964468745.1 uncultured Planctomycetales bacterium | reverse complement strand
GAGTCGATGTGCTGATCGTCGAGCGGCCCTCCGCCAAGCCCGTCTGGCTGGCGCAAGGCGTGGAAATCCTGGGCCCGCCGGTCTGGGAGAAGTACGGGCGTGACGTGCCGGAGAACGAGGCCTCGGTCGTCATGCGACTGGACGGGAGAGTCCTGCTCACGGGAGACATCGAGGAGCGGGGAACGGCTGAGCTGCTGCAGCTTGGCGACGCGTTGCGGACGCCAGTGCTTGTCGTGCCGCATCATGCGAAGCACCACGCGTTGCAGCGTGCGCTCGGGGCGGTCGTTGCGCCGCGGATGGCACTCGCGAGCGCGCCGGAGGGGTACTACTCCCGCGAGTTGATCGTTTACTATAACGGCGCCTGCGAGACGCTGTGGACGGGTCGCCACGGATGCGTGGAGATCCAGTTTCGCGGCGAGGAGGCGGACGTTCGAACCTTTTTGAGCCGCTGAGCCGTCTAATCAAGCATGGGCATTGAGGAAGACATCCCGCTCTGGAAAAGGGTCTTTCTCAACGAGCTGGTGTGGGCGTTCGTGGCCGGGGTGGTCATCCTGTATTTCGCGTTCTCGCTGGCGACGTCGCGTCGGGATGCAGAGGACCCGCGACCCGACCCGAAGGAGCACCGGAAGAAGAGTTAGCCCGGGGGCTGGCCCTTCGACACGGCCTCCAGGAGCGCCGACCAGTCTCGCGCCGTCGTTGCGCCGTCGATCGTTCCGCGGCCGATGATGTATGCGCGCATGCCGCGCTCCTTGTAGACGAGGGCGTCGGTCGCGAGATCGCCTACGCCCGCGGTGAGCTTCACCTGCGCGGCCATTTCGGCGAGGCGTTCGCGCTTGTGATCGACGGCCTTCTGAGTCCAGAAGCGCTTGCGGCGGAGGAGCAGCGGCGCCTCAGGGAAGCCCTTCACGATGAGCCACTCCAGCGTCTTCGCACGGAAGATGTGGTCGCGCGCCGTCAGGTACACGATCACGAACGTCCTCGCCAGGCGCTGCACGCAGTCGGGCGCGTCCTTGAGCGGTCGGATGCGCGCGTTTTCGCGCACCGCCTGCATGAAGGCGCTGGTGCGGGCGATGGTGCCGTCAATGTCGATGACGAAAACGCGCGCATCGGGTTCAATCACGTCCACGACGATCGGTGCGTCGAGACCGCGATGGGGAGGCGCGACCGTAACGACGTAGCGCGCGCGTGCCGGCGCGCCGGTGGCACCTAGCGGGAAGTGCGCGAGTCCGTCGGCACCGGTGACGGCGGAGGCGATCTCGCGGCGCACCCCGGCCTCGATAACGTGCAACTTGAGGCCGACTCCCGCCAGCAGCGGGTCGCAGAACGGTAGGATTTCGCGCTCGGCGCATGCGCGCAGTGAAATCGGCTTTCCTGGCGTCGTGACGACATCCTCGACCGAGACAAGCACCGTCGGGGCGAGCATCAGGCGATCTGCGAGAACCAGAAGCAAGCAGACCGCCAGCGCTGCGCCCATGACCAAAAGCGATCCGCCGACGGACATGCCGGCGGCGAGGGCAAGCGTCATGGGGGCCGATTGTAGGGAATCCGCCGGGGAGCGTCGAGGGCAGGGTCAGGCTTGCGGCGTCTCCGTCGCCGGCACGATTAGCGGGATCGGGTCGGCGACGGACGCGTCCGCACTCAGAGCGGGCGGCAGTCCCGTGACCTCACGGGCGAGCGCGTCGTAATCCTCCGCTCCGTTTGAGTCGGGCGCGTAGTCGAAGATCGTCATGCCGTGGCTCGGGGCCTCCGCCAGACGCACGTTGGACCGGATGCGCGTCGTGAACACTCGGTCGCCGAAGTGCGTCTCGAGTTCCCGCACTGTTTCGCGCGCGAGCCCTTTGCGTGCGTCGTACATGCAGGGAATGAAGCCTGTCACGGCGAGATTCGGGTTGAGGCGCCGCTTGACGAGCTCGACTGTGCGCATCAGCAATGAGAGTCCGTGCAGCGCAAAGAACTCGCACTGGACCGGGATGAAGATCTCTTCGACGTAGACCAAGCCGTTGACGTTGAGAACGCCGAGCGAGGGAGGGCAGTCCACGAACACGAAGTCGAATCCGGTGGCCTCGCGCAGCGCCTCTCGCAGCACCTGTTCGCGACCGATCTGGGTGGAAAGTTCCATTTCCGCCCCCGCCAGGTCGAGGCTTGACGGGAGCAGCCAGAGGTTGGGGCGCACCTCGCGCATCACCTGCTCCAGCGTCGCCGTTCCGCTCAGCAGCGCGTAGACGGTCGAGGGGAGTTCGTGCGGGCGCAGGCCGAAGCTGACGGTCGCATTCGACTGGGGGTCGAGGTCGAGGAGGAGGACCCGTTTACCGAGGCGAGCGACGGCCGCGCTGAGATTGACCGCGGACGTGGTTTTTCCGACGCCGCCCTTCTGATTGACGAGAGCGATTTTGCGCATGCGTTCCCCCTCGACCCTCTTCGTAACTTACAAAGTATAAAGTATATAGGGCGAAGTGCAAGCCCTATTCGCGGGAGGCGCCGCGTTCGCTACAGCTGCAGATCGCCGTTCACGTACTGCTCGATCACGGCCGCGCACTCGGGGGAGAGTCCCGTGAAGGCGACGCCGACGCGTTCCGTTCCAGGCGCATCGGGCGACTGGAGGACATGTGCGATTTTGCCGCGTACTTCGAGCAGGACGTCGGCACTGATGGAGAGTACGAAGTCGATCTCGTGAGTGCGGTCGAATTGAGCCGCGACGGGGGCGAAGAGGCATTTCGGATGCACGGCCCCCTGCTCGTACCCTGTGCATTCGGAGCAGCGCGTGAACTCCATGGCCATCCCCACGCGCGAGATGTCGAAAACGCGGCACTTGTAGCCAGCCTGGAATCCCGGCAGGCCCAGCGCGCTCCACGAAGCCTTCCAGCGAGTGGAGCGGCGCGCGGCGCGGCGCAGGTTCGAAAGGGGGCCCACAGGCGGCGTGGTACCGGCAGGCCGGCTTGCGAGCGTGCGCCGTATGCGCCGTACGACGTCTTCGGCGGTGAACGGCTTCAAGATGTAATCTTCCGCGCCGGCGCGAATCGCCTCCATCAGGTTCTCCTTGCGACTCTCGGAGGTGCACATGATGACGGCGACCGCCCGAAGCGCCGGATCGCTCTTGATCGCGCGGCATAATTCGAAGCCGTCGATGCCGGGCATGCGCACGTCGACGAGCGCGAGCGCGGGAGGGCTCTCCCGCATCTTCTTGAGCGCCTCCTCGCCGTCACACGCCTCGTCCACGTGAAAGCCGGCGCGTGTCAGGATGGCATTCAAAAGGGAACGCACGGACGGCTCGTCGTCGACGGATAGAATCCGCGCGCCGGGATCCTGCGCCCCACCCATGTGAGCCGATTTTCCACGGCGTGGGGTCGCTCCGTCAAGCCTTTCCAATGTGAATCCGCGCGAAGTTCACGGCCTCCTCGCGGGTGCGCACGCGTCCCTCCAGTTGCGCATCCTCCAATTCCCTGAGCAGCTTGCCGAGGAGGGGGCCTCGAGGCGCGCCCAAGGCCATCAGATCGTGACCATCCAGCAGTGGCTTAAGTCGCGGACGTTCGCCCACCGCTTCGTCGCGCGCGGCGCGCAGCGTCTCGTAGGACGCGAGGTCCCCCTTGCCGCCGAGCGCGTCCGCCCGGTGCAGGCGCAGCAATTCGTCGAAATGGGGGTGCAGGACCAGGCGCTTTCTCGTTGCCGTGCGCATGGTCTCCGCGTCGCGGAACACCATGTGCTGCGCGACCAGCCACGCGATCTTGCTCGTCTCCTTCGCGCTCAGTTTGAGCCTCCGGCAGATGTCCTCCGCCATCACCCGCCCGACGCTCTCGTGCCGGTTGAACCGGATGCGGTCGCTGATGACGATCGTTCGCGGCTTGCCGACATCGTGCAGCAGCGTGGCGAGCGCGAGCTCGAAGGTGGGATCGTCCAGCTTGGAGAGGGCGAGTTTCGTGTGCGTCCACACGTCCCCCTCCGGATGCCAGTCGGGCGGCTGCGGCACGCCCTCCAGTGCCGCGATCTCCGGCAGGACACTGCGCAACAGGCCCAAGCGGTGGAGCATTTCGAACCCGTCGGCACGGCGAGGGGCGAGCAGGATCTTTCGAAACTCCTCTGCGATCCGCTCCGCGCTGACCATCACGATCGTGGCGGCCTGCATGCGTATGGCGTCCGCGGTTGCGACGTCGATGGTGAAATCGAGCTGGCACGCGAATCGCACGGCGCGGAGCATGCGCAGCTTGTCCTCCTGGAAGCGGCGGAATGGATCTTCGATGGCGCGGACGAGCCGGCGTTCGAGGTCGCGCCGTCCTCCGACGAGATCGATCACTTCGTCCTTCAGCGGGTCGTACACCATTCCGTTGATCGTGAAATCGCGCCGCGTCACATCACCCTTCAGATCCGTGAAGGCGACGTTCGACGGGCGGCGGCCGTCGCGATAGGGGCCGTCCTGTCGAAACGTGGCGACTTCGAACTGCATGTCGTCGATCACGACCACGATCACGCCGAACTGCTTGCCGACGGCCACGGTCTTGTCGAAGAGCGCCTCGACGGCCTCGGGTTTTGCGGAGGTCACGATATCGATGTCGCTGACCGGCCGGCCGAGCAGCCGGTCACGCACGCACCCGCCCGCGTAGTAACCCGCGTGGCCCGCCTCGCGCAGGCGTGACACTACGTCGCGCGCCGCGTCCCAGAGTGTAGACGGAGTGGTCATAGGATGGCATCAACCGCTGACCGCCTGCCGGGTTCGCCTTCTCCGGCCGCAATCCGCGATGTGATATACTCTAGCCGCACCCACCGAACGGGCCAAATGAACCGTGCCATCGTGTTGCTCGTGACGGGCGCCTCATGGGCGATCATGATGACCGCCCTCGTCAGGCGCGAGATCCTCCCGTACTTCGAGTACCAGGCTGCGCCCACGTATCGCACGATGTTCCGCGACCGGGTGCAGCCCGAAGTCGAGCGTCGCACGATTCTCATGGGCACGGAGAAGCGCGGACGGGTCGAGTCGCTGTTCCAGCCGATGCCCAACGGTTCGTTCAGGAGCCGTACGCGATTCGATCTGCAGGTCCAGATGCCGGCCGGCTTGGGTGGTTCCGGGCTGCTCGCGGTCAGCCTGTTGAATGAGATCAACGTGGACAGCGCGTTCCAGCTCTCCGACTTCTCGATGCGCACGAACGTCATGGGGATGCCGCTGACCGTGAAGGGCCGTCGCAATGGCGACCGGCTCACGATGAACTACGGCGATCTGCCGATCAAGGGTGCCCCCGCCGAGATCGAATTTCCGCGCGACATGACGCTCGCCGACAGCTTCATGCCGTACGCGGGCGGCGCACGCCTGGGCGTCGGCAAGAAGTGGCTCGTGCAGACGCTCGAGATGTCGCTCAAGGGCCCCGTGCCCGCGAAGGCGTTCGCGCGCGTCGAGCGAAAGGAATCCGCGCGGTGGAGGGGCAAAGACGTGCAGTGCTATGTCGTCGAAATCCGGAAACGCGAGAACGACGATCTTGCGTCGCACATGCTCTGGGTCAACGACGACGGGATCGTCCTGGTGGAGCAGATGTCGTTCGACAAGCTTCTCTACACGATCGTGCTGGATGAGAAGCGCACGATTACTCCGGATGAGGCGCGCGTGTGGAACAGCGATTGGGAGACGAGGCGCAAGTGATCGAACTGGACCGAGTGTCGAAGAGCTACGGTGCCAAGGTCGCCGTCAACGAACTCTCGCTCAAGATCGAGCCCGGCGAATTCTTTGCGGTGCTTGGACACAACGGCGCGGGGAAGACGACCACGATCAAGATGATCGCGGGACTGCTCAAACCCTCCGGCGGTTCGGTACGCGTCTGCGGGTTCGACGTGCAGAACGACATGATCGAGGCGAAGCGGCGCATGGCGTACGTGCCGGACCAGCCCTTCCTCTACGACAAGCTGTCGGGGCTCGAGTTCATGCAGTTCATCGCCGACATGTACGATCTCGACCGCGCGGAACGGATCGAAGGAATCGACCGGCTTGTGGATGTCTTCGGGATGAAAGACTACATCCGCGAGCTCACTGAATCGTACTCGCACGGCATGAAGCAGCGCGTCGTGCTGGCAGCGACGCTGCTGCACAAGCCCAAGGTCATCGTCGTGGACGAGCCGATGGTCGGTCTGGATCCGCACTCGGTGCGGCTGGTGCGTGAGATTTTCCTGGAGCAAGTGCGGCAGGGGGTGACGATTTTCATGTCGACGCACGTCATTTCGATTGCGGAGGAATGTGCGCAGCGCATCGGGATCATCACCCACGGCCGGCTGGTCGCCCTCGGATCCGTGAAGGAATTGCAGGCGCAGGCGCAGCTCGAGGGGCGGCTTGAGGACGTGTTTTTCAAGATCACGGAGGGCGGCGGCAACGGCGGGGCACCCCAGCCAGGCGCACCGTCGCACGGCGGGAAGCAGCCGCAATGAGCGGAATCGCCACTCTGTGGGCGATGCAGAACGCGGAGCTTCGCAATCGCGGCCGCCTGCTGCTGCGAGGCGCGAGATTCAAGGCGCTGGTCGTCGCTGGATTCTCGATCTTCTTCTGGTGGGGACTCTACCGTCTGTTCTTTCACGGCCTTCGGTTCATTTACTCGGTCGCCGCGCAGTACTACTTTGAGGATCTCATCGGGGCGATGCTCGACATCTTCTTCTTCGCCCTGACGCTGATGCTCGTCTTCTCGAACGGGATCATCACCTACACGTCGCTGTACAAGTCGAAGGAGACCGGATTCCTGCTCGCGGCGCCGGTGCCGCCCGAGAG
>CAYXVY010000021.1:0-5206 GCA_964468745.1 uncultured Planctomycetales bacterium | reverse complement strand
AAGCGCTGGCGCTCCTCGCGTTGGGCCGGTGTAAGCGCCTCGTCCTCCCTCTTGAGCCGCTCGAACTGCTCCGTGCGTTCGCGCGCGCGTTTTTCCTCGGCCCCGTCGCCTACGTGCAGGAGGGGGGAGAGCGAGGCAATCGCGCCCGCGTAGTCGAGTCGCTCCGCCGCGCGCTGCGACTCGGCGTGCCGTGCCTCCACGAACGCGGAAAGCTGCGTGCGCGTCTTCGCGGCGAGCGCCGCCACCCGTGTCTGCCACGCGTCGGCGCGATACGCGTCGCGCGCCGCCGCGATCTCGTTCAGGGCTGCGCCGTACTTCGACTGCGCCGCGAACTCGACCACGCGCCGTTCGAGCGCGTCGCCTTGCCGTCCGATCTCTTCACTCATGCGGGCGCGCCAGTGCGCCAGCCGCTCCTCCACCTTCGGCTGCCAGGACGTAAGCCGGCACGGGTCGAGCGCAGCCTCCCAGTGGTCCAGCACGCCCGCGACGGCGTCCGATCGCGCGCCGCGCTCGTGGCGCTCGGCGGTGGCAAAGACGCTGGCGGCGTTCTGCTCACGCTGGCTCTCCGGAGGCGTCGCGGACGACGTCGCCGCGATGGGCCTGCTCCACGGGATTGGCGTGGACTGCCCGCCGGAATTCAGGACGATCGATGCGAGGGCGATCGCGCCGATGAGGATCACCGCGCCTGCGGCGAGCGGCACGATCGGATGAGTGCGCCGGCGGGGCGGCGGCACGTAATGCTGCAACGGCGTAAGCGTGGACGAGGGCTTGTCGGGCAGCTTGCGCGGGACGCCGATATTGGCGTCGCCGCGGTCGAGCGCTGCGAGATCGCTCAGGAGTTCGGCGGGGGTCTGGTAGCGCTGGCGCTTGTCGCGCATCGTCATCTTTCGGATGAGGGCGACGATGTTCGGCAGGATCCCCTTGTCCTCGAGCGGCTCCATCGGCACGTCGGCCGTGGCGTGCTTCGTGACGATGACGAGGGCGTTCAGCGACTCGAACGGCGTGCGCCCAAGCAGCATCTCGTACAGCGTGAGACCGAGGGAATAGATGTCGGCGCGGATGTCGACGTTGCGATCGCCGCGCGCCATCTCGGGGGAGATGTAGGCCGGGGTGCCGGTGATGATGCCGGTCTGCGTGACGAAGAGGTCGTCGCCGCTGGCGATGCGCGCAAGCCCGAGGTCCGCGAGCTTCACGCCGCCGCTGCGCAGGACGAAGATGTTGCCGGGCTTGATGTCGCGATGGATGACGCCGTTGTGGTGCGCGTGCTCGAGGGCGCGCGCGACTGCGGTCGTGATGCCGAGCGCCTCGCCGCTCCGCATCGTTCCCCGCTGGCGCATGACGTCGTCGAGCGTGTCGCCGTCGAGGTACTCCATCGCGTAGTAGTAAATCCCGTTCGAGTAGCCGGCATCGAGGCCCGCGACGATGTTCGGATGATTGAGCCGGGCGAGAGCCTTCGCCTCGCGATTGAATCTCTCGACGGCATCCTCGTCCTTCGCGAACCGCGGCAGGAGGACCTTGATCGCAACGATGCGGTCGAGCGACAGTTGCCTCGCCTTGTAGACGGCGCCCCAGCCGCCTTGGCCGAGTTTCTGCACGACGGCGTAGCCGTCGATGACCGTGGGGCCGCGGCCGAGGGCGGCGTTGATCGATGCGGCCTTCTGCTTGCTGATGTACCCCTTCTTGAGAAGGACCTCCTCGACGGTGACTTCGAGGCCGGCCTTGATGACGTTCTGCTGAACCGAGGTGCACTCGTCGTGCTGCTGCTGCGTGATGAGACCCTGCTGCAGCGCGATGTTCTCGAAGATCGCCTGCGTCTTGCGGGGATCCAGCTCCTCCGGGGCGGAGTCGGTCACTTCGGCATTATAGACACCGCCGCTTCGTGGTACGGTAGGGGCCGATGACCGCGCGCACGCAGCTCTGGATCATGGTCGACCTGGAGACAACTGGCCCGATATACGGCACGCATTCGTTGACCGAGATCGGGGCCGTGGTCGGATCCGTCGAGAAGGGGATCGTGGACCGCTTCGAGGCGATCGTGCGTCCGATCGGCGACGCGGTGGCGGCGAGTCCCGAGTCGTATGAACGCGCGAAGCGTGAAGGGATCGATCCGAAGGACGCGATGGGGAAGTTCGCGGCGTGGGCGGCGCCGCACCTGGCGGCGAAGGCGCGGTTCGTCGCGCGGCCGGCGGCCTTCGACTGGCCGTGGATCGTCTATTACGCGTGGCGCTTTCTCGGCGCGAATCCGTTCGGCTTCAAGGCGGTATGCGCTTCGAGCTGGTTCGAATCGCGCGGCAAGGTCTTCAAGGTGGAGATCCCCCACATCGCCGTGCGCGACGCTGAGATCCAACTCGAGCACTTCCTGACCGAGGCGTAAGTCCCCCGTCGAGCGGCAGAGGACGCGAAGGGACGCTACGAGGGAGGAAGCAACATTCTCCCCTTTCACGATCTTCGCGTTCTTTGCGGCTCGGGGATCGGGCCCGGACTCGGGGGCGTGCCGAAATCCCTCGCCCGGACCCTCACCCTCTACGCCTCGACCGTCCACATATTCTTAAATACAAATATGTGGAAGGTCGGGACGCCGTCGGCGCCGGCCGACGACCGTGAAATAACGGTCGCGGCGCGCCAAGGTTCAGCGGATTCCGTCGAGACTGGCGTCCGGGTTACTTTATTTTCTCGAGCGTCTCTTTCCAGAATTCGCGGTTCGGCATCAGGACCTCGGCCTCGGTCATGCGCAGCGTCGCTTCGCGCTCCGACTGGCGGCCCATGCGCGCCAGCGCGAACCGCAGCCGCTGTCCGAGGATCTTCGAGCGCGCATTGGCGGGGTCCGGCCCCTTCGTCGCCCTGATGCCCGTCCCCTTCCAGCCGGGGGGATCCTGCACTTGCGCCGCTATCGGCCCGAGCTGCACGAGGAGGTCCTCGATTTTCTTCTTCTTGTCGCCGAGCGCGTTCTCACCGAGCCACGCGAGCGACGGGATCGCCGTCCACAGGAACTCGTCGTCCTTCGCCTGCGCCTGCACCGCCTTGACGACCGGATCGATCGCGTTCGGCGTGCCGATGCGCCCAAGCGCCCAGACCACGTAGTTGCGGAAGCTCAGTTCCTTGCAGTCGAGCTGCTTGGCGAGCCAGTCCACGCTCTCGCCGTCCTGCCAGCGCACGAGCGCCGCGAGCGCGCGATTGCGGATCACTTTGTCGGGCGACTTGATCATGTCGCGCAGCACCGGCACCACGTCCGGCGTGTTGTAGCAGCGCAGCACGAAGGCCGCGTTGCGCACGAGGAACGGGTGCTTCTGGTTCTTCACGATGTCGAGAATAACGGGCAGCGTCTGCTCCGTCGGCTGCGACAGGATGTAGAGCCCGAAGTTCGCCTCGTAGCAGTAGCGCGACAGCAGATCCATCCAGACCTTGACCGCCACGTCGCCCGCCGGCTTGTTCGGCGGCGTCTTCGCCATCGGCCCCACGCCGTCCATGACTTCCGTCGCCATTCTCTTGAGCTGCGGCTCGTGTTTGCACGCCGTCGCCGCGTAGTGTGCCGGATAGTCCATCTCGATGAGGAACTGCGTGAGTTCGCGTTCGTTCACCATCGCCGGATGGAGCATGACCATCAGGTACCGGCAGACCGCGTAAACGTAGATGTCGTTCGGGACCTGCGGCGGGTAGTAGTCCGTGTCCCACTTCTCGGGCGGCTTCTCCGGCCGGTACGGCCCCGTCGCCGTTGCGCCCTTCATCGGATCCTGGAAGTCGACGAGGTCGTCCTTGGGCTTCCAGCCGAGATGCGCCTGATAGTCGATGGTCGTCGGAACCGAAATGCCGGGCAAGCCGGACGGCGGCTTCGGCGGTGGCTTCTTGTACGGATTCTCGGCGACCGTCTCGCCGGGCTTCGTCGGATCCCCGGGCTTCGGCTTCTCGCCGCTGGGGGGCTTGTTGCCGCCGCCCCCCGTGGATGTGTCGTTTGCGCGTCCGCCTGTCGGCGTCTCCTTCGGGGCTTTGATGCAGTCGAAGGGACAGCCCGTCAACGGCTCGATGTCGAGGTCGTACGGCGTGAAAGCCGCCGCCAGAGCTGCGATCGAGACGAGCGCGATGGTGCGCACGAACGATCCCGCCATCCAACACCTCCCTGCTGCTCGCCCCGCCTGAATAATCCTACACCTTTTATTTGCGCACGTCACCCGTCGCGATCAATGGCGGCGTCGCCCGGGTCAGGAACAGCACCGCGAAGCACGTGTCCGCGGTCTCGATGTCCCCGGCCTGCCGCCACTGCACCCCCGGAATGCCGGTCCACCAGCTCCCGTCCGTCCTCTGCTTGCCGAGGAGGAAGCGCGCCCCCTCCTCGTACCACTTGTACTTGCCGATCTCCTCGACCCCGACGATCTTGCCCACGCGTTCGATCGAGTACAGATAGTAAAAAAGCCACCGCTTTGCGTCGGCGACGTGGCTCTTCTCCACGTTCGTGTTTTCGTCGACGGACCAGTTGCGCGCAAGCCAGTTGATGCCCACTTTGAGGAGCGGCTCCTTCGCCGCCTGCTTGTTGCCGAGCCCGAACTTGCAGATCGCGATGCTGCAGATGCCCGCGCACGTCATGGAGCCGTAGGACTCCTTGTCCTTCTGGCCGTTGAAGTAGTAGCCCCATCCGCCGTCCTGGTTTTGCGTCTTGATGGTGTAGCGCAGCGCCTGCTCCCAAGTCCCTTTCGGGATCTCGATGCCCGAGTCGAAGCACGCCTTCAGTCCGAGAATGGCGAATTGCGTGTTCGAGATGTCGCCGTTCGCCTTGAGGTCGAGGGTCTTGTTGATCTGGCGCTTGATCTTCACCGTCGAGCGCGTGTTGCCTTCGCCCTTTTCCTCCACCTTCACCAGCTTCGGCGGATCGACCTCGATCGCCTTCGGCTGCTCGTCGGCCGTCTTCAGCGTGTCGGGATAGCCCCACTCGCCTTCGGGGAGCTGCGTGTCGACCAGCCACTGCGCGCAATGCGCGATGCGCTCCTGGTGCTTCACGGGATCGATCCGGTGAAGCGCCATCGCCAGCGCCGCCACGCGGTACGTGTACTGGAGCTTGCATGACAGCAGCGCCTCGAGCCCCTTCACGAAAACCGGATCGTCCGGCTTCACGCCGGCGTGTGACAGCGTGAGCATCACGAGTTCGAGCGTCGAGTTCCACCCGCTCGCGTCGAAGCCGCGGTCGTACTTCTTCGTCAGGTACGCGGCGCCGTCG
>CAYXVY010000020.1:0-2988 GCA_964468745.1 uncultured Planctomycetales bacterium | reverse complement strand
GAGGGCTCGCATGGTGTGGGGCAGAGTTTTCACGGCCATATAGATCGCGATCGTCCCCGTCCTGGGGACGTCTGTCAGATGGGCCCCCTCCTTCAATTGACCGGTGACAAAGGTCACATTCGAAGCCCGTTGGCGGTGTGTCAGGGGGATGCCCGCATACGCGGCTGAGGCGACGGCAGCCGTGACGCCGGGGACCACTTCGAAGGGGACCCTTTGTGTGGCGAGCCATTCGGCCTCCTCGCCTCCCCTGCCAAAGATGAACGGGTCGCCTCCCTTCAGACGCACAACCATTCGGCCCTTGGCGGCATGCTTCCCCAGCATTCGATTGATGACTCGCTGGGGTCGGCTGCGCTCGCTTCCATTCTTGCCGACGTCCAAAAGCTGGGCATCCGGTCGCGCGTGCCGGAGCAGGGCGGGGTTCGCAAGCCGGTCGTAGACAATGACGTCGGCCCGGGCAAGCAGATCGAGTCCGCGCTTGGTGATGAGTCCGGGATCGCCTGGCCCGGCGCCCACAAGGTACACAAAGCCTCTCATCTGAGCCGCACAGTATACGGAAAGTTTCCTCTAATGAAAACCGGGCCCGGCCGGTACAGAGAGCGACAGGCAGTATCAGTCGACTCCGCGCCCCACGCATAAACGTGGGAAGCCCCGTGGAATCCCCAGACCCACGGGGCTTTTTTATTTCAGCAGCGCGGCGTGAACGAATGAGCGCCGGCTCGCAAAGCGCGTGCACCGGCCCCTGCTGCGGACATCGTGAATTCGCGGATTCCCGTGCAACTTCGAGCCCGGATTCCGGTATCCGTCGCCATGAAGCGCATGGAAAAACGTGAATCCCTGAATCTGGTTGCAAAGGCAAAATCGGACCGTTACACTCCCTCGGTGATGGGGCCGGGAAGCGGGGGTATGGGGAAAGCGGGAAGCGAAATGGGACAGGCGACGACGCTCCGGGGCATCTACGATCCCATTCTCGAGGATCTCGAGCGCGTCGAAAAACTGATGAAGGACGAGTTGTCCTCGGACAACCTCTTCGTCGCGTCGCTCACTGAGCATTCCGGCCGATTTGCCGGCAAGCGCATCCGCCCCGCGATGCTGCTTTACTCGGCACGCATCTGCGGCGGCGTGACGGATACGCATCGCGCCCTCGCCGTCGTCGTCGAGCTGCTGCATTCCGCCACGCTCGTCCACGACGACGTTCTCGACGAGGCCGACATCCGCCGCCAGGTGAAGACGCTGAACTCCGTCTGGGGGAACGAGGCCTCGATTCTCTTCGGCGATTACCTGTTCGCGAAGGCGTTCCTGTTGTGCGCCCGCCTGAATTCGCACGAGGCGAATGTCATCCTGGCTCAAACGACGCAGGACATGTGCCTGGGCGAGCTCTCTCAGATCAAAACGAAATTCGATTTCACGATGGACGAAGCCCGCTACGAGCAGATCATCCGCCAGAAGACAGCGGAGCTTTTCGGCACGGCGTGCCGCCTGGGAAGTGTCGGCTGGGAGGCGGACCGCGAGACCGTCGCCGCACTCGGCTCCTACGGGGACCATTTCGGCATGGCGTTCCAGATCGTGGACGACTGTCTGGACGTTACGGGTGATGAGCGCGAAGTGGGCAAGTCGCTCGGCACGGATCTTGCGAAGGGCAAGCTCACCCTCCCTGTGATCCGCCTGCTGGGTATACTTCAGATGAAGGAACGGCGCGAGCTGCAGGACCTGATCCGCGCACCGGAGGGACTTGCCGAAAAGCGGAATACGCTCGTCCGTCTGCTCCGCGAGCACGACGTGATGCCGTACTGCCTTGAGCGCGCGGAGCACCACCTGGAGTGCGCGAAGCGGAGCGCCCGAGACTTGAAGGAGCCGCTCGCGGAGAATCTGACCGCGCTCGCCGATTTCGCCCTGAAGCGTCGCGCTTAGCGCGCGGCCGGGGCTGTGCTATCATTGCGGTAGCGATGAAGCTCCTGCGTCTCGATGAATCGCGTCCCGGCATGCGCGTCGCTCGGGATGTTGCGGATGTGCGCGGAAACCTGCTCTTCAAACAGGGCACGATCCTGACGGGCGACCTCATCCAGCGCCTTCGGGCCTGGAAGATCACGCACGTTCACATCGTCGACGACACCCCTTCGCAGATCATCGACCCTGCGAACAATCCCCTGCAGCGCGCGGCCGCGATTGATCGGGAGCTCGATCTCGTCTTTCTCGACGCGATGGGCAATCCCATCATGGCGAAGCTACGGGAGGCGGCCGGGCGCTACCTGAAGGCCGGTGGACGATGACGAACGCATCCGCGCAACTGGACGAGCGACTGAAGCGGATCGCGGAGGAGATCGTCACCCTGCCGACGCTTCCTCCCATGCTTGCGAAGATGAATCAGCTGATCGCGGATCCTCAGGCCTCGGCGGCCGACGTCGCGAAGCTGATCTCCAGCGATCCCGCGCTTGCGAGCAAGGTGCTGCGCGTCGTCAACTCGGCTTTTTACGGGCTGGCGAATCGCGTTACAACCATCACGCACGCGATCGTGATCCTGGGCTTCAACACGATCCGCAGCGTGGTGCTCGGGTCGAGCATCTTCGACACCTTCAAAGGGCCGGCCGGTTCCCTCTTCGATCGGACGCAATTCTGGAAGCACTCTATTGCGGTCGGCGCGGCGGCCCGCGCTCTAGGTCGACGGCTCGGGCAGCAGCACATAGAGGAGCTGTTCGTCGCGGGGCTGTTGCACGACATTGGAAAGCTCGTCGAAGATCTTCATCTTCATGACTACTTTGTCCAGGCGCTCACGCTTGCCCGTGACAAGGACTCGCTGCTTCTGCACGCCGAAGAGCAGGTGATGGGCGTGACGCATGCGGAGATCGGAGCGCTCGTGCTGGGCAAGTGGAACTTGTCGAAGGGCATGGTCGAGGTGGTGCGGTGCCATCACAATCCATCCGTCGCCGCGGAGGGAACGCGCACGGCGACGGCAATCGTTCACTTCGCCGACATCCTGGCGCGATCGCTGCG
>CAYXVY010000019.1:0-1546 GCA_964468745.1 uncultured Planctomycetales bacterium | reverse complement strand
TGGTGCCCATGTCGGGGGCGGGGATGTCGTACTGGACGCCGATGTTGGTACCGAGCGCGTGCGTGAATCGGCGCGTGATGCGCATGAGCTCGTCGCGGCTGAATTTCGTCGGATCGATCTTCACTCCGCCCTTCGCGCCGCCGAGCGGGAGCCCTGCCAGCGAGCACTTCCACGTCATGAGCGCGGCAAGCGCCTTCACCTCTCCGATCGACACGTCCGGATGGAACCGCATGCCTCCCTTGTAGGGCCCGAGGATGTTGTTGTGCTGAATGCGGTAGCCCGAAAAGATCCGCATCTTTCCGTCGTCCATGCGGACAGGGAAGTTGACCTCGATCACGTTTTTCGGCTGGGAAAGGATCGTGCGAATGTCATCCGGCAGGTTGATGACCTGGGCGGCGCGTTGGAAGTGCTCCTGGGTTACTTCGTAGAAGTCCTTGTTTGCCATGGCGGGGTCAATTGTGAAGCGTGGGTCGGGGAGTATACCGGGAAGGTTGCGCCCCCGCTAGCAGATGGGGCGGACATTCAGGGCGCCGAGACGGGGGAGCAGCTCGTTGAGGACGACAGTACGGCCGATTTCGAACGCGTCTGACACTTCGAGCTCGAAATGGCCGTCGCGCTCCCGAAGCGAGACTCCCGGGGCCGAGCATCGGGCGAGACGCTCGCGGAGCAGCTCGAGCGAAAGAGGCGACTCGAAGGCGAACGCCGCGCGACTCACTTCTTCTTGATCGTTTCGATCAGTTCGTCGTACTGGACCTCGGCGTGCGTGCCGGCGAAGTTCGGCCGCTTGTCGGTGAGGAACTTCACGGCGTCCTGGCCCTTCTTCTTCATGCCCTCGGCCGTCAGCATGCAGTCGGTGAAGGCGGTTTGAAGGACGCGGTCGAGGTCCTTGATCTTGGCCTCAACCTCCTTGCCGTCATCGGGGACGTCCAGGGCGCGCTGCTTGAGCGCCTTGAAGGCGGTGCTCCACTGGCCGTTCGTCGCGTCCGTGAATTTCGTCTTCTGTTCCAGGTCCGCGAGGAAATCTTTCCAGGGTTGCAGCGAGACTGCGGGCGTCAGGAGCCGATCGAGGCGCGCGCGCGCGGCGTTGAATTCCGCCCACCAAGGCCGTCGCGCAAAGGAGGTCGTGAGACCCTCCGCCTCGGTCATGAGCGTCCGGCGGTCGCCGGGCGACATCCCGTCCGCACCCTCGAACTTCTTTTTCCACGCCGTCCACTTGTCCGCTGATGTCTTCGCAAGGTCGCGCTCCTCGGTCGCCTTCTGGAGGCCGGCCTTCAGGGCGTCGAGTTGAGGCGAGAGCTTCTCTTGCTGCGGGTCGGACTTGAGTGCGTCCAGGGCGGACTGGCATTTTGCGATCGCATCGTCGTACTTGGCGTCCTCGATCAGTTTTTTCGACGCGCTGAGCGCCTGTTGGGCGCTCTGTCGCTGCGGCTCGAGATTCGGTTCGAAGATGCCCGCCGCATAGAGCAGTCCGCCGACGACGGCGAGGCCTCCGACGCCGATGCCGATGTACAGGGCCACACCCTTCTTGGCGGCTGCGGGCGGCGCG
>CAYXVY010000018.1:0-20778 GCA_964468745.1 uncultured Planctomycetales bacterium | reverse complement strand
CCCATGGAGAGCGCACCCTCGCCCCTCACGCGCCGGCTCTCCCCCCTCGAATGCCTCGATGCCGCCATCTGGTTTGTGCGCGATCACTTCCCCGTGTGGACGGCGCTCGCGGCCGGTCCGGGCCTGCTCTTCGCGGTCGCCGTCGCGGCGCACGCAACCATCGCGGGGCACGTGACCGCGGAGACGTCGCTCGACTCGCACTTCCGAAATGTGCGCATCATGACGGCGCTCCTCGCGGCGCTCTTCATGCTTCGCGGGCTCGGCCATTGGGCGGCGATTTCATACCTCCGCCGTCGGATCATGTCGCATTCGCCGTCGCTGACCATCTGCGTGCTCGCCGCACTGCGACACGCGATGTCGGCACTCTTCCTCGGCGCCTTCCCGTCGGCGGTGTCCCTCGGCGGCTTCGTCCTCGGGATCTACCCCGGTCTCTCGGCGACGAATGCGTGGTTCGCGGCAATGCCCATCGCCATCTTCGAGCGGCTCGATGGCCCTGCCGCACTCCGGCGGAGCCGCGCAGTCGCCGGCGACACCTACGCACCCCTGCGACTCTGGTTCGCGCTCTTTGCAATCCAGCTCGTCGTCTTCATCAACCTGTTGCTCGTCGCGGCGATCCTGCCCTGGCTTCTGCGAACGCTGGTGGGCGTCGACGTGCCCGCGCTGGAGCAGTGGGTGACCCCGTCGAACCCCGTCTTCGTGCTGCTCGCCCTGGCGCTGTCGTACGCGGCAACGGACGCGCTTCGTGTCGCCGCCTCGGCACTGTTTTACCTGAGCTCGCGCACCGAACGGGAGGGAACGGATCTGCTGGCCCGCGTCATCCAGTTACGCGCCGGGCGCGGAAGGATTGTGGAACATGAGCTGGTGTAGCGCTCTCCTTCTGCTCCTCGCGGCACCGCAGGAGGCGCAGGATCGCGCCGACTTGCGCGGCCGCCTCCAGCAGGTTCTCCGCAATGAGACGAACAGGGGCGGAGAGAATCCCGAATTCGAGAAGTGGAAGCGCGACTGGCTCAACTCGAAGTTCGATCCCCCGAAGCCTCCCGAACTTCCCGAATTGGAAATCAATCCTCCGAAGATCCCGAACATCAACGCGGCTGCGATCGGGACTACGCTGCTTTGGGTCATAGTCATCGTGATCTCTGCCGCCGTCATCGCGTCCGCCATTTACGCCGTCGTCGTATGGCGACGCGAACGGCGCCCCCGCACGACCCCTCCCGCCGCCCCGGTGGATGCGGTGGCAGCGACGGACGACGCCCTGCGCCAACCGCCGGAAGGCTGGCTCGAGGACGCGCGACGATTCGTCGCGCAGGGCGACTACCGGCAGGCCGTCCGCTGCCTCATGCTCGCGATCCTGAATACGCTCCATCGCGTGCGGCAGATCGACTACGAGAAATCCAAGACGAATCGCGAGTGCCTTGCCGGCTTCCGCGGCGAAGCAGGGCGACGCGGGAACTTCTCGTCGCTCATCACCACCTTTGAGCTCGCGTGGTACGGCGGCTTCGCCGTCGAGCCTGACGACTACCGCAAGGCGGAGTCCATCGCGGTCGCGTTGCGCGAAGGGGCGCCCCATGAATGAACCCCGCGATCGTGGCTGGCTCGGCCTTGCCGCCTCGACGATCGTTGTCGCGGTGGCGGTCCTTGCGGCAACGATGATCTTCCGTGAGCAGGCGCGCCGCGGCCACGGCGGCGAAGGCTCGTCGTATCGCGGCGACGCGAAGGGGGCGCGCGGCCTCCTCGTGATGCTCGCGCGCGAAGGCATCGATGTCGCGGCCCGCACGCGGCCCGTCGATTCGTCGCTGAACGCCGGACTGCTGGTGGTGATCAATCCCCAGGCGAAGTTCGACAAGGAGCAAGCCGACGCGATCGCGACGTGGATCAAGCACGGCGGCTCGCTGCTCGTCGCGTGCGACGAAACGAATCCCCTCCTGACGGCATGCGGCCTCGGCCTCGACACGGGCACCGACCGCACGCTCGGTCTCGCGAAAGCGGTCGACGCCGAGTACGGGCCGGTCGCGGCGGCGATTGCCACGTCGGCCCTCCGCGGGATTTCCGGCGGCACCGCCCTCTATCGCCGCGACAACCACGCGCAGGCGGCGTGGACGCGGCTCGGCGAGGGTCGGGTCGTCGCCGTGGCGGATACGTTTTCGTGCTCCAACGCCGGCATCGATGCCGCCGACAACATCTTCTTCTACCTCGAGGCCGTGCGGCGGCACGCGAGCGGAAAGCCCGTGCTCTTCCTGGAAACGCACCACGGGTTCCAGCACGAGCCGTCGATCAGTCAATACTTCGCGCAGGTCGGACTGGGTCCCGTCCTGCTTCAGCTGCTCCTCCTGGGCCTGCTCGCGCTGTGGGTCTACGGCGCGCGCCATGCACCGGTTCTGGCGCCCTCGACCCTCGCCCGACGGCCCGCCGCGGAGTACGCCGCGACGATGGCGCACCTTTACGGCCGCGGAAACGCGCGCGCCCACGCGGTCCAGGTTGCCGTCGAGGAACTCGCCCGCTGGCGCGGCGGCATGTCGTTTCGAAAGGGCTTGCGGTCGGTCACCGACCCCGCAGTCGCCGAAAAGGAAACCGACGATCACATCGCCACCGGGCGGGCGCTCGCCACACAGCGACCGCTCGTACTTGCGGATGCGCACCATTGGATCGCACGAGCCGCTGCATTGAAGAAAAGGACGGGAGATGGAGAACTCGACTGACGCCCTGACGAAATTCGCCGCCCGCGCGCAGCAGGTGCGCGACGAAGTGCACAAGGTGATCGTCGGACAGGACGAATCGCTGACGTGGCTTCTCGTCGCCGTCTTCCTGCGCGGCCACGTCCTCCTCGAAGGCGTGCCGGGAGTCGCGAAGACCCTCGCCGTGCGCACGCTCGCGAAGTCGCTGAGCGCGACGTTCCGGCGCATCCAGTTCACGCCGGACCTCATGCCGAGCGACATCGTCGGCACGAGCACGTACGACCTGAACAAGAACGAGTTCACGTTTCGCCCGGGCCCGATCTTCACCGAGATCATGCTCGCCGACGAGATCAACCGCGCTCCCGCAAAGACACAGGCCGCGCTGCTTGAGGCGATGCAGGAGCGCAGCGTGACCATCGACGGTCGCACGCACCTGCTGCCGCCCGTCTTCACCGTCTTCGCCACGCAGAATCCCATCGAGATGGAAGGCACGTACCCGCTGCCGGAGGCGCAGGTCGATCGCTTCCTGTTCAAGGTCGTCGTCGATTATCCGTCCGCCGAACAGGAGGAGCAGATCCTCAAGGCGTACCACGCGGGCCGCGAGCCGCACGACCTCGAACGCTCTGGCGTGAAACCCGTGCTTTCGTCGGAGGAAGTCGTCGCGTTCAAGTCCACGATCGACGCCATCCAGGTGAGCGACGGCATGATCGGCTACATCCGCAAGATCGTAACGGCCACGCGCCAGTCGGCCGAACTGCTCATCGGATGCGGTCCTCGTGCGGGTATCCACTTGCTTCTCGCATCGAAGGCGATCGCGGCGCTCGGCGGCCGCCCCTTCGTCGTGCCGGACGACGTGAAGCAGGCGGCCTTTCCCGTCCTGCGGCACCGGCTGATGCTCAATCCGGAAGCCGAAGTCGAAGGGCTGCGCCCGGACGACGTCCTCAAGAGGATCCTCTCGAAGATCGAGGTTCCGCGGTGACGCCCACCCCTCGTTTTCTGGCGCTGCTCGCGCTCGGGCTCGTGCCCGCGGCGCTCGCGATCTGGGTGCCGACGCTCGCGTACGCGGCGCTGGCCTACGACGCGGTCATCGTGCTCCTGCTTGCGCTCGAACGCGCGTTCGCGCCCCGCGCCGGCCAGTTCACGGTCACGCGCACGATCTCCGGGAAAATCTGCGTCGGCGTGGAGAACACCGTCTCAATCGACCTCGCCAGCTTCCTGCCCGCGCGGCTCGAGCTCGAGATCGTGGACGGCTGGCCGGCGGAATTTACGGTGAAGGAGGAGCGCACGACGGTCGCGCTGCAGCCGTTCGAGCAGAAATCGCTGACGCTGAGGGTCATGCCGTCCGCGCGCGGCCGATTCGTGCTCGGACCGATCTACGTGCGCGTGCGCCGCGGACTCGGCCTGCTCGTGCGTTCGCTCGAATTCGGCGGGCCCGAAGACGTGCGCGTCTACCCCAACCTGAAGGAACTGCGGCGATACGAACTTCTGTCGCGACGCCGGCTGCTGCGCCAGCAGGGATTCCGCGCCGTCCGCCGCGTCGGCGAGGGGCGCGAGTTCGAACGTCTGCGCGACTACAGCCCCGATGACGATTTCCGGTCGATCGACTGGAAGGCGACGGCGCGGCGCCGCCGCCCCACCACGCGCCTCTATGAAACGGAACGGGGACAGAATGTGATCATCGCGCTCGACGCGGGCCGGCTGATGGGCGCCGCGAGCGGAGCGATGACGAAACTCGACTACGCGGTCAACGCCGCCCTCATGCTGGGGTACGTCGCGGGCCGCTCGCATGACCGCGTCGGATTTATCGTCTTCGCGAGCGAGGTTGAGCGCGTCTTCCTCCCCCGCTCGGGCCGCGCCTCGATGGCTCGCATGATGGACACGCTCGTCGGTTTGCAGCCGCGCTCGACGTTCTCGAGCTACCACGCGCTCGTCGATGCGATCGCCCAGCGCGTGCGCCGCCGCTCGCTCATCGTGCTCTTCACGGACCTCGCAGACCCTCAGGCTGCGCGCGAGATCGTGCAGTTCGTGCCGCGTCTGCGGCAGCGCCACGTTCCCGTATGCGTCGCATTCCGCGATCCCCAACTGGCGAAGCTCGCGACGGAGCCGCCTGCGGAGGAGGGGATGTACGAACACGTTGCGGCGCTCGAACTGCACCGCGAGTGGAAAAACACGCTTGGCGGCTTGCGCGCGGGAGGCGTGGGAATCGTCGACACCCTGCCGGAGCGCGCCGCGGTCGCGGCCGTGAACAAGTACCTCGAGATGAAGAAGAGACAGGTGATTTAGTGGATCTCGACCGGTTCATTCGCTCCCACCAGCCCTCGTGGCGGCGGCTCGAGGCGCAACTGGTGGGGATCGGCAAGGCAGGGCTGCGATCACTCGCGGCCGCGGAACTGCGCGAACTCGGCGCTCACTATCGCCAGGCGTCGAGCGACCTCGTCTACGTGCGCTCCGTGCTGCAGAATGCCGAGCTCGAAGACTATCTGAACCAGCTTGTCGGCGCGGCGTACGGCACGATCTATCAAAAGTCCCGCCTGACATGGAAAGAGACGCGGCACTTTCTCGCGCACGGCTTTCCCACTCTCGTGCGACGGCACATCGTCGCGGTGGTCGTCTCGACGATCATATCGCTGGCCGCGCTCGCGGTGGGCGGGGCCGCCGTGCTGTGCGACCCCGACGCGTTCGCCCACTTCGTCCCATCGGACTATCACGCGCTGTACGGAAAGCGTCCGAAGGACCTGCGCGAGGAGCGATTCAAGAACATCGATCCGAGCACGGCCGCGGCGTTCTCGGGCCACATCATGACGAACAACATCCGCGTGAGCTTCCTCGCGTTCGCGATGGGGATCACGTTCGGGGCCTTCACGTTCATCGTGCTCTTCTACAACGGCGCGATGGTGGGCGCGATCGCCGCGAATTTCTGGCGCTGGGACATGAATCTCGACTTCTGGTCGCTCATCCTCCCGCACGGCGGCATCGAGCTCTCCTGCATCTTCATTGCGGGCGGCGCGGGATTCGTCCTCGCAAGCGCACTGATCCGTCCGGGGCGCAAGACGCGAGCGGATGCGCTGGCCGCGGCGGGGCGGGACGCCGTCCTCATCGCGCTCGGCGTGGCGCCGTGGCTGGTCATCGCGGGACTCATCGAGGGTTTCTTCACGCCGCTGGCGGCCGTCGGTCCTTGGCCGAAGGTCTTCTTCGGCATCGTCTCCGGCGCTGCATTCTGGGCCTACCTGCTCGTGCCGCGGAGGTCCAATGCCTGATGCCGATTGGATTGAGCGGCGGATCCGGGTGACGACGCCCGAAAACGTCTATTTTCGCTACGAGCTGGCGGGTCCGGCGCTGCGGTTCTTCGCGTGGATGATCGACATCGTGGTGGTGATCGGTGTGTACATCGCGGTGAGCCTGACGCTCGGCATCGCGCTGGCCATGTTCGGCGGATTCGGCCAGCTTGCGCTGTTCATCATTCTGTTTGTGCTGTGGCAGGGATACTTCCTGATTCTCGAGGGCGCGTGGCACGGGCAGACGGTCGGCAAGCGCGCGCTCGGGATCCGGGTTCTCGATCGTAACGGGCTTCGCGTGACCTGGGGGCAGTCCGCCTTGCGCAATCTCGTTCGCATGGTGGACGCACCATTGCCGTTCTTCTTCGCCGTAGGCGGGCTGACCCAGGCGTTCAACCGAAACGGCCTGCGCCTGGGGGACATCGTGGCCGGCACGGTCGTGGTAAAGGTGAACCGTCCAATCGCGCCGCTCAGCGTCATTCCCATGACCGAGCGCTACGAGCCGCTCTTGCAAGACTTCGAGCTGTGCGAACGCGTGCGTCGCGTGCTGCGCGTGCCGGAGCGCGATCTCCTCGGCGCGCTCGCGCTGCGCCGGGAACGGATCGAGGATGCCCATCGCATGCACCTGTTCGCCGAGGCGGCGAAGTACTTCGAGGAGCGACTCGAGATTCCTCGACCCGAGTTCGTGAGCGCCGAGCGCTATATACTGAACCTCTGCACGATCGCGTTCTTGAAGGAACGCGGCACGTCTGTCCGGGAGCGCGGTTAACGATGGCCTTCTGCACGAATCACGCGACGGCCGAGGGCACCATCGCGTGCGCCGCCTGCCGCCTGCCGTTCTGCTCCGACTGCACGATCGAGTTCCGCGGAACGCCGCATTGCGGGCCGTGCAAAAACCGCGCGGTACGCCAGGCGCTCATCAAGGCGCAGTTCAAGCTCCCCCGCGAGGCGCTGCTGTACTCGCTCGTCGGCCTGATCCCGTGCTTCTCGCTCTTCCTGCAGCCCGTCGCGATCTACAAAGCGGCGAAGGCCTTGTCGCAGATCGGAAAGGACCCGACTCTCCCCGGCAAGGGCATGGCGATCAGCGCGATGATCATCGCCATCGCCTTCCTGGCGCTGTTCCTGCTGATGGCCGCGCTGTGGATCATCCTCGTGGGCGCCCTGCTGTGGACGGGGGTTAGCTAAAATGAACGGCTGGTGCCCCCGCTGCGACGCGCTCTTCGGCGCGATGACAGAGACCACGTCCGTGGTCTGCCGGAACTGCGGACGGGGATTCGAAATATTCGTCGTGCGCCGCGAGGAGGAGCCAGCGGTCCCTGAAGCGGCTTCCGCGGACGCGGCGCGCTGCGCGCATCACCCGAACAATCCCGCGGGGAAAACCTGCGGGCGGTGCGGCGACTACCTGTGCGCCGTCTGCGCGACGCCGGTCGAGGGACAGATCCTCTGCGTCGCGTGCTTCGAACTCAAGGAGGAGCATGGCGACCTTCGCACGGCCCAGAGCGCGTTCCGGCTCCCGACGTTCAGTCTCGTCCTGGGCATTGTCAGCGTGCTCGCGGGATGGGTGAACTGCGCCGGCCTCGTCCTCGGCTGCACCGCGATCGTGCTCGGGATCGTCTCGCTGCGCCAGATCAGCCTCAAGCCGGCGCTGCCGGGGCGCGGCCGCGCGATCACCGGCATCGTGCTCGGCTGCCTGGGCGTGCTCGTCATGTTCGGCTTCGTCGCCCTGCAGGTCTGGATCCAGATGCAGGCCATGAAGGAGAAGCCGTGAACGACCCCATCGTGCTCCGCATCGATGCGCCGTTCCGCAACCGGCGATACTCGCTCTGGTCCGACCGGCTCGTGCTCGAAGTGCGCGACTTCATCGGCGGGTGGACGCCGGAGCAGATGTTCTTCATCGATGAAATCGACGTGCTGTACCGGTATCGTCGCCCGCTGCGATCCTATTTCCTGTTCCTGATCCCGGTCCCCCTCCTGGCGCTGGCCGGCGTGGCGCTGATGAGTGTGTCCTGGATCGCGGCGGGAATCTGCTTCGGACTCGCGGGCCTCGTCACCACGCTCTCGACGGTCAGCGCGCTGCGCAGCCGGCCGTGGCTGCGCGTGCGCGACAGGCAGGCCCTGTGCATCGACATCCGCATGGATCGCCCCCTGTTCCGCAAGGCAAAGCGCGTCGCCTTCTTCCGTGCCCTCTTCGAAGCGCTCAAGCTGCCGCCGCCGGCCGATCTTGGCGAGTAGCGGCCGTTCGACTAGAATCCCCGCCTCATGAAAATCGTCGTCTGCGTCAAACAGGTTCCAAACATCGCCGCGATCAAGTTCGATCCGGCCACGAAGACGATCCTGCGGACCGGCGTCCCGCTTGAAGTCAGCGCGTTCGACATCCGCGCGCTCCTGAAGGCCGTCGACATCGTCAAGGAGCACGGAGGCGAAGTGGTCGCGATCACGATGGGCCCGCCCCAGGCCGCCCAGGCGCTGCAACACTGCCTCGCCCTCGGCGCCGACCGCGCGGTTCATCTCAGCGACAAGGCGTTCGCGGGCTCGGACACCCTCGCGACGGCGCGCACGCTGGCGCTCGCGATCAGGCGCGAACCCTTTGACCTCATCTTCTGCGGACGCTACAGCGTCGATGCGGAAACGGCGCAGGTCGGGCCCGAACTCGCCGAGATGCTCGACATCGCGCAGGTGACGGCCGCACGCACCATTGCCTTCAATGCCGATCGCACCCTCGCGACCGTCGAGCGCGAAACAGACGACGGCGTTGAAACCCTCGAGGTACGGCTGCCGCTGCTCCTCACGGCAACGGAAGATCTCGCGCCGGAGCGGTTCCCGATGAAGAAGGATCGCGAGGCGGCCAAGACGAAGCCGCTCGCCACCCTGACCGCCGCCGACCTTGGCGCAGATCCCGCGACGCTCGGCCAGGCTGGATCGCCGACGTCCGTCCGAGAAATCCAGACGCTCGACGCCAAGCGCCAGTGCTCGTTCGTGGACGGCGACACGGTGCAGGCGAAGGTCAACCGGCTCGTCTCCATCCTTCGCGATCGGGGCCTCCTCGGACATGCCACGAAGGGGACGGCGGCGATGCCGACGCTTCTGCCCGCAGGGCGATCGCTGCGGTCGCCGCAGCCAATCGCGGTCGTGGCGGAGCTTCTCGGCGGACGGGTTCGGTACGTCACTTACGAACTGCTCGGCGCCGCCCACTCACTCGCGCGCAAGCTGGAGCGGCCCGTCGCCGCCGTGCTCATCGGTCGCGATCTGAAATCGCACATCTCCACGCTGGCCGCCCACGGGGCGGATCGCGTGTTCGTCGCGGAGGCGCCCGACCTGGCGCCCTACCGCACCGAGCCGCATGCGGCGGTCCTCACGCGATTCATCGCGGACCACCGTCCGCATTCGGTGCTTTTCGCCTCGAGCGCGATCGGGCGCGATCTCGCCCCGCGCGTCGCGGCGCGCCTCGGCCTCGGGTTGACGAGCGACTGCATCGGGCTCGAGGTGGACGGTGACGGCAACCTCGTCCAGCTCAAGCCGGCCTTCGGCGGCAGCATCGTCGCACCGATCCTGTCGCGCACATTCCCCCAAATGGCGACGGCGCGCCCCGGCATTCTGCAGGCCGCGCGACCCGATCCCTCGCGGCGCGCGCAGCCGGAAGCCATCCCCTTCGACGGCGTCCCGTCACGGACACGCGTGCTCTCGATCTCCTCGGACAACGGCGGCGCCGCGGCCGAACTCGACACGGCGCACGTCGTTGTCGGCTTCGGCATGGGCATCGGCGGCCCCGAAAATCTGCCGGTGATCCGTGATTTCGCCGCCGCACTCAAGGCGCCCCTCGCCACGACTCGCGACTGCTGCGACAAGGGCTGGCTGCCGCGACACCATCAAGTCGGGCTGACGGGACGCGCCATCGCGCCGCAGCTTTATTTCGCGATCGGGATTCGCGGCGCGTTCGAACACACCGTGGGCATCCGCAAGGCCGGCATCGTCGTCGCAATCAACAACGACGATCAGGCGTGGATCTGGGACAGCGCCGATCTGGGCATGAAGGGCGACTGGAAGGAAATCGTGCCGGCACTCACGAAGGCTCTCGCGACAGAGAAATAGCCCGCCGCCGACGCTACTTCATCGCATCCTTCGCTTCGGCGATGTGCGCGGCCAGCGCAACCTGGCGCGATGCGTCGAGCGCCACGGCGCGCTGCAGATCGGCCAGCGCATCCGAGTAGTCCATCCGTTCGATGAAGATGCGTCCGCGAATCGAATACGCCTCGGCATCGTCGGGAGCCAGTTTCATCGCCCGGGACAGATCGTTCAGCGCCTGGTCCGTCTTCGACCGCGACTGACGTGCCTGCGCCCGCACGCAATATGCGAGGTGCAGGCCACTCGGCACTTCCGTCGAAGGCTGCGTTGCGATCACGCGCTCCCAGTCGGAGAGCGCGGCTTCGTGCTTCCCGTCGCGCAGCAGCTGCTCGCAACGAAGGACGTAGGCGCCCGCCCACGCCGGATCCTGTTTGATCGCGGCGTCGACCGTCACCGCCACCTCGAAATCGGCGATCGCGCCGGCGAAGTCTCCCTTGAGAAGGCGCGCCTTGCCGCGATGCGTGAAGGCCGCAAAGAACTTCGGCTCCAGGGAAGCGGCGGGATTCAGCCGCCTCAGCACTTCGAAGTCCACGGCGGCGTGCTCGTAGTCGCCGTGCTCGTAGTAGCTCTTGCCGCGCGCGTCGCGGTAAGCCGCGTCGCCGGGAACCAGCGCGATCGCTCGCGTCAGGTCCGCGATGGCCTCGCCGTGCTGGCCGGACTTCGACCGGCGGATGCCGCGATCGCCGAAACTCGCCCCGAACGACGAGTCCATCGGCAGGTCCGGATGCAGCGCGAGCGACCATTCGAGATCCGAGAGCGCGTTGTCGTGGTCGCCCAGCACGGCCCGCTGGCAACCGCGACGGTAGCGCGCGCTGATGTGATCCTCGAGCGGCTCGTCCCCCGGCGCAAGCTCATCGGCGCGCTCGAAATCGCGCACCGCCCCGTCCGTCTGGTTCGCCTCGAGCCCCTTCATGGCGCGTCGCCGCAACGCGTCGGCAAATTCCCCGCGCGGGAGGATCTCGGGATTCAGCCGTTCGACCGCCTGGAAATCCGCGATGGCGCCGCCAATCTCGCCCACCTTGTTCCGTTCGTTGGCGCGGCTGAGATAGGCGTCAGCAAAGCGCGGGTCGGGCTGCAGCGACGGCTCGAGCTGGAGAGCCTTCTCGAGATTCGCGATCGCCGCGCCCGGATCCTTCTTCTTCATCGCGATGACGCCGCGGTCGTGGTGAGCGCGGGCGAGCTTCGGATCGATCGCGAGCGCGGCATTCAAATCCTCGAGCGCGCGACCGAAATTGCCCTTTGAAAGCTGCACCTGCGCGCGGGCGGACAGCGCCTCGGCGTTCTGCGGCTCGACTTCGAGCACCTTCGTCAGATCCTCGAGCGCCGCGTCGAACTGCCCGGCGCGAACGCGGATTCCGCCGCGCAGCGCATAGGCCTTCACGAGCGCCGGATCGCGCTGCACCGCCTTGTCCAGAAGCGCGAGGGCCCCCTCCACGTCCCCGATGCGATCGCAGCAGACGGCGCCGAAATAGCAGACGTCCACGCCCTTGTTCGAGGGCAGGGCGCGCTTGAAATCGGCCGCGGCTTCCCTGAACTTTCCGAATTCCATCAGCACGACGCCGCGCCAGTACATCGCCTTCGCGCTCGACGGATCGAGCTTGAGCGTCATGTTCAAGTCGAAGATCGCGTTCTCGTAGCGCCTGCTGCGATGGAGCAGGATGGCGCGCTGCAGGTACGCATCGCCGTAGTCGGGGTACTGCTGGATGAGCTCGGTCCACTGCCCGATGCTCAGCGCTCCTTCGCCCCCGCTGGTTTCGATCCGCCTGCGGATCGCGGTTCCCCGGGACGGCCCCTGTTGCGGCTGCGTTGCGGCGGCCTGCGGCGCCTGCACCGCACGGACGGCCCCCTCGGTCGGCGGCTTCCCCGGCGGCTTTGCCGCGCCCGCACCCATGCGCAGTTTGCGTACGAGCCGACCCATGGCGTCCTCCTCCGGCTCAATCCCCCCGCGTCGAAGATAACTCGGCGCGCGGACGTTCGCAATCGCTATGACAACTCGACGACGTAGGGCGACATCTTGTCGGCCGACTCCTTTTTCACCCGAAACTTGAGACCCGTGAATTTCCCGCCCTGCTTCTCCACCGCCGGCTCGAGCTCCTCACCGAGCGTTTTTGCGCCGATGAAGAGCCGTTTGCGCGCCGCGCCCGTCCGGATGTCCACGACCGGTGCGTATCCCCTCATGGTCATGATCACGTAGGGTTCCGAAACGACCTCGACCTCGGCGAACTCCGTCCCGACTTTCAAATTTTCCAATTCGGCCATGCGCCCGTTATACTCCCCGCACATCCATCTAGGAACCAGAATGAACGAATACCATACGCTGGCCGTGTTCGTCGACTTCGAGAACCTCGCACTCGGCTTTCACGGGCGCAAGAAGTTCGAGATCACCAAGGTCCTCGGTCGCCTCGTCGAAAAGGGCAAGATCATCGTCAAGAAGGCGTACGCAGACTGGATCCGCTACGCCGAGTACAAGCAGGTCATGCACGAGTGCGCGATCGAGCTGATCGAGATCCCGAAGCGCTCCGTCAGCGGGAAGAACTCCGCGGACATCCGGCTGGTCGTCGACGCGATCGACCTCTGCTACGCCAAGGAGCACATCGACACGTTCGTGGTCGTGTCGGGCGACAGCGATTTCTCGCCGCTCGTTTCCAAGCTCAAGGAAAACGGCAAGCACGTCATCGGCCTGGGCATGAAGGACTCGAGCTCGCACCTGCTCATCGACAACTGCGACGAGTTCATCTTCTACGAGGATCTCGAGCGTGTCAGCGGCACGCCGCCGCAGCTGCCTGCCGACATCCCGCAGGCGAAACGCGAGGCGTTCCAGCAGCTTCTGGACGCGATGACCGCCCTTCAGCGCGAAAACAAGGAGGTGCTCCACGCCTCCATGCTGAAGGACACGATGAAGCGCAAGCAGCCCCAGTTCAGCGAGTCCTACCACGGCTACCGCTCGTTCGGCGACCTGCTGGAGGACGCGCAGGAACGCGGTCTCATCCGCCTCTCGACGGATCCGCGCAGCGGCACGTACGTCGTCTCCGGCTACGGCAAGGCTCACCCGCCATCGGCTCGATGAAGTTGTTCGCGGCGCTCCTTCTTTGCACGGGGTGCAGCGGCTACATCGGGACGGCGCAGGAATTCGACCCCGCGAAGGCGCCCGCGACACTCGACTGGCTCGACGGGATCGAGGCGATCCGGCAGAAGGACGAGAACGACTGCGGGTTGGCGGCGCTCGCGATGGTGCTTCGCTGGCACGAGGACGCCGTCACGCTCGACGAGCTGGCGCGCACCTGTCCTCGCGGCGAGGGAGGCGGCGTGACGGCGACATCGCTGCGAGATGCCGCACGCGGGCGCGGCTTCCGCGGCCACATCGTGGCGGGCGCGATCCAGGATTTGCGGGAGCATATCGCGAAGGGGCGCCCCCTTATCGTGGGCCTGGTGAAGCCGTACCTCGATCGCTCGCTCAATCACTATGAAGTGGCGGTCGGCATCGACGATACCGAGAAAGTCGTCATCACGATCGACCCCGCGAGGGGCTGGACGTGGAATTCCTTTGACGGGTTTCTCGCGGAATGGGAGCCTGCTGGACGTCCGCTGCTGATCATCGCCCGCGAGCGGTAGGAGGGCCCATGAAGACGATCTGCCGTGTCCTGTGCGTCGCGCTCTTTTTGTACGGCGTCGCGCCGGAGGTGCTGGCCGACACGGGGGGCAAGCGCAAAGCGGCGCCCCTGACGGAGTCGGAGGAACGGGAGTTATCGCAGCGCGCCGCGGACGCGCCCGACCTGGAACAATTCGAGGGAGGCGGCGCCCTCGGCGTGGTCATCACCGTGCTCGTCATCCTGGCCCTCGCGGCCCTGATCTACTTCCTCGTCGTGAAGGCGAACAACCGCTCGTATCCGGCGGCGCGCGAGTGAGTCCCGTCCGACGCTTCCCGGAGCGGCGGAGACGCATACGGAGCCTGACGGGATGAACGACCTTCACGCGATCGGCCGAGACTACTGGGAGTGGATCCTTCGCTCCGCTCCGACGCGCGCGACATACCTCGGCGACCACCGCTACGACGACAAGCTTCCTGAAATCGACGCCGACGCTCGCGATCACGACGCGAAGGAGGCGATGGGCTTCCTCACGCGACTGAAAAAGATCGACCCCAAGACGCTCTCCGAAACCGACAAGGTGTCGCAGGATATCCTGCGCTTGCAGCTCGAGTGGTCGATCGAGGGCGTGTCCCACAAGTTCTACCAGTGGGAAGTCGACCAGATGATGGGGCCGCAGCTCTGGTTCCTCGAGCTGCTCAACTATCATCCGCTCGACACCGAGAAAGGCCAGCGCGACCTGCTTGCGCGGTGGCGCGCGTTTCCGCGGCACATCGACCAGTACGTCGCGAATCTCAGGGAGGGCGTCTCGCAACGCCGGGTCGCCCCCCGCATCGCCGTGGAGCGGGTGGTCGGCCAGATCGACGGTATCGTCAAGCAACCGCCGTTCGCGTCGGTGCTCGACAAGATTAAGAACGGCGGCTTGCGCGCCGATCTCGAACGCGCGCTGCGCCAGTCCGTCCTTCCGGCCTACGAGAAGCTCGCCGCCTTCCTGCGCAGCGGCTATCCCGCACGCGACAAGGTGGGCGTATCCGCCGTACCCGGCGGTCGCGATGCGTACGAGTTCTGCGTCCGCATCCACACGACCACCGAGCTGACCGCAAAAGAGCTGCACGCGATCGGCCACGACGAGCTTGCGTCGATCAAGAAGGAGATGCGCGCGATCGCGGGGGGGGACGGAGCGAAGTTCCTCGCGCGGCAGATGAAAGAGACCGCCAACTTCCACAAGGACAAGTCGGCCCTCGTCGGCAGTTTCGAAAAGGTGCTCGCGCGCGTCGAGAAGAAGCTGCCGAAGTACTTCGGCCGGCTGCCGGAACAGAAATGCATCGTCAAGCCCATCGAGGAGTACCGCGAGAAGGACGCGCCGGCCGCCTTCTACTACCCGCCGCCCGAGGACCGTTCGCGCCCGGGAATCTTCTACGCCAACACCTACAAGCCGGAGACTCGCCCGCGATTCAACGAGGCGGCGCTCGCCGTGCACGAGGCCATTCCGGGCCATCATCTGCAGATCGCGATCGCGCAGGAAACGGACCTTCCCATCTGGCGCCGGCAATGCCATTTCACCGCCTACATCGAAGGGTGGGCGCTCTATACCGAACGGCTCGCGGACGAGATGGGGATCTACCAGTCCGACCTCGATCGCTTCGGCATGCTCACGTACCAGGCGTGGCGCGCCTGCCGCCTGGTCGTCGACACCGGCTTGCACGCCTTCGAATGGACGCGCGAAAGGGCGATCGACTTCTTCAAGGCAAACGTCGCCCTCGGCGGTCCCGAGACCGCCAACGAAGTGGACCGCTACATCATCTGGCCGGGTCAGGCGCTCGCCTACAAGGTCGGCCAGCGCGAGATCGAGTCGCTCCGGCGCGAATCCGAACGCAAGCTGGGCAAGGCGTTCAAGCTGCGCGCCTTCCACGACCTCGTCCTGCGCAACGCCGCCATCCCGCTCTCGACACTCCGCAGCGTCGTGCACGACTGGATCGTGGAGTCGAAGCCGGCGTCGAAGACGAAGTCCAAGCCGCGCAAATAGAACGGGGCTCGCCGCCGGGCGTCCTCACGAATATATAGAGCCAAAGCGGCGTCCGCGTCGTCCAATCCGTAGTCCAGTCGAGTGCGGTCTTATATAGTGACCGCCATGCGATACTTTACAGCGCTCCTTCTCGCCGTTCTCTTCCAGCAGTCGCCTGCCCCGGCCCGTGCCGACGGCATCGATCTCAAGGCGCTCGAATCGCTCCTCGCAACCCAGAAACTCAAGCTCTCCGACGTCGGCTTCGACTTCGACTATTTCAACGCGATGCCGGAAGCCGCCATCGCGCACCACGCCGCGCCGGCGAGCGACAAGGGACAGACCAAGCTCTTCCGCAGCGTGCAGAAGGACCCGCTCGCCTTCCCCGACCGCATGCACGATGTCGCGCGCACGTGCGCCACGTTCACCGACTGGCACGACCTGATGATGATGATCGCGGACATCCTCGGACAGCCGGTCACCAAGCCCTCCGAACCGACGCCGGTCGACATCGACGTCTCCAAACTCCCCGAGAAACTGCGCGCGCCAGTCGCCCGCGTGGCCGCCGCCTGCTTCGGCGCCCTCACGGAGGCCGACAAGATCAAGATGACCGCCACGCTCATGAGGACGATCGAAGCGACGCGGCCGGAGTTCGCCGCATTCGCCGCCTCCGACGGCGCCACCAAGCTCAACGTGGTCATCCCCACGAAGCACGGAAACATCGTCGTGCGCGCCGGCGGTGACGCGGCGAAGTACCTCGACCCGAGCGCGCTTCTCTGGATCGACCTCGGCGGCGACGACGACTATGAGGGGCAGTTCGCGTACGGCAGCTCGATGCATCCCGTGCGCGTCGTGCTCGACTTCGCGGGCAACGACACCTATTCGTCGCACGAGAACGCGCAGGGTTGCGGCCAGCAGGGCCTCGGCATCCTGTGCGATTTCGCGGGCAACGACCGCTACACCGTCGACACCAAGTACGGACAGGGCGCGGGTGTCGCGGGCATCGGCATCCTGTACGACGCGGCGGGTGACGACACCTACTCGGGCAAGGAGGCCTGCCAAGGCGCGGCCGCGCCGGGCATCGGCATCCTCCTCGATCGCGCCGGTCGCGACACGTACGAATCCGCGACCCAGAGCCAGGCGTTTGCCTCGACCAACTCGGTCGGCCTGCTCATTGACCTCGAAGGCAACGACGACTACCTCGCCCGCGATCCGATGAATGGCCATGGGCTCGTCACCCCCGCGCCGCAGGATCCGTCGCACAACATCAGCATGTGCCAGGGGGCCGTTCAGGGCGTGAACAACCCGCAGGGGATGCAGGCGGGAGGCGTCGCGCTCCTCGTCGACGCGAAGGGCAACGACCGCTATCGCGCAGGATGCTGGGCGCAGGGCGTCGGATACTTCTGCGGCGTCGGCGCGCTCTGCGACTTCGAAGGCGACGACACGTACTCCGCCTGGGTCTACGCGATGGGCTCGGGCGCGCACGGCGGCGCCGGACTGCTCTCGGACCGCGCCGGCAACGACGTGTACAAGGTCGGCGGATGGAACGCGCTCGGAATGGCGGTCGACTTCGGGATCGGCATGGCCCTCGACGGCGCAGGCAACGACGACTATCGCGGCGTCACCAGCGGACTCGGCTGGTCCACGGGCCTCGCCATCGCGATCTTCCAGGACGCCGGCGGAGACGACACGTACCACGCCCGCGACGACAAGCTCGGCACCGGCCGTTTCTACGAGAACGAGGATTACAACAACGACGGAAAGATCACGCCCGCCGAGAAGCGCCACTGGGGCTTCTTCCTAGACCTCGGCGGGCTCGACCGCTACTCCACGCAGGTCAAGAACGCGACGAACTGGAGCGCCGCCGATTACTCCGGCGGCATCGACGTCGCCTCGGTGAAGCCGTCGTGGAACGTCCCGGACAACTGGCAGGATCTCTCGGCGGAAGAAGTGTTCAAGCTTGGCGCGTCCGCCGCGTCTAAAGACCGCGTCGCCTTCGCGCTGGAGCACGGTCTCCAGCGTGCGGCGATCGAGAACGTCGCCGACGCCGAGGCGCTGATCGGCAAGGACGTGGTCGATCTCTACAAGAAAGCTGCAACGACGCAGTCGTTCGAGGAGCTCATTGCATCGCACGCCGCCCTCCCCGAGGACCGCCGCGCACTCGCCCGCTCGTTCATGAAGTCCGCGCTCCTCGCACGGCTCGACGCGTGGGTTGTGTCGCTCAAGCCGCTCCTGGACAAGAGAGCGACGATCGACCAGGCGCGGACCGCCGTCTTCGAGAAGGACGTCGAGAAGCGCCGCGCCGCGCTCGCGAAGGTGCGCGAGCTGTGGGCCGATCGCGAGAAGGACCCTGTCGTCGTCGATCCGGCGATGCGCGCGCTTGCCGCCGTCTTCGACGCGTTCGACCGCGGCTGGCGTGACCGCACGCCCGTCGCCGGAGCGAATCTCTCGCTGGCATCGCTCACCGTCGAAACCGTCGCCTTCTCGCCCACGGAGAGGATGCTGCTCGACAAGTCGCGCGCCGTCCTGGGACGAAAGGTCTCGGACGAAGTTGCGCTCCTGAACGAGCTGCGCGCGACGATGGGACGGCCGCGTATTCCCCCCCACGCCGAGCTGATGACGCTATCGGAAGACATCGCGAAAGCAAAAGGCCAGGGGGAACCCGTGCCGGGAGTCGGCTTCATGTGCGTGGAGGCGAAGTCCTTCGAGGCCGCGCTCGACGGCTGGATCGCCGGCGTCGAACTCGAACCGCTTATGGAAACGGTCTGGGCCAACATCGGCATCGGGCAGGCGGACGGCTGGATCGCGATCGCGCTCGGCATTTCGAAATAGCGCGCCCCGCTTGACTCAACGCAAAGCTGAAAGAACTCGACGAGGCTCGCTAGGATGGAGCGCTTGAAGCTCTTCCTCGACATCGAGACGATCCCGGCCCCGCCCGACAAACACGAGCTCGTCCTCTCGGCGCTCAAGGAACCGCCTGAGGACGCCGACGAACGCGCCGAAGCCATTGCGAACACCTCCCTGCACGCCGAGTTCGGCCGCATCCTCTGCATCGGCTACTGGTGCGAGCCCGAGATGACCGCGCCGGACGTCCTGACCGGCGACGAGCCCGCGATGCTCACGAAGTTCTGGGAGATCGCCCGCCGCGCCGGACTCTTCATCGGACACAACCTCCTCGACTTCGACCTACCGTTCTTGATCAAGCGGTCGATCATCCACCGCGTGAAACCCGCCGCGATCAGCCTCGTGCGCTATCGCAAGGATCCCATCTACGACACGATGCAAATCTGGAGCAATTGGGACCGCGGCGACAAGTGCAGCCTCGACAAGCTCGCCAAGGCGCTCGGGCTCGAGACGTCGAAGAAAGGGATCGACGGCTCCATGGTCGCGGGCTTCCATGAAGCGGGACGCGACGCGGAGATCTTCGCGTACTGCAAGGACGACGTCCGTCTCGTCCGCGACGTATATCGCAGGATGAACTTCGAGAGTTGATTACTCGTCCGGGAACGGCTGCGACCACGCCGGCCGCGGATCGATCTCGCCCGCGACATCGCACACAATCCACTCCGCCTTCGTTTCCAGGTCGCGCACCTTCACGACGCGCTTCCCGTCGGGACCGGTGACGTACGCGAGCCACCCGCCGTCGGGCGACCACGCGGGACACGTGTCCTTCTCCTTGCCGGTCGTCAAACGCTCGAGATTGCTGCCGTCGGGATTCGCGACGAAGAGGTCGAAGTTGCCGCGCTCCTGCACCATCGAGAAGGCGACGCGCTTCCCGTCCGGACGAAACGCCGGCATCTCAGACCACGCGCCCTTCTTCGAAACCATCGTGCGGCTGCCGCTCTTGTGGATCACCCAGATTTCGGAATCGGTGCCGATGAAAAGCTGGATCGCCACGGTCGTATCCTCATTCGACGTCGACACGTTCCGCGGCGTCCCCTCGAGTGCGATCCCGTCGGCGCGCGTGGCGTCGTCATCCGTGAAGATCACACCCTTCGCCTGGAGATAGCCGCCCGAGAAGACGAATCCGAAGCTGCTTCGGTGATACGAGACGGCGTCGCCCGGAATCGGCAGCTGCGCGATGCGCGAGTGACGGCTGCCGGCGACGTCGAGCTGGTATAGCCCATTCTCCTTCTCGCCGTTCGTCGCGCAGTAGATGAGCCGGCGGCAGTCGGGCGACCAGTCCGGATCGAACACCACTTTGTGCGGCAGCTCGAACTCCGTCGCCTTCCCGCCCCCGACCGCGATCGTCCGCAGAGAACCGGTCTTGCCCACGATCGTCCGCATCGCCAGCCGGGTTCCGCCCTTCACGACGTATTCGAACAGGAAACGGATATTCTCCACCTTCAGCTCGCGCAGCGCCTTCAGCGCGCTCTTCCACTTCCTCTTGCGGATCATCTCCATCGCGGGACGCAGTTCATCGAGCCGCTTGAGCGCCGCGGCCCCCTCCCCCTCCGCGTGCACGTCACGCGCCGATGTGTAGTCGGCCATCGCCGCCGCGTCCTCAAGCGCGAGTTCGTGCAGTTTCCCCGCCGCCATTCCCCGCGCGTACTCCGCCTTCGCCGTCTTGAGGATCCCGTCGAGCTTTTCCGCGGCGGGCCGGTCGGGCCACGACTTGCCCTGCATCAACCCTTCGGCCGTCGTCAGCTTGTGTTCGTCGAGCTGGTACTTGAGCGCCTCCAGCTCGTTGATCTCCTTCATCGCGCGCTTGCCGTCGGGCGTCTCGACCTGCTTGTAGAGCTTCTTCGCCACCTCGAGATCGAGCTTCTCCTCCGCCCGCTTCGCCTTCGCCGTCAGGTCCGCGTGCTTCTTGTCGCGCTCCGACGTGACGTACCACCAGCCGACGCCGCCGACGGCGCCCGCAACGAAGAGAAGCCCGAGCACGACCTTGAGAGCCTTCATGCCTTTCCGACACCGTACACCGTCCGGTGTTAAGATCAAAGAGATGGTCGTGTTGCGCTGGATCCTCCCGCTATTGCTCGCCGCCGCGACGGCCGCCCGCGCGCAGGACGACGTCACCGTGCCGTTCGACGTCGTCGAGAACATCATCATCGCCAAGGGATCGATCGGCGATCGACCGGCCACGTGGATCATCGACACGGGCTGCACGGGAGTCGTCG
>CAYXVY010000017.1:0-11924 GCA_964468745.1 uncultured Planctomycetales bacterium | reverse complement strand
ACCGGCTCGCATACCGTCGGGTCTTCCCACGCGCTGGCCGTGATGAAGTTCTTGATCGCGTCGAACGACGTGTAGTCGTTCCCGATCTTCCCGAGAACCTCATACTTGCTGCGATAACCGCCGTTCGGGCGGTTGTCGACGATCTTGTCCGTCACGGCGCTCGAAACGCCCTTCAGCGTCCCGAGGACCGCCAGCATGCGCTTCAGGTTCTGGCTCACCGAGTGGCCAGGACCGAACTTCGCGCCGTCGTTCACGTTGACGAGCGCGTTGCAGTCCACCATACGGACCGCATAGATGTCCTTGCCATAAGAAGAGGAAGACGTGTCATCGGAGTAGCTGCAGTTCGCCCCGTCCACCGAAATCAGGACCGGGTTCCCTGCCGCGTCGCGCTTGAAGAAACTCGCGCGATCCGTCTTCTCCAACGGGAGCGCACTGGTGTACGCCCACGTCGTGTCCACCCCCACGTCGATACCGTCGATACGGTTCATCGCATGCTCGATGCCCGAACGGGCGATCAAACGCGCGCGAACCTCGTCGAGGTAGCTCTTCGCGACGCTACGCTCGATGCCCATCACGCTGTTAAACGTCACAGCGAGCAGGGCCAGGATCGACAAGACACCGAGGACAACGATCAAAACCGCGCCTCGGCGCCAGCCTCCCTTGCGCATGCCGGCCTCCCTTCAACCTGTTTCTTGTTCGCCGAAGCACCACAGTGATACTTGGCGACGCGGAGGTTACGCAAAGGTCGTGCCAAAGACGACGAGCATTACATGTTGCAAACTAACGACTTACGCTGCGCATGTTACCGCTACCGGACTGTTACGTAACTCAGTGGTAACGTCGTTACCAAAAGTACACGCATGCACCAAAAAGTAACATCACTGTTTTTCATTTGATTTCACGCCTTTTAAGGTTCAACCTTCTGAACCCGATCGAGAAGTGCTGGAGTCCGCATGCGCCCCTTAGCCTCATCGTACGATATCAGCCCGCGCATATAGAGATCCTTTAGCGCTGAATCCATTGTCCGCATGCCGTGTCGTCCGTGAGTCTCCATCATGGCATAAATCTGAGGCGTCTTCTCATCCCTGATGAGGTGAGCAACGCCATGCGAATTTCGAAGGATTTCGACGGCAGGTATCCGCCCCTTCCCATCCGCCCTTGGTAGCAGCCGCTGTCCGATCACAGCCAGCAGGGACATCGAAAGCTGCGCCCGAACCTGGCTCTGCTGCGCTGCTGGGAAGACGTCCAGTAGCCGGTCCACCGCTTGGACGCAGTCATTCGTGTGCGCGGTCGTGATGACCATGTGCCCAGTCTCTGCCGCCGTCAGCGCGCAGGCGATCGATTCAGGATCCCGCATCTCTCCCACGAGAATCACATCCGGCGACTCCCTCAGGACGTGCTTCAACCCGTCCTCGAAGCTGAGCGTGTCCTCCCCGATCTCCCGCTGTTCGATAACACACTTCTTGTTCACATGCACGAATTCGATCGGATCCTCTATGGTGATGATGTGCGCCCGCCGGCGTAAATTGATGAGGTCGATCATTCCCGCCTGAGTCGTGGACTTTCCGTGCCCCGCCGGTCCCGTAACGACAATCAGCCCCTGCGGGGCCATGGCCAGCTCCTCGATCACGGCCGGCAGATTCAGCGTATCGAGGGCCGGAACCGACTCCGAGATCAGGCGGAAGACCCCAGCCACTGTGTTTCGTTGATAGAAAGCGTTGCCGCGAAATCGCCGCTTCCCCTCCAGCTCGAACGAAAAGTCCAGCTCCCGATCCTTCTCCAGGCGCGCGATTTGTATCTCGCGGAGCACACCGTACACGAGCGCCTGCGTCTCCTTGGCGGTCAGGGGAGGCGATTTGGCCATCACGAGCACACCGTCGACCCTGTACGACGGGGACGCTCCGGCGCTGATGATCACGTCGGATGCATTCTGCGCTATGGCGCTCTTTAGATAGTCGACGAGATCCATGGAGTTCTCCGAAATTGACTGCCAGTTCGACGCGTGCACCTGCGCCCCGTCACGGCACCGCTTGGCCGATGACGCACTTCAACAGCGCTGCGAGCTTCGGACCGGCGGCATTCGCCGTAGCAATGATCTCGGCGATATTGGCAGGACGAAGATCGTCCGGCAGGCAAAGATCCGTCACCACGCCCACCCCGAGAATCCGCAATCCGGCATGCACGCCCACGATCACCTCAGGGACAGTCGACATCCCGACAATGTCCGCCCCCATCACCCGCAACATCCGGTACTCGGCGCGCGTCTCAAGACATGGCCCCGTGAGCGCCGCATAGACACCGACGCGCGCCGAAATGCCGAGGTCTTTTGCGGCCTTCAGCGCCAGCTCAAGCAGCGATTTGTCATACGGGGCGCACATGTCAGGAAACCGGGGGCCCAGAGTATCGTCATTCGGGCCGACCAGGGGATTCGCCCCCATCAGGTTGATGTGGTCGTCGATCAGGACCAGGTCGCCCTTCGCGTACGACGGATTCATGCCGCCGCACGCGCAGGAGACGACCAGAACGCGCGCGCCCAAGGCGCGGAGAACTCTCACGGGAAAAGTGATCTGGTCGAGCGTGTACCCCTCGTAATAGTGGAAGCGCCCCTCCATGGCCGCGACCGGCCGACCCGCCAGACGGCCAAGCACGAGGTCCCCCTTGTGTCCAACGGCGGTCGCGCGTGCGAAGTGCGGAATCGCCTCGTACGAGATCACCGCCTCTCGTTCGATGTCCGCCGCCAGTCCCCCCAGCCCTGTCCCGAGAATGACGCCGAAATCGGGGACGAGAGACGTCTTGGCGCGAATCGCCGCAACAGCCTCGCCGATTCGTTTCTGGAGATCGGTCATTCGATCCTCGCTTGTGCGTCCTCTGTCGATATCCCGTCCACTTCAACATCCTTCAGCGGTGACCCTGCGCCGGCGACGATGCGCACCGACCGACGCGGAACTCCGAGGGCCTTCGCCACAACGTCTACGACTTCATCGTTCGCTCGTCCCTTCTCCGGCGGGGCCGCGACGCGCACCTTCAAGCGATCGCCCACGCTGCCCGCGATTCCGCTCCGCGAAGCCCGCGGAACGACTTTCACCGCGATGCGCACGCCCCCCGCCGTCCTGACGATGCGAACCACGTGCGCTACTTCTTGTCCCCGTCCTGCTCGAAGCCCATCTTGTTCATCAGGTCGAAGCAGGTCTTCTGACGCTTCGCCCAGGAGTCTTCCGTTCGATCGTCCTTGAATTTCGGATGCTCCCTGAACTTCGTCTCGATCTCACGGTACAACACGGCCGCCGCTTTCAAGTCGTGGAACGCAAGGAGCATTTCGGCGAGCTGATACTGCGCCTCTCCCGTCTTGACCTGCGGCGCGTCCGGGAACATCTCTATCATCGCGCGCAGGTAGCCCCGCCCGTCCAGGAAGTTCCGCGTGACGATGCAGGCGTCCACCATGTCCCACAGCCGCTGCGGATTCTCAGGCGTTTCCTTCAGCGCCCGCTCCAGCGCGCCCATGTCCCGCGGCTCACGGAAGCGCGCCTCCCACTTGTCGAGGCGCCCGACAAGGTCGGGCCACCAGGGACACATCCCGACGATGTCCGGGCTCGAGAAGCGAGTGATCGCCTCCTGCCGGATCTCGGCAGCGTTTTGCTTCTTGTTCCCGATGATGAGACCCCTGTAGATCTGCGCGTAGATTGCGGCGGCGACCAGCACGTAGTCACGCGCCTGTCCTCGATTCGAGAGAATCTGGTCCACCGATGTCTTTGCGCCGGCCAGCTTGTCCGTCGCACGCGACCAATCCGCATGCGCCGCAAAAAACTCCCCCATGCGCGATCCGTACTGGATCGGGTCGGGGATGCGCCCCAGGCGCGTGAGCAGGTCGGGCTGGCTGCGTTGCGCGTCCGCCCGCCCCTGCCGCTGATGGTCCAGGATCCGCTTGTGGAGCTCCGAGCGCTCCTTCTTCTTCATCTCGTCGCCGCCCTTGCGCAGGATCTCTTCGAGCTGCTGCTCGATCTCCGCCTTCTTTTCCACAACGAAGCGTGTCGCCTTGTACTTCGTCTTGAGCAGCATGATCTCGCGCCGGGCCGCGTCCAGTTGCGCCTCCTGGATGAACAGCTTCGCGCGGGCGAAGCGCTTGTCCGCCTCGATCTCGTCCGCCTCGGTGTAGGCCCCTGCTTCCAGGAGCGGCTTGTACGTCTCGCAAAACGCTTCGCACCACTTGTCCTTCGAGGGGGCGCCGCCCATCACGGTCGCGATGCCCGCAAGCGCGTCCTCGTAAAGGCCGAGTTCGCACTCGTACACGGCGAACAGGCACAGAGTCCTCGCATCGGTCCACTTCATCGCTCCGCGGAAGTACTTGTAGAGCGCCTGAGGCTTGACGTCCTTGAGCGCCAGCTGCAGCTTGCCGCTGCCGTCCACGTCAATCGAGAACTCACGGTCATCCATCGACTTGATGGTGCCGGAGGCCCCCGGGAACGGGGACTCGCGCTTGAATCCGGGGAAATCCTTCGAGGATGTCGAATTCAGCGCCCTTTTCAGCGTCTCCTTCAACTCGACGAGTGCGGCCATTTCCGCGGAACGCGCTTTAACGCGCTCCCGATACCGTTCCGTGCGCGGGAACTTCGCGGCGCCGGCCCCGACGGTCGCGAGCCGATTGGCCGCCGTTTTGTAGTCGAACGCGAGCACGTCCTTGCGAACGTCTCGCGACAGCTTCTCGAATTCCTCGGCGTCTGCCGCGGCGGCGGCCTCCGCCTCACGCGCCGCCCGCTCCGCCTCCTCTGTCCGGTGACGCGTCCACGCCTCACTCAGCGCGTTGCGGCGGGCCATCGCGCGCAGCCGGTATTCGTCCGGAAAGCTCTCGATCACAGGCGAGAGCAGCTTGATTGCCTCGTCGAACCTCTGCCCCTTTTCGGACGCCTGCACGCGTTCCTCGATCTTGAAGAACGAGACGTCGGCGGCCTGCATGACCTTCTTCTGCTCCGCTCGCGCCGCTTCCTCGTAGAGCAACGTCGTGTAGCGATCACTCGCGAACCAGCAGTCGTTCTTTTTCCCCATCGCGCGCTGCGCGAACTCGTCGAGCATGACCCATGACTCGTTGTATCGCTCCTCGTCCCGCTTCGACGCTGCCGCCTGCCGCACGCGGTCGAAATCCGTCTGCATGTCCCGCACACGCGACTTCCACCCGAAGATGAATCCCGCGCGCCGATCGGCTTCCTGGCCCGCACTCGTCAGTTTCGTCTCCTCGCCCGAGCCGAATCGCTGGTAGGTCGAGATCGTCTCGTCGATCGACGACAGGTCGTGCGTGCCGGACTGGAACCGCTGATACATCGTCCGCCAATTCTCGCGATCCACCTTCTCCACTTCGGCGAATGCGAGCTGGGCCTTCGTCTCGCGCAGCTTCCGCGACAGCTCGTCGACGTGCTTCTGACCCTCCTTCGCGGCATCCATCTCCGGAAAGCGGTCGATGACGGCCTGGAACTCCTTGATCGCCTTCTGGATGTCGTCGGGCCGATTCGGATCCATTCGCTGGACTTCGAAGGATTTCGCGATATCGAGCGCCCGCTCGGAGTCGGCTTTCCTGTCTCCCGTGTCCGTTACCGCGCCGCCTCCCCCGCCGGACCCGTTCGTCTGCGGCTTTCTATTGATCAGCCACACCGCTCCCACGCCGCCGACAACGACGACGGCGATCAGCAGTCCGACGGCGGCCATCAGAAGCTTCTTGTTGGCGAGCGTCTCTACTCCCGCCGTGGCTTCGCGCGCCAGCTGTCCCGTCGATTCGCGCTGGAACTGTTCCAAATCCTTGAGGACATCGGTCATCGTCTGATAGCGTTCTTCCGGCTTGCGCGACATCATCTTCGCGCAGATCTCGCCAAGGCGCTTGGGAAGCCCCGCTACGGCCTCGTGAAGCGGGATCGCGTCCTCTCGAACCTTCTTGTTCACCAGCTCGCGGACGCTCGGCGCCTGGTACGGCGTGAATCCGGCGATCATGCGGTACAGGGTCGACCCGAGCGCATAGATGTCGCTGCGATAGTCCGCAGGGCGTCCGAGCACCTGTTCGGGTGCGATGTAGTGCGGAGTACCGATGACCGAGTTCTCATCGTCCGCGGACAGTTTCTCGCCCAGCCGCTGCGCGAGCCCGAGGTCGCCGATCTTGATGCTGCCGGACTCCGAGATCATGAGGTTGTCCGGCTTCACGTCGCGGTGGATGATCTCCTTCTTGTGCGCATATTCGAAGCCGCGCGCGGAGTCGAGGATCATCTGCACGGACTGGTCGACGGGGATTTTCCGCTGCTTGTTGAGCAGTTCCTGGACGCTGCCGCCCGGAACGAACTCCATCGAAAAATAGTAGACCTCGTTCTGCTTCTTGACGTCGTACACCTGCACGATGTTCGTGTGGTTGAGTTTCGCGGCGGCCCGCGCCTCGTGCACGAACATCTCGATGAAGTCTTTGTTCTTCACGTGCTCGGCGGCGATCACCTTCAGCGCGACGATGCGCTGCAGGTCGATCTGTTCGGCCTTGTACACCGTGCCCATGCCGCCGCGCCCCACGCGCTCGATCACCTTGTAGCCGCCCATCCGCTGACCGACGAGGGTGTCCTCCGCCGCGGTTTCGTCGGACAGGAACGAAAAGAGCGTCTCGCCGATCTTGACGAGATCTCCGAACGTGAGTTTCTGCTCCTTGCCGATGGGCTTCCCGTTGAGCAACGTGCCGTTCATGCTCCCGAGGTCCACGACGAACCAGCCCTCGGGCCGCTGCTCGATTCGGAAGTGCTGCCTCGAACACATCGTGTCGCGCAGCTGCGCGCTGGCCGCCTGGTCGCGCCCGACGATGAGCGTACCGGTGGGCGTCACGACAAAGGTCTTCCCCTTGTCGTTGCCCTTCTCGACGACGAGACGTGGCAAGGAACCCCTCCAGAGTATTGGACGCCGGACCTAGTATTCTACGGCAGAATCGCGAATTACGTTAACTCCCTCGACTCTCCCCTGGCACGATCAGGACAATCCTTCGAACAGCGCGGATCCGACCCTTACGTGCGTAGCACCCTCCTCGATAGCCACCTCGAAATCCGCCGTCATTCCCATCGAGAGCCCGGAGAGTCCGCACTGATCGCGCACTTCCCGCAGACGCCGAAAATGCGGCCGCGACGCCTCCGGTGACTGCGCGTGAGGCGCCATCGTCATCAGCCCCGCGATCTGTATCGACGGGCACTCGCGATTGATGCGACCGACGAGGGCGGGCGTTTCATCCGGCGTTGCTCCGCCCTTCGTCCCTTCTCCGCTCACGTTGACTTGAACGAATCCGACTGTAGTCCTCGTGTGCTGTTTCGCCTGCCGCTCCAATTCCGAGGCAAGCTCCCAGCGATCGATCGAATGGAAGACCTCGAACCGGTCTATCGCATGCCTGACCTTGTTCGTCTGCACGTGCCCGACGAAGTGCCAGCGGAATCGAGGCCCGACCTTCGCGATCCGCTCGACCCCTTCCAGTACGCGGTTCTCCCCGCAGTCGGTGATTCCGCAGTCTGACAGCGCCGCGATAATTTCAGGGCCAACGTATTTCGTGATGGCTACGAGCGTGACATCGCCCGTCGGGCGTCCCGCGCGCTTGCACGCCGCTGCGATGCGCTCGCGGACGAGTTGGACGTTCGCCGCCAGCCGCTCACGGTCCACCGGCAATCGCCTCCAGATGTGCGGCGGCCTGCTCGCTCGTGAGCCGCGATCCCGGCTTGAGCCCCAGCGGCCTCGGGAAGACGGCGACGCGTTCGCTCACGATCGCGAGCGCCCCGCGCTGTCGAAGCGCAGGGATCAACGCGTCGATCGCCGCCAGTTCGTGGAGCCCGCGCTCGAGGCGCGTATCAACGATCCACTCCGCATCGACCCGCCGCGGCAACCCCTCGCATTCCGCGAGATCCCCTTCGGCGATGAGATCGAACAGATGCGCCGCACTGTCGCCGCGTCGCACCATTTCCATCGTCAAGCCGCGGACCTCGAGAACGATGAGCATTACTTGAACAGGTCCGGCGGCTCGATGAAGGACTGGGCGGCAAGCGCGTCGCGGAGGATCTTGTGATTTTCCTCCCGGCGCGCATTCTCCAGCTGGGCGCGGATGCGCAGCTGCGCCTCGTCGAAATCCTCCGCCTTGCGATCCGCGCGCGCCTCAACGAAGAAGATGTTGAAGGTCCCCGGCTCTTCGAGGATCGGGCTCGTATCACCCGCCTTCATGACATCGAATACGTGCTTCTGGATCTCGGGGCTCCAGAAGTCCTTCGTTTCCTCTCGTCTCACTTCGCGCATGACCGGTACTTTGCCGTGTTTTCCTGTCGTCGAAGTCTCGGAATAGAAGTGAGCCAGGATTCCGAATTCCGTCCCCTCGTTGAGCTTGCGAAGCAGCGACTCCGCGAGGCGCCGCTTTTCCTCCTTGTCGTCCGGACCGAACTTCAAGCCGATCCGCCAGACCGTCACATGCTCAATGCCGTTGAACTGGTCCTTGTTCTTATTGAAATAGTCGCGCAGCTCGTCCGGCGTCGCGCTGTCCCACAGCAGCACCGAACGGAAATTCGGCTGCCGCACGGCCTCCGTGGAAAGCCGGCGGTACAGCATTTGAATGCTCAGGTCCTGACGTCGCTGCGCGATCCACTGCGAGAGCGTAATTTTGCGGAACTCGAGGAACTTCTGAAAGCGAGCCTCGCCCCCCAGCTGCTTCTTGTCGCGCGCGATGGCGTCGTCCACTTCCTTGTCCGTCACCTTGATCTTGTACTTCTCGACGAACTGCATGCGGAGGCGGTCCTCCGCAATCTGGCGCAGCAGGCTGCGCCGCAGGTCGGGGGGACGCTCGCCCGGGGAGAAATCGCGAAGCTTCAGCTCCACCTCGTCCCACGTAACGATCTCGCCATTGACCTTCGCGGCGATGCCCGTCTGCGGTTGCGGCGCATCCCCGTTCTGCCCCTGCAGCGCCAGCAGCAACACCAGCAGCGTCATTCATCGCATCGTAGCCGATAGAAGATATGGATGCAACGCGACGCCGGGGACTTCCTCGACTACCTGCGCATTGAGTGCGGCATGAGCCCGCACACCCTCTCGTCCTATCGACGCGACCTCGAGCAATTCTCCCGCTACTCGCGCGGATCCATCGACGCATCGAGCGTTCAGGGCTTTCCCGCGTGGCTCAGGCAGCGCAAGTTCGCGGTCGCGTCCGTCGCACGCGCAGCTGCGGCGCTCCGTTCGTTTCTCAGATTCCTTCAGCGCGAAGGACGCATTCACGCCGACCTGGCGGACCTCGTCCGAGCGCCCCGCGCGCGCTCGCCCCTGCCTCACGTACTCGCGACGCAGGAGATCGAACGGCTCGCACAGAACACGAGCCCCCGGGATCGCGCGATACTCGAGCTGCTCTACGCGTCCGGCGCGCGCGTCTCCGAGCTCGTCTCGATGAAACTGACGGACGTAAGCCTCGATCTTGGCTACGTGCGCTGCTTCGGCAAAGGCTCGAAAGAGCGAGTCGTTCCCATCGGCCGTACGGCGATCGACACCATTCGCGCGTACGTTTCCGACGGCCGTCGAGACGGCGACACCCTTTTCACCGGCCCCTCCGGAGGTGCGCTTTCGCGCGAGACGGTCTGGCGCATCGTGAAACGCCGCGCGCTGGCGGAGGGCGTGCAATCGGACGCCTACCCCCATGCGTTCCGGCACTCATTCGCCACACATCTCGTCGAAGGAGGCGCGGATCTGCGCATCGTGCAGGAAATGCTCGGGCACGCCGATATATCAACGACGCAGATCTACACGCACGTGGATCGCACGCGGCTGAAGGCGATTCACAGCAAGTTCCATCCGCGAGCGTAACGGACCCGATCGGGGATTGAGGATCGGGGACACGAGATTTTGCTGGGGGGAGACATGTTCAGACGGGACATTGCGCCGAAGAAGAGTCGCTCCATGCCGATGGACCGCGCGCGACGCCGCGAGGACGTTCCCTACGCCGAGCATGGCGAGGATAGGAGTCGCGACCGCAAGCGCAAGGCATTCTGGGCGTCGTCCGTGATGTCGTCGCTCGTCCTGCGGCTTTTCTAAGGCGTAGCGCGGAAACAAGTTGATCAATCTCTGCCGCACACCCAGTGGCTCACATTCCGCATCGATTCCGACTTTACGCAGAGCCCGCTGAGACGGACTAGAGGGATTCGGGGCGCGCAGGGATGTGCCTTCCGCCGGCCCGCGCAAAGCGCGGTTGCGGCCGCGCAGACACGGATTCCGAAACGATCCCCGCCCGTCGCTGTGCGTTTCGGAATCCGTGCCTGCGTGGCCGCCCGTGCGGGCCCCGCCCGCACGCCGGCGGAACTCAGCGCCCCAAGCCACTCTGCGGAACCTCCGCGTTCTCCGCGTTTGGTTCGTAAGCGGACCGCAGCAACCGTGCCGCTCAAGGCGGTGCGAGCTACGGCCCCTTGAATCGAAGGAGTTTCCCCTCCTCCGACTTGCCGTCGACGACCTCGCACCGCTTGACGAGGCCGACACCCGGCGCATACCACTGCGTCTCGTCGATCTTGGTTTCGCCCCGCATGCCGGCGATCACGATCCTGAAGCAGTCCTTCTTGCCGATACCGCATTCGACGACTTCCGTCGAGACACGGAACTCGAGATCAACGGGCTCCGCAGCGCCCCCTTCCAGCGTCCGCTTCCCCTGGTACGTCCAGATGTCGCCAGGCGCAAGCGGCAGCTTCAGGATGGGCAGCGGCGGCTCGTAGACGTAGCGATCGGGCCCCCGCTGTTCGACCGGCACGAATACACCCTCGTCCTGCACGCGCACCGTCATCCGCCGCGGCGACGCTGGATGCGCGATCGACATCTCGAACTGTCCGAAGTCGTCCGCGCCGCCCGATTGCGCGACCACGAATCTCTGTTCCTGACCGCCGTCGGTGAGCGTGTACGCCCACTCATATCCCTGCCAGATCGGGAAATCGAACGCGCGGTTGTTCTTCTGCAGCCACGCGATCGTATGTTTGACGGCCGGCTTCTCGACCGCTCGCGGAGCGCTCACCTGGCGCGCTCGCCACGCAAACACCCAAATGCCGGCGCCCAGAAGCAGCAGCATCGACAGCGTCATCAACGCCAGCCTCGGCACCGAGAAGATCCTGGCGACCTTCACCTGCATTTCAGGGGCGATGGAGCCGCCTCCCACGACAGCGACAAACTCCCTCTTTTGCGCGTCCGTCAAGTACTCAGCGACGACGGGAATCTTGATGATCGCGCGACACTTTCGGCAGCGCACCTTTTTGTCAGGCACGTACCGTTTCAGCGTGAACCGCGTGTCGCACTGCGGACACTCGAGCTGCAATTTCTCGGGAATGGCGGGTCTCGCTTCCATCGTTCCCGATTGTGTCATACAGCATCGGACGCCGCTACCATGGAATCCGTGCCCACCCGCATTCAGGTCTCCGTGCGCGGAATGCACTGCGCGTCCTGCGTGCGCACCATCGAGCAGACGGCGCGCGACGCGCCCGGCGTGACCGGCGCCACCGTCAACTTCGCCGACGAGACAGCCTCGCTCGAGGTCGACCCCGCGACCTTCGATGCCAGAAAGTTGGATCGCGCTCTTCGCGACCGCGGATACAGGCTGCATCCGCAGCGACTCATGATGCGAATCACGGGCTTGCAGGGCCCCGTTCTCGACCTTGAGCGCGCGCTCGCCGCCATACCCGGAATCCTCGGGAGCCAGGTGAATCCCGAGGCGCAAGCCCTGATCGTCGATACGCTGCCGGGACTCTTCGACCCCGCTCGCGTTGCGGCCCTCGTGGAACGCGCGGGCGGTCGCGTTTCATCGGTCGCCGCGGAGGCCGAGCGCGACGAGGAGTTCTCCAGCGTGCGCCTGCGCGCCCTCATCGCAGTTCCCGCGGCGACCGATGAAACGCGACCGCCCGCGCGTTCCACGAGGGCCGCAACGCGAGCGGGGT
>CAYXVY010000016.1:0-18870 GCA_964468745.1 uncultured Planctomycetales bacterium | reverse complement strand
GCGAAGACAAGAAGTCCGATGACGACGAAGCCGATCGCTGCGGCCGTCGCGATTCCCGTCAACTTCCCCAGCGCCTGCTGAAAGGGCTCGTTGAAGCGGGGCATCCCAAGTTCCGGCATAAGTGACCTCCGACCGAGTTAGAGAATTCAGGCGCGGATCGCCGCGAAGTAAAGGTACGACTGGAGCAGATGAGTACGATTACATCAATTCGGAGCGCGCCCTGCATGGATTGCAATTGTGGGGTGCGTCCTCGGTAGTATAATGCGCGCCATGTTCAGCCGTCTCGTTTGGTTGCTCCCGCTTGCGCTGCTTGCGGCGTGCGGCGGCCTGTCCCCGGGGGGCGGCGGACCGGTCGCCTCCGGCGGCGGATCCGTCGACCCGTCGCGTGCCGTTGCTCAACCGAACACGACATCGACGAACACAACCGGAACCGACGCCGGCACGACGCGCTCGGCCAAGACGACCGACAGCGTGGTGAACCGGCCGAAGCAACTGGAGTATGCAGACGTCACGTGCAACCCGAAGACGGGCGAAGGCGCGCGCTTCCTGACGCACTACCTGCTGTCGAGCGAGTGGATCTTCTGGAAGAAGGCTGCGAATCCCAACGGCACGGTGATATGGACGTTCGCGCGCCCGAATCAGGGGGGCGTCGATGTCGTCAAGATCCGCGAGCTGAACAATCCATAGACCGGATCCCGATCCTGATCCCAATCCCGATCGGGAGCGCGCGGTTGACGCGCACGCGCACCGCACATAAGATGCGGCATCGCAGCGTTGCCAAGGGGCCGCCCCGAGGGAGCGGAGCGAGTCGAGGGGCCGTAGCTCAGTTGGGAGAGCGCCTGGTTTGCAACCAGGAGGTTGCGGGTTCGATCCCCGTCGGCTCCACCAATCTCGCGCCCTTTACAATCCCCGGCAGAACGGTTAATTTCCTCCACGCGAACGACCGCTCGGGTCGTTCGAATCTGTTCTTTGATCTTTGGGAAGGGCGTGTAGCTCAGTTGGTTAGAGCATCCGCTTGATAAGCGGAAGGTCGACAGTTCGACTCTGTCCACGCCCACCACGTCGACTCGGCCGCTGGCGCGGCCTCGCTCAGTGCAAGCAGCCCGGCCGCGGCCGAGGCGAAGTGCCCTGAGCGAGCGAAGCGAGTCGAAGGGCACGCGGGATGACTCTCAAGACACACCACGTTTACCCCACAGAGGGATCCAGCATGAACATCGGCGACTTCCGGATGGACGACGACGAAGAGCGCGAAGAGAAGGGATCGAAGGAGGACGGCGCGCTCCTGAAACACCTGTTCAAGGCGCGCACGATCTTCGTCGAGGAGCAGGTCAGCGACTCGCTCGCGAAGAAGGTGCACGCCCAGCTCATCATCCTCCAGGGGATGGACGACAAGTTGCCCATCACCGTTTACGTCAACTCCCCCGGCGGCAGCGCCGACAGCGGCTTCGCCATCTACGATTTCATGCGCTTCGTCAAGCCTCCGATCCGCACCGTCTGCGCAGGCCTCTGCGCAAGTGCGGCCGTCATGATCTACCTCGCGGCGCCCCGGGAGCGCCGCTTCTCGATGCCGAACTCGCGATTCCTCCTCCATCAACCCTCGACCATGATGTGGGGGTCGGCGAGCGACATCGCCATCAACGCCGAGGAGATCATCAAGCTGCGCGAACGCTACAACGAAATCGTCGGCGTTGAGACCGGCAAGACCACCGAGCAGGTCACCAAGGACGCCGATCGCGACTTCTGGCTCTCCCCGACGGCGGCCAAGGAGTATGGACTCGTGGGCAAGGTCGTGAAGTCCATCACGGAGATCGAGAAAGCATAACGTGACGGCCCTTGAGGTCGTCGACGTAGTCAAAGCGTACGACGGCAAGCTCGCGGTCGATCGCATCTCGCTCTCGGTTGCCCCCGGCGAGGTTTTCGGCCTCTTGGGCCCCAACGGCGCGGGAAAAACGTCGCTGATCCGGATGATCACGGACATCATCCGTCCCGACTCCGGCACCATCCGCATCCTCGGCCAGCCGCTGACGTCCGCGCTCAAGGACAAGATCGGGTACCTCCCCGAGGAGCGAGGCCTCTACCAGAAGCAGAAGGTCCTCGACGTCCTGCGCTTCCTCGGCGAGCTCAAGGGCCTCTCGCGACACGTCGCGGGCGCGCGCGCCGACAACTACCTCGACCGATTCGGCCTGTTCGCGTATCGACGCAAGAACATGCGCGAGCTTTCGAAGGGGATGCAGCAAAAGGTGCAGCTGGCCGCCGTGCTGCTGCACGAACCGTCGCTCGTCATCCTCGACGAGCCGTTCACCGGCCTCGATCCCGTCAACCGGATCGTCGTCATCGACCTCATGAAGGAGTTGGCCGCGAAAGGCACCGCGATCATCCTTTCGACGCACCTGATGGACCAGGTCGAGGCTCTGTGCACGCGCGCGATGCTCATGAATCACGGCCGCACGATCCTGTCGGGCACCGTGCGCGAGATGCGCGAGAAGTTCGCGGATGATTCGATCCTCATCGAAACCGATGTAAAGCTCGAAGGCCGCGCGGACGTCGACTCCGTCGAGTCGAAGGGCGCACTTGCGAAGGTCCGGCCGCGCGTGTCGCCGGAGAGATTCCTCGGCACACTCGTGCAGGAAGGTGCGATCATCCGACACTTTGAACGTGCTCTCCCCACTTTGGACGAGGTCTTCATCCGGGCGGTGGGCGACAAGAGAATCTAGAATCGAGAATCGAGCATCGAGGAGGAGATCCGTGGGAACGACGAGTTTTGACCAGCTGAACGTGTGGCAAAAGGCCCACGCACTGGTGCTCGAGGTCTATCGCATGACACGGACCTTTCCGGGCGACGAGCGATTTGGAATTACGTCACAGATGCGGCGCGCGGCCGTCTCGATACCCGCCAATATCGCCGAAGGCTATGGACGAAGAAGAGCGCAGGACAAGGCGCGGCTCTACAACATCAGTCCAGGCTCCGCCGAAGAGCTGAGATATTTCCTGACGCTGTCGAAAGATCTCGGATATGTGAAAGACAGCTCGGCCGCCGTTGCGACACTGGACGAAGTCTCACGCATGCTCCGGCGTCTCGTGCAGACCACCGAGGCGAGCGCATGACGATGCCCCCTCGATTCTCGATTCTCGATTCTAGATTCCACCTATGAAGGTCTTCGTCGTCGCCAAGCACGAGTTCCTCACGACCGTCAAGCGATGGAGCTTCATCCTCGTCACGTTCGGCCTGCCCGTGTTCATGCTCGGCGTGATGGGAATCAGCATCCTCATGCAGCAGAGGAGCATGGACGAGGAGCAGAGCAAGGTCGAAAACGCGAAGCTCGGATATGTCGACGAGAGCGGCCTGCTGACGAAAGGCGCTCCCTCGAAGTGGACGCGGTATGCGTCGCGCGACGAAGCGAAGACGAAGATGCGCGCCGACGGCGTCCAAATCGCGATCATCGTCCCGCCGGAGTACCTGAAGGAGGGGCGGGTCGACGTCTATTCGACGATCACGCCGTCGCTGTTCACGATGAATCGCGCGATCGTGAATCCGGAGTTCCGCGATTACCTCGTCACGTGCGTCCTGCGAGACGACGATCCGATCCGCCTGCGGCGCGCGCGCGAGCCAGTCTCGCACGCCGTGCCCGTCTACCTCTCCACAGCGACGGGGGGCGTGTCCAAGGAGGAGAATCCGGAAGATTACCTCCGGCGCATGGGCTCCGGCATCGCGTTCTTCTTCCTCCTCTTCGTCTCGATCTCCGTGTCGGGCGGCTACCTGATCCAGGGGCTCGCCGACGAGAAGGAGAATCGCGTCATGGAGATGGTGGTTTCCTCCGTGACCCCTACGGAGCTGCTCGCGGGCAAGCTCATCGGCTTGGGATCCGTCGGACTGCTGCAGGTCGCGATCTGGAGCATCCTCGGCGTGGGCACGGCACTTTCGCTGGCGGTGACTTTCGTGGTCAACCCCACGCTTTTCGTGTTCTGCACGGTCTTTTACCTCCTCGGCTACGCGCTCTACGGCAGCCTGCTGCTGGGGCTCGGCTCCCTCGGCAGCAACCAGCGCGAGGCGACGCAATTCACGTGGTTCATCAGCATCACCGTCATGAGTCCCGTCTTCGTGTGGATGAGCATCCTCACGAGCCCGCAATCCACGCTTGCGCGCGTCTTCACCTTCATCCCGCTCACGACGCCGATGACGATGATGCTCCGCTACTCCGTCGATCCCGAGCATACGCCGGGGTGGGAGATCGCGCTCGCGATCGCAATCCTCATCGGTTCGACCATCCTGGCCATCCGCTTCTCCGCGAAGCTGTACCGCCTGGGATTGCTGCTCTACGGGAAGCGCCCCACACTTCCGGAAATCTGGCGCTGGCTCTGGGCGTGAGCCGGTTCAATCAGGATTGGGATCGGGATCGGGATTCCTCCCGCGCGGTATAATCCCCCCGGTGGACAGGGCCCTCCTTCAGCGTCTCCTCGACCGCGCCGAACGGGCGAAGTACATCAGCCCCGCCGTGCGGGACGCGATCCAGAAGGAGGCGGAAAAATCGCACGTCGACGCGCGATCGCTGCTCGTGCGCGACGGCTGGCTGACCACCGAGCAGTTCCTGCGCATCCAGGACGAGCGGCCGTCGACGCACCGGAAGAGCTCGCCGCTGAAGGTCCTCGGCAAGTACACGCTGAGCACGATGCTCGGGCGCGGCGGCTCGAGCGCCGTCTACAAGGCGTGGGACGAAGCGCTGAAGCGCTGGGTCGCCGTCAAGATCCTGAACGTCGGCGCGAGGGCTCCCGACAAGACGATCCTCGAACGCTTCTTCCGCGAAGCGCGCGCGATCGCCCGACTCACTCACCCGAACATCATCCCGATCTACGAGGTCGGCGAGGACGGCGGCACGTACTTCCTCGTCATCAAGTACATCGAGGGCGCGACGGCGCACGACATTGCCCGCGGCCTCGAGCAGCGACGCGCCGCCGAGATCGTTCGCGATGCCGCCCGTGCCCTCGACCCCGCGCACAAGCAGGGCATCGTCCACCGCGACGTCAAGCCGGCCAACATCCTCCTCGAAGGTGAGCACGTCTGGGTGGTCGACTTCGGAGTCGCCTGGGACGCGTTCGGCGATGCGGGCGCAGCGCTGACGCGCGAAGGGATGACACTCGGCACTCCCGCGTACATGTCGCCCGAGCAGGCGCGCGGCGAGCGCGTCGATGCGGCGACCGATATCTACGCGCTCGGCGCCACCCTCTACACGCTCGTAACCCATGGGGCCGTCCCCTTCGAAGGCGAGGCCATGGGCGACGTGATGAAGCGCGTCGTGTCCCAGCCGCCGACGCCCCTGGAGAAGCACCGGCCGGACATACATGCGGGCCTGGCGGCCGTGATCATGAAGTGTCTGGCGAAGGACGCGCGACAACGCTTCGCTTCCGCCGCCGCCCTCGCGAACGAACTCGACCTCTTCATCGCCGGGCAGCCGGTGTCGACCCGCATGGCGAAGCGCCCGGCCGCGCTCGCGAATCTGAAACACGCTCCCCACGTGCCGCCGCCCTCCAAGCCGCACGCTCCACTGGCGATCGCCGGCGCCATCGCACTTGCCGCCGTCATCGGGTTGATCATCCTGATCTCCCGGAATCCGAAGGTGCAGGACGGACCCAAGACCGCAACGACGACGGCGCCACCGCCGCCCCCGCCGGACACGAAAGAGGATGCCGCCCGGAAACGCAGGCGCGGCGAAGAGACTCTGGCCGAAGCCCGGCGGGCGCTTCAGGACGCAAAACTGGCTCTCGCGGCAGACCGTGCGCGCGAGGCGCGGCTGGACCTCGGCGAGGACGCGCGCGCGTACTTCATCGAGGGCAAGGCGCTGCGCCTGAAATCCGACCTGCCGGCGGCGATCGCCGCGCTGTCCAAGGCCCTCGAGCTCGATCCGAAACACGTCGAGTCGCGCATCAATCGCGCCCTCTGCCACCACCGGCAGTACACGTGCGTGGCCGGCTTCCTCACCCCGTTCCTTCAGCAGCACGGGCCGATCGACATCGGACCGTACGCGGACTTCACCGACGATGCGCAGCCGCATGCGAAAAAGTGCATCGACGACTTCGCGGGCATCGCCGACGACGCCATCCCGCCCGACGACCGGGCGCACGCGCGCGCGAGCATGCTCGTCATCTCCAAGGGTCTGAACGAGGCGCTGCAGGCGCTGCCCGCCGATCCGAAGGAGCCTGAGGCGGCGCTCCTGCGCGGCCGCATCCTGCAGTTTTCCCGGCGCGCCCCGGACGCACAACCGTTCCTGACGCGCTACATCGATCGTTACCCTGAGGACCCCCACGGATGGGTGATCCGCGGCGTGAACCGGCTTGCACTGAACCAGCCCGACGCGGCGATCGAGGACTTCGCGAAGGGCGCGGCCGCCGACCCGAAGTGCGTGCACGCACCCTACTGCCTCGGGATGACCTATCATCTCAAGGGATTCGGTCGTACGTCCGAGACGTCGCCGTTTTACGCCGATGCGCTGAAGGCCTACACGACCGCGATCGAGACCGACCCCAAGTTTCCCATGACGTACCTGACGCGCTCGCTGCTCTTCACCCACAACAAGCAGCTGCAGAAGGCGTGGGACGACATCAGCATCTACATCCGCATCAAGCCGGGCGCATCGATCGGCTACAACCGCCGGGCGACGATCTACATCGAGATGAACGACGACGAGAATGCGATCGCCGACTACACGACCGCGCTCTCGAAAAACCCCAGCTACTTCTGGGGCTTCGTCAATCGCGCGCAGCTCTACGTCAAGCACAAGAAGTGGGGCGAGGCGATCGCGGACTGCTCAAGCGCGCTCGCCCAACAGCCGGGCCACGTCAACAGTCTCGTCAATCGCGGCTTCAGCTACTCGCAGACGGCCCGATGGGTCGAGGCCGTGCGGGACTGGGAGCAGGCGATCCAGCTCGACGCGACCATGGAAAAACAGCTGGCTGACCCTCTCAAGAATGCGCGCGAACGGGCGAAGGAGCAATGATCACCCGCTCTCCGCACGTTGACTTGCCCGCTCCGCGCGGATAGAACCTTACGCGACATAGATGCCTCGCCGAGAAGACATCCACAAGATTGTACTGATCGGCTCCGGGCCGATCGTCATCGGACAGGCCTGCGAGTTCGACTACTCCGGCACCCAAGCGTGCAAGGCCCTCCGAGAGGAGGGCTTTTTTGTCATCCTCCTCAATTCGAATCCGGCCACCATCATGACCGATCCGGAGATGGCGGATCGGACGTACATCGAGCCGGTCACGCCCGAGGTCCTCGAGAAGATCATCGAGCGCGAACGCCCCGACGCGCTCCTCCCGACGCTCGGCGGCCAGACCGGACTCAACACCGCTATCGCCGTCGCCGACCGCGGCGTCCTCAAGAAGTACGGCGTCGAGATGATCGGCGCCGACGCCGAGATGATCCGCAAGGCGGAGGACCGCGAACTCTTCAAGCGCTGCATGCAGAAGATCGGCATGTCCCTGCCGGAATCCGGCTACGTCACGAACCTGGCCGAGGCGCACGCCGTCCGCGAACGGGTGGGGCTGCCGTGCGTCATCCGCCCGAGCTTCACCCTTGGCGGCCACGGCGGCGGCATCGCCTACAACCTCGAGGAATTCGACCGCATCGTGCAGTACGGAATCGACCAGTCGTTGAACCACACCGTCCTCGTCGAGGAGTCGGTGATCGGCTGGAAGGAATACGAGATGGAGGTGATGCGCGACCGGAAGGACAACGTCGTCATCGTCTGCTCCATCGAAAATTTCGACCCCATGGGCGTCCACACGCGCGACTCGATCACCGTCGCCCCCGCCCAGACGCTCACCGACGTCGAGTACCAGAAGATGCGCAACGCGTCGATCGCGATCATCCGCGAGATCGGCATCCAGTGCGGCGGCTGCAACATCCAGTTCGCCATCAACCCGGCCGACGGGCGCATGATCGTCATCGAGATGAATCCGCGCGTGTCCCGCTCGTCCGCCCTCGCGTCGAAGGCCACGGGCTTCCCCATCGCGAAGATCGCCGCGCGGCTCGCCGTCGGATACACGCTCGACGAAATTCAGAACGACATCACGCGAAAGACACCCGCGTGCTTCGAGCCGACCATCGATTACGTCGTCGTGAAGACGCCGCGCTGGGCGTTCGAGAAATTCCCCGAGGCGGACCCCACGCTGACCATCCAGATGAAGAGCGTTGGCGAGACGATGTCGATCGGCCGCACCTTCAAGGAGGCGCTGCAGAAATCCCTGCGCTCCCTCGAACAGGATCGCCAGGGCCTGGGCTGGGACCGCAAGGACCGGATGCTCTCGAGCCACGCGCCCACCGCGGAGGAGATCCGCGAAAAGCTCGTCGTGCCGAACGTCGAGCGCCTCTTCTACATCCGCTACGCGATTAAGAGCAAGTTCACCGTGCGCGACATCTCGCAGCTGACGAAGATCGACCCGTGGTTCATCGAGGAGATCCGGCAGATCGTCGCCTACGAGGACGAACTGCGCAGCTATCGTTCCCTCGAGGAACTGCCCAACGAGACCCTTCTCGCGGGCAAACGCCTCGGCTTCTCCGACCGCCAGCTCGCCCTCATGTACCGCACCGACGCGACGAAAGTCCGCGCGCACCGCATCGCGCAGGGGATCCTGCCGGCGTACAAGCTCGTCGACACCTGTGCCGCGGAATTCGAGGCCTTCACGCCGTACTTCTACTCCACGTACGAGCGCGAAAGCGAACACCGCGTCAGCGACAAGAAGAAGATCATGATTCTCGGCGGCGGGCCGAACCGCATCGGCCAGGGAATTGAGTTCGACTACTGCTGCGTCTCGGCGTCGATCGCCCTGCGCGAGCTCGGGTACGAGGTCATCATGGTGAACTCGAATCCCGAAACGGTGTCCACCGACTACGACATCAGCGACCAGCTGTTTTTCGAACCCGTGACGGACGAGGACGTCCTCAGCATCTGGGACGCGATCAAACCCGACGCCGTGATCGTCCAGCTCGGAGGCCAGACGCCGCTGAACATCGCGAAAAAGCTCGTCGAGGGCGGCGTGAAGATCCTCGGGACGTCCCTCGATTCGATCGATCGCGCGAGCGATCGCGGGCGTTTCGCCGACGTTTGCAAAAAGCTCGGTCTCCTCCAGCCGCCCGGCGGCATGGCGCGGACGTTCGAGGAGGCCCGCGTGCTCGCCAACGGCCTCGCCTACCCTGTGCTCGTGCGCCCGAGCTACGTGCTCGGAGGCCGCGCGATGGCCGTCTGCTACGACGAGGAGATGCTGGAGCAGTTCATCGCCCAGGCGACGGACGTCGCCCCGGAGCATCCCGTGCTCGTCGACAAATTCATCGAGGACGCGATCGAGGTCGACGTCGATGCGATCGGCGACGGCGAGGAAGTGTTCATCGCCGGCATCATGGAGCACATCGAGATGGCGGGGGTCCACTCGGGCGACAGCGCGATGTCGATCCCGCCGTACTCGCTGTCGGACGCGCAGATGGACGCGCTGCGCAAAGCGACGGTTGCGCTCGCGAAGGAGCTCGACGTGCGCGGTCTCATGAACGTGCAGTTCGCCGTGAAAGGCGCGGACGCGTACGTGATCGAGGTCAACCCGCGCGCCTCCCGCACCGTGCCGTTCATCGCCAAGGCGATCGGCGTTCCGCTCGCACGGATCGCCGCCAAGGTGATGACGGGGATGAAGCTGCGCGATTTCGGCCTGAAGAAGGAGATCGAGCCGCGCCATTTCAGCGTGAAGGAGTCCGTCTTCCCCTTCAAGAAATTCGCTGGCGTGGACGTCATCCTCGGGCCCGAGATGAAGTCCACCGGCGAGGTCATGGGGATCGACTACGATTTCGGACGCGCCTACGCGAAGGCGGAAATGGCGGCGAGCCACAAGCTGCCGGTCAAGGGGACGGTCTTCGTCTCCGTGAAAGACCAGGACAAGCGCGACATCATCTACATCGCCAAGCAGCTGGACCGGCTCGGGTTCACGATCGTCTCGACGGGCGGAACGGCGCGTGTCCTCGAGAGGAACGGGCTCGGCGTCCGGTCGATCTTCAAAATCAAGGAGGGCCGGCCGAATGCGACCGACCTCATCGTCAACAACGAGATCGACCTGATCATCAACACGCCGAGCGGCAAGGGGACGCTCACGGACGAAGGGAAGATCCGTGCCTTCGCCATCGCCCACGGCATCCACGTGATCACGTCCGTCGCCGGCGCGCAGGCCGCCGTCAACGGCATCGAGCAGCTGCAAAAGAAGAAACTCGAAGTGCGGGCGCTGCAGGACTATCACCCGCACCTCCAACGGCCGCCCGCCCCGCCGCGCCCCAAGCCCGCCGCGGCTGCTCCAGCCGCCAACTAGCGGCTAACGGACTGCGCACAAATAACCTGTGCAAGTCCAAGACGCCAAGACGGCGAAACGGACAACAGTTGAAGCTCACACGCGGTCGCTGAGCTCGCCGCAGGCATGCACCGAACCAAACGCGGAGAACGCGGAGATTCCGCGGAGTGGCTCGGGGCGCTGAGTTCCGCCGGCGTGCGGGCGGAGCCCGCACGGGCGGCCACGCAGACCCGGCTTCCGAAACGCGCAGCGACGGCGGGGATCGTTTCGGAATCCGGGTCTGCGCGGCCGCACCCGCGCTTTGCGCGGGCCGGCGGACGGCACATCCCCTCCGCGCCCCGAACCCCTCTTGTCTTGCTCAGCGGGCTCTGCGTTAAGTGGGGAACATCGCAGAACGTGAGCCGCTGCGTGTGCGGCACAGGTTGATCAACTTGATTCCGCGGAACGTCTAACGCGTCGTTGCCAAGGCGAGCAACCGGCTATTCCGGCTCCGCTTCGCCGACCAGCGCCGTGAATTCCGGATCGTCCTGGTACACCTCGAAGTCCGGATCGTCCATGAACGTCTCCTTCGGGCGCCCCAGCTCGATCGCCCGCCCGATCGCCGCCAGCATCTCGACCTTCTCACCGCGCACGGCGCGCAGACACGCGACATTGAAGAGCAGTCGCTGATCCGCGATCCGACCCGGGTCCGCGAGCGCGAGCACGCGATCCTGGAGAATTCGATCCCCATATCGCTGCGCGATCACGAGCGCGTTTCCGAGCAACTCGAACGCACAGGGCGATGACGTGTGCGATGGCCACGCGGCGACCACGCCGGCGAGCGCCGAGCACGCCGAGGACTTGTCATCGCGATCGACGCATGCCAAAAGCTCGTTGTTCGCCTGCGCCGTCGCGTCCCCGCTCAGGAACTGCTCCGCCGCGGCGTCCATCTTCCCGTCGTGCGCCTGGTGGTACCGATCGAAGACGTCGCTGGTCAATCCCTTGGCGTACGCCTTGTCGATGCGCTCCTCCAGCTCGTTCTCGATTCCCACGAAGTGCTCCGTGTCGTGGCCCCCGTACGACATGCGATTCGCGTCGGCGTGCTCCGCAAGATCGTCGAGAATCGCGCGCACGGCCTCCCGCATCGCATACAGGATGGCGATCGCGTCATGGCTCCCGCAGCCGATGAGCTGCTCGCCTCGATCGAGCGTGTCATAGGGCTCGGCGCGCATCTGCTCGTACAGGATGCGCACGTCGCGGTCCGTGATGTGGTCGAATTCGCCCATGTGCGAACCACTATCCACGATCGCGCATCCACATTCCAGATCCTGAGGCACCCGGATCGCGATCGGGATCGGGATCGGGATTATTCGGGTATATCCTTCGCGCAGCGAAAGCCCGCCCGAATCGCCGGTCCGTTGTACGTGAACACGACGCCGATCCGGCAGTACGGGCTCGACAGCTCGCAGTTCCCGCCGAAGAGATAGTATCCGGTCCCGATCCGCACGATCTCGCCCGCATTGCCGCTCATGTGGAAGCAGCCGAAGAGGGACTCCCCCCGGCGCGCCCCCGCGTCCTCGAAGAGCATCCACCATTCCGGGGACGCTCCCGCGGACTCGACAGTTCTCGCATGCACCGCAACGAACTTGTTCCCCCAGGGATAGTCGCGCGCGTCCGCGCCACGCGCCGCGAATTCCCACTCCTCGCGCGTCGGCAGGCGCTTCCCCGCCCACGCGGCATAGGCTTCCGCGTCCTCGGCGCTGATCCCGCTCACCGGTCGCCGCAAGAGCTCGGCGGTCACCGGGTCCGGAATCGGCTGGCCCGGCGCGCGCGGCATCCGCTTCGCCCGATCCGCTTTCGGCAGCGTCTCGACGTACTTCATGTACGCGCCGAACGACACCTCCGTACGGTCGATCAGGAACGGCTGCACGTGCGCCTTCGCGACGAAATCCATCCAGCGGTCGCCGATATAGGCCACGCCTCCGGATACGTACACCATGTCCTCGGGCACGTGACCTGCGTTCGGCAGGCGGACGTCCACCGACCTCGCCTCGCTGCGCTCGACGAACACGGGCACGACGGCATCAGCGCGACCCACCGCACGGACCCGCAGGACGTAACTTCCCATCTCGATCTTCATCGATCGCACCGGTGCGGGGCCGATTGCCACAGGGGGTCCTTCGAAGAGCGTATCGGGGTCCACCGATTGGATCGAGACCGACGCTCCATCGGGAATCGTCCTTATGTCGAGCGTCCCGCGACCGCGCGCGCGCTCCACGATGACCTCCGCGTCGGCCCCCCCCGCCGCTTCGGCGAAAAAAGCCGCCTTCGAGAACAGCAGCGCGATTCTCGGCTGCTGGCGTTCGCTGAAAGCTTTCGCCTCCGCCTCAGCCAGCCGCCGGTAAGCGCGGGCCACCAGGAGGTCCGCGTCGCGGCGCAGCCGCCGGGCCTCGTCGCGTTTCGGATCGTCCGCGAGCACGGTGGTCAGCCGCTCGCGAACTCCGGCAAGCACGCCCTCAAGGCGCTCGAGAAGCGCGTCCACGGTGCGACGCCGCGCCGCCATCTCCGGAAGCTTCTCCGCATTCGCCGCATCGATCTGCAGGCGGCCCGGCCCGATCTCACGATAGCGTGCCTCGAGCTCCCGCACTCCCGACTCCTGGTCACGATCCACCCGGCGCGCCTCGTCGAACTTCTCCGCCGCTTCCCTCATCAGCGTGTCAAGCCGGCCGCGACGCGCGACTTGCGCGCGATCCTCGTCCCGCACACGCCGCGCCTCGATCGTCGCCGCGTAGATCGCCGCGCCCGCCAGCGTCGTCACGCACGCGACGACGGAGATCGCCGCCGCCCGGTGGCGCCGCGCCAGACGCACCGCCCTTCCCAACATCGACACGGGCCTCGCCGAAATCGGCTCGCCGGCCACGAACGCCCGAAGATCCGCCGCCAGGGCACCGCCGCTCGCGTACCGGCGGCGCGGCTCCTTCTCCATCGCCTTGAGGATGATCGTCTGGAGATCCTCCGGGAGATGGCTTCGAATGCGCCGCGGAGGGACCGGCTCGGTGTCTACCACCGCGTGAATCACCGCCTCGGGCGTGTCCCCCTTGAACGGTTTCGCCCCCGTCACCGCCTCATACAACGTCGCCCCCAGCATGTACACGTCCGACAGGGCGCCCACGACGTCGCGCTGCCCCATCGCCTGCTCGGGCGACATGTACGCAGGCGTGCCGACGGCGATGCCGGCGGCCGTCAATGTCGAGTCGCCAGAGTGCCGCGCCAGCCCGAAGTCCATGAGCTTGGCGCGATGATCGGCCGCGATGATGATGTTGGAGGGCTTCACGTCGCGATGAACGACGCCTGCCTTGTGGGCGTAATCGAGCGCCTCGGCAATCGTCGCCAGGATCTCCGCCGCGCGCGCCGGGGCGAGCGAGCCGCGCGTGATCATGCGCTCCAGCGTCGTCCCCTCGACGTATTCCATCGCGATGTACGGCAGGCCGTCGTGGTCGCCGCTCGCATGCACCGTGACGATCCCAGGATGCGAAAGCTTCCCCGCCGCCTCGGCCTCTCGACGGAATCGCGCCTGCTCCTCCGTCTGCCCGACCATGTAGCGGGGCAGCACCTTGAGCGCAACGCGGCGGTCGAGCGCCGTCTGCCGCGCCTCGTACACGATGCCCATGCCGCCGCGACCGATCTCCCGCACGATCTCGAAATCGCCGAAGACTCCGGCCGGCACGCCTCCACTCAAGAGCGCGCTCGCCCCCGACCGCGGCGCGAGGCTCGTCGCGTAGTGCGCCGAGAGAGCCGCGGAAGAGCCGACCGTGAATTCCCGTCCGCAGCCGAGACAGACGGCGCGTTCCGACACCTTCACACGCTCGCGGACTTCGTAGCACGACGGACAGATCAGGTACCGCTCGCGAATCGTACTGAGGACATCGCCCGCGATCGCCTCGTCGATGATTCCGCGCCGTTGCAGCAGTTCCGGCAACAGGAACGAGAAACCGCTCTTCGTCAGATCGCGCTGCGCCTTGCGACACTCGTCGACTTCCGCGGGATCGACCGCATGGCGCTCACGGAGAAGCCGTGCGAAGAGGTCGTCGAGCCGCTCGGCGACGAGCGTGCGGGTTTCGCGGTCTGCCACCGGGGACAATTATAGTCCCCGCACAGGGTCCTTAGTATGCTGGGCGCTTCATGCGGTTTCTCATCACGGGCGGGGCCGGCTTCATCGGCTCCCACCTCGCCGAGACTCTGCTGGCATCCGGCCACGAAGTGGTCGTCATCGACGACCTGTCGACGGGCGCGATCCGCAACATCGAGCCCCTGAAGGCGCGCGGACTGCGATACAGGATCGAGACCGTCTTCAACGAAGGAGTTACGGCCGAGCTGATCGACTGGTGCGACTCGGTGTTCCATCTCGCGGCCGCCGTCGGCGTGATGCTCATCGTCGAGAGCCCCGTTCGCACCATCGAAACGAACATCCATGCGACCGAGGTCATCCTCAAGCACGCGGCGAAGAAGAAGAAGCCCGTGCTGCTGGCCTCCACCAGCGAAGTGTACGGCAAGTCCACGCGCATCCCGTTCACCGAGGCCGACGACTGCGTGCTCGGCGCGCCGACGAAGGGCCGCTGGTCCTACGCGGCGTCGAAACTCGTCGACGAGTTCCTGGCGCTCGCGTATTGGAAGGAGCGCGGACTTCCGACCATCGTGGCCCGACTGTTCAACACCGTCGGGCCGCGGCAGTCTGGCCGCTACGGCATGGTCGTCCCCCGCTTCGTCCAGCAGGCGATCGCGGGCGGCCCGATCACCGTCTACGGCGACGGCCGCCAGTCGCGCTGCTTCGCCCACGTAAGCGACGTCGTGGAAGCGCTGGCCCGGCTGATCGCGACACCGAAGGCTTTCGGCCAGGTTTTCAACGTGGGGAGCAACCGCGAGATTACGATTCGCGCGCTGGCCGAGCTCGTGCGCCGTCGCGTCAACCCCCGGGCCAAGATCAAACGTATACCTTACGAGAAAGCCTACGAAGAGGGCTTCGAGGACATGCGCCGCCGCGTGCCGGACGTCTCGCGCGTCCGCAAGCTCATCGGGTGGCGAGCGAAACGCACGATTGACGAGATCATCGACTCCGTGGCGGCGTACGAAAGAACGTACGCTTCGAGTTAGCGGGAAGCCGCACTGTGGAGGGCCCCCGGTTGTCTAATAGAGTGATGCGGACGATCCTGGTGATGTCGGTGTTCGCCCTCTGCGCGGCGGCGCCGCAGGATAAGCCCAAGCGAAAGCTCGCGTGGCTCCTTCCCAAGACCCATGTGGCGGAGTACTCCGTCCTCGGCTCGAACGGCAAGCCGATCGCCGACCGCGCGTTCTGGGTCTTCGGCTCGGAACTGACCGAGACCGGCGCCAACCGGATCGCCGTCGATCGCTACACGCACATCCCCTACGCCCTGCTCTTCCACCTTCCGTCGCACGAAGTGAAGCCCGGCGAGCAGTGGGAGCACCAGGAGTACTTCTTCTACGAGGCGCAGTACGGCAGCGACGGGATGGGCGGCTTCGGCTTCGGCTGGGGATGGGGCGGCGGGGCGACCTCGATCCGACCCGTCGTCGCGAAGGGACGCTACGTCTTCCGCAAGATCGAGAAGGACAAGAAGACCGACGCAGAGCTCGCCGTCATCGACGGCGAATTCACGCTCCTCGAACTCCGGCAGGAGCGCTCGAACAACGACAACAAGATGGTCATCACGAAGAACGACGTCGGCACGATCAGCGTCTCGATGCTGCTCCACGTCACGCGCGGCGTCCTGCAGCGCGGCACCTACTCCGTAAAGACGCGCGCGCAGGAGCGCCTCCCCGTGAAGGACGACACGAAGGTGCTGGAAAAGCGCCTCACGTTCGTCGAGACCCTCGAACTCAAGGAAGAGCTCGAATTCGGCGGCGAGAAGCTCGGCAAGGCCGTCGAGGCCCAGGTCAAGAAGGCCGCGGACTGGCTCCGCAAGCAGCAGGCGGCGGGCGGCGACTGGGCCGCATTCCGCACCATCGAGGAAAATAACGCCAAGGCCAGCACGACGGGGCTGTGCGTCCGCGCGCTCCTCGCCGCCGGCGCAAAGCCGGACGACCCGGCGGTGGACAAGGCGATCCGGTGGCTGCGCACGCAGACGGCCGGCACCCCGCAGGCCGTCGACTGGCAGATGACGGCATTCGTCTACCGCGCCGCTCCGTCGGACAAGCCGTACGCCGAGTGCGATCTCGCCACGGCGCGCGCCGACGTGCGCAAGAGTCTCCCGAAGCAGGATGCGGACTGGATCAAGGCGCTCACCGCGAATCTCGTCTCGCGCCGCGAGACCGCCTCGGGCATCTGGCCCGCGATCGACAAGGAGTCCCCGAACGTCCTGACGACACGCGCGGCGATCGAGGCGCTCGCGCTCGCGTCCGAGGCGGGCATCGACACCCCCCTCGAGCTCTGGAACCACGCCATGCAGACTGTGCTCGACGCGTGCGCGGACATGGGGCTGGAACTGGAGCTCGCGTTCGAAGGCATCGAATACCCCGACAAAGACGTCGATGCGAAGAAGAAGGTGCGCCCGCAATCGTGCCGATTCAACCCGGGCGACACGCAGTCGCGCAATCGCGAAGGCAACGCGCTCTGCACGTACTCAGCGGCGTCCATCCTGCGCTACGCGCAGATCGAGCTGACCCGCCGTGGGGTGCTGAAGGACTCGCAGAAGCGGCTGCTCGACGGCGCCCAGCGCGGGCTCCTCGCGTGGCTGCAGAGCCGTCGCACGTGGCGCACCGTGCCGCCCACGGAGGCCGAGTGGTGCGTCAATCGCTACCAGCACGCGCACGCGATGGGTGAACTGCTCACGCTCTACGGCGCGAAGAAAGTCGAGGGCGTTGACTGGCACTCCGAAGGCGCCTATCACCTGATGCGTGAGCAGTGCGGCGACGGACGCTGGGACACGGAGTACGGGAGTCCCCTGAGCGAGACGGCACATTGCATCCTCTTCCTGACGCGCGGCACTCTGAGGCCGAGCCCCGTCAAGTGAAGCTGCGAGTCCTCGCCGTAGCGACGCTTCTCGTGGGGTGCGGCACGGCCTCGACCGCACGGCTTGCGTCCCCCCTGCCCCCCGCCTGGGGCGGCGCAAGCGCGTACGACCTCGCCACGCGCAGCGACGGGGACATCCGCGACACGCTGGACGCGATGGTCGCTTCACGCCTGCGCGTGCTGCGCGTTTTCCTCCTCGACGTGGAGGATCCGCTCGGCAAGTGGCGCGACGCCCCCCTCGCACGCATCGACTTCATCCTCGCGGAGGCGCAGAAGCGGGGCGTTCGCGTCATCGTCGTGTTGCATGACGGGCCGCAACGACGGGACGCCTATTCGCGCGACTACCCCGGCGTGGCCTTCTACAAGGAGCCCCTTGCGCGAGCGTCCTTCCGCCGTCGCATCGAGCACGCGCTCTCGTATCGCGGCCCCTCGACGGGCGTCGCCTGGAGTGAGCTCGGAGACGTGCTGTACGCATGGGAACTCCAGGGCGAGTGCCACTGGCATCACGCGCCCGGCTGGATGGAAGACATGGCGTCGTACGTGAAGATGCTCGCCCCTTCTCATCGCGTCGCGAGCGGCGGGCTCGGCACGGTACAGGACAGCCTGCTTTTCACGGAACTCCTCAAGGGGACGCCAAGCGTGGACGTGTGGACGTACCGGCCGAGCCGATCCGAGCCCCTCGAGAAGGCGGCGGCCGTGCTGAAGGGCAAGGGGCGCCCGTGGATGCTGGTGGACTTCGGCGGCCCGCGCGAGGAGCCCGCGGCGACGCGCAGGGTACTCGAACGCGCGATCGCCGTGGCGACCGAGCATCACGTCCCGTGGATTTTCTGGTCGCTCGGTCAGGACCGCCGGCCGCAGTCGCACGACCTCTGGCCGGGGGACACGGTGTTTGACATCGTGATCCCACGCGCAACGAAATGAGCAAGGAAGAGGCCGCCAAGAGCGCCAAGGCGCCAAGGCAGGAGCCCGATGAAGAATTGGACTCGCTGGCGCATAAGGTGATCGGGGCCGCGATCGAGGTGCATCGCATTCTCGGACCTGGTCACCTGGAGTCGATCTACGAAGACGCGCTCGCGATCGAATTCGGACTGCGCGGTATTCCGTTCGAGCGACAGAAGCCTCTGCCCGTCTCCTACAAGGGACACAAACTCCACGAAGGTCGAGTCGATTTCCTGATCGGCGGGCGATTGCTGGTTGAGATCAAAGCAATCAACACCGTCCCTGCGGTTCAGAAAGCGATAGTGATCGCCTATCTTCGAGCCGCCAACCAGTCCCTCGCGCTCCTCATCAACTTCAACGTAACTCTGCTCAAGCAAGGGATCGAACGAATCATCTTCTCGGTCTGATCCAATCTCCGTCTTGGCGTCTTGGCGTTCTTGGCGGCCTCCTCTCCCCGTCTTGCCGTCTTGGCGTCTTGCCGTCTTGGCGGCCTCCTCTCCCCGTCTTGGCGTCTTGGCGTTCTTGGCGGCCTCTTCTCTCCGTCTTGGCGGCCTCTTCTCTCCGTCTTGGCGGCCTCCTCTCCCCGTCTTGGCGTCTTGGCGTTCTTG
>CAYXVY010000015.1:0-7339 GCA_964468745.1 uncultured Planctomycetales bacterium | reverse complement strand
CGGCTGCGGATCGTCCGGCGGCGCCTGTTCGCTCGAGGGAGGCGGCATCGGTTGCTGATCCGTCTTGGGGGGCGGAGGCGGAGTCTTCTGCGTCACCGACTTCGGAGGCGGCGGAGTCGTGGTTCTCGTCTTCGGCGGCGGCTGGTGCACGAGCCTGGTGTCGGGAGGCTGCGGCCCGTCGGACTTCGGCGCCGGTGGTGTCGTCTCGGTAATCGGATTGTCGGCAACGTTGTTGTCTTCCGGCGTGACGACGGGCTTTTCGCGGAGGATCGCGATAAGCGAAACCAGCAGCACGGCGGCGGCCGCGGTGCCGATGATGGCCCAGCGCCACGTGCGGCTCGTCTCCTTCACGGCGGGGAGCTTCGCGGTGCTCCAGACAATTTGTTCCATGATCGCGCGCCGCTGGTGCTCCCAGCTCGCGGCGGGGAGGCGCGGCTCGTCGTTCATGAAGAAGTGCTGGATCTCAAGGTGGCGCTTGTGGGAGATCGCGCACTGCATGCATCCGCGGACGTGCTCGGCGACTTCGACAGTCTCGTCCGTGCCGAGCATGCCGTCGGCCATTGCGGGCAACAGGGTCTGTATTCTATCGCAGGACATTTAAGTGCTGAATTCTCTCAACAATCCTTCGAGTTTCTTGCGCGCCAGGAAGACGCGGGACGTCACCGTGGCCACCGGGCATACGAGGATTTTCGCGATTTGCTCGTGCGTGAGCCCGTCGCGGATGCGCAGGTGGAGGACGATGCGCTGCTCTTCCGGCAGCATGGAGATCGCCTTCTCGATTCCGGCGCGGGCCTCCTCCTCCTCGAGCCGCATGGCTGGGTTGGGCTCGTCGGGGGGGCGGGCTTCGCCGGCGGCGCGGAGGACCACTCCTTGCTGTCGGGCACTCTGCTTACGGGCATTCAGCGAGGTGTTGACCGCGATCGCGTAGAGCCACGACTTGAAGTCGGTGCCTTGCACGAAGGTCTTCAGACCGCTGTACACCCTGAGAAAGATCACTTGGACCTGGTCGTCCGCGTCGGTCGGGTTCGTCAGGATCCGGTACGCGATGCTGTACACCAGCTTCTGATACCGGCCGACGAGTTGATCAAACGCGCCGCGCTCCCCGCGCAGGGTTCGCTTGACCAGTTCGCCGTCGCTGGGCGCCTGTTCCACGGGACTAAACCTCCGGTGACCTGCCTCTATTTAAAGATTCTAAAGCGTTTCGCCCGGTAGTTTTAAAGATTCTCGAATATTTATAAGTGCTTGATGGGCAATCACTTGGTCCCGACGTGAATCGCCGCGACTCCGAGGCTGAGCGGGAAATAATGCACGTTTCGCAGTCCCGCGCCCTCCATGATCTCCACCAGTTCTTCCGGCGAGCGCCATTCGCGAACCGATTCGTTCAGATATCTATACGCCCGGTCGCGGCTGATCGCTGCGCCGATCCGCGGCAGGACGTGATTGAAATAGGCGAGATACGCGCGGCGCAGCAGTGCGGGTTTCGGCAGCGTGAACTCGAGTATGACGACGCGACCTCCGCGCCGGACGACGCGCGTCATCTCGCCGATGCCGCGACGCGTGTCCGCGACGTTGCGAATGCCGAAGCCGACCGTGCACGCATCGAACGATGCGTCGCGAAAGGGAAGTCGCATGGCGTCGCCCTGCGCGAGATCGATTCCGCCACGCGCCTTCTTGCGCGCGACCTCGAGCATCTTCATCGCGAAATCGCTTCCGACGACTTCGCGGCGCTTCGACCGGCGAAGCTCGAGTGCGAGATCGCCGGTGCCGCAGCAGACGTCGAGCACGCGGCGCGCGTCGCCGCAATTCTCAACGGCCTTCCGGCGCCAGAGCACGTCGGTGTTCAGGCTGAGCAGGTGATTGAGAAAGTCGTAGCTGGGCGAAATGCGGTCGAACATCGCCCTGATCCGCTGCGGCGATTTATCGACCATACCAGGCGGGATCGGAGGACGATCCGTCGTTCGTGAGCGCCTTGACCTGCTTCGACGCGAGGTTGACGACGTGGATGTTCGAGGCGTCCTTGCTGCGCAGGTCGAAGACAATGGAGCCGCCGTCCGGGGAAAAGTCGAGCGCAAAGATGCGTCCATTGGGCGTGCCCATCCAGACGGTTTCCTCGCTCGTTCCGTTGCGCACGACGAGGAGTGAACGGAGTTGCTCGTCCATGCGCGTGAGCGCGATGCGGCCGTCGCCCGCGATCGCGAGTGCGTCGGGAGTCGCGACCCCCACGAGCTGGTTTTCGCCGACCGGTTGCCGCGACGTCACGTCGACGGTTACGAGGCGTCCGTCGCGCGCCTTGCAGAGCGCGCGTGCGCCGGAGACGGCCATCGCCTCGATGGGGCCGCCGGCGTCCGTAAAAATCGTGTCGCCCCCCGTTCCGTCGAGTCCGATACGGTGGAGCGTCGAAGCGCGGCTCATTCCAGGTCGGCGCGGAGCTGGAGCGCGGAGCAGGTAATAGAGGAATCGGCCGTCGGCGGACCACGACGGGGAGCACGTCTCGAAGTCGGCGCCCCACTCGCTCAGAATCACGTCGCTCGACAGCTCGGTGATGCGTCCCTCGCGCACAGGTTGCAGAACCATGCCGGAGTAGCGCATGCCGTTGTGGGTGCCGCTGATCTTGATCCACGTGGTTCCCATGGGCGCGTACGTCTCGAAGAGGCCGCCCGCGCCGGTTTTCTCGGTCGAGTTCCGGCCGTAGATCGCCACATCGAAGTCGTTCGCTCCCAACCGGCCGGTTTCAACCAGCAGCACCGCACGGCCCCGCACGATGCCCTTTGGCGCATTCTCGAGGTCCTGGCCTGATCGCGGGAGGGGCGTGACCTGTCGCAGCGACGTGCCGTCGGGGCGCACAATGAAAAGATTTCGACGATGGAGATTCCGGTCGGCGCCCGCATTCGAGCTGAACGCGATCCACTTGCGATTGGGGGACCAGGCAGGAGTGGCGACGTCGCCGTCCACTTTGAGAAGCCGCGTCGCATCGGTGCCGTCGGCCTTCATGGTCCAGAGCTCGGTGCCGCGTGCGAACGCGATCCGTGCGTCGGCCAGCGTCGCGCGATGTCGCTGTTCCGGATCCGCGCCCGCTTCCGGCCCCGGCGGAGGCGGGGGGAGTGTGGAGGAAATGGGAGGCGGCAAGGTATTCGGAGAGTCCTTCTCGCACCCGAGAGCACCAAGAGCGAGCAGGAGCGGCAGCCAGCGCATTCGTCGCACAATATAAGGACGGTGCGCTGCGCGCAACTCCCAAGATTTCTAGGGGAGTTCGCGGACGAGCCGGAATCCGATCGTCGGGTGCACGAGCGCCCCGGAGTCTTTCGGGCTCGGATTCACCGTCGTGAGCCGATGGGAGAGCTGCGACAGCGAGCTCCAGCCTCCTCCGCGAGGAAGGATCCCGTACACCGGATCGTCACACCACTCGGCGGCGCTCCCCGAGAGGTCGCGCACGCCGAACGGACTCTCGTCCTTCCGGAACGTGCCCACGGGTTCGAGCTGCGGCGCGCCGGGCCGGGAGCGGCTCCCCTTCGCGAACGACCAGTCGAACGTGTCTCCCCACGGAAAGCAGCGTCCATCTGCGCCGCGCCCCGCCTTCTCCCACTCCGCGCTGTGGGGCAGCCGGTACTTCGCCCGATCCCCCTTCTGCCCCGCGCGCTGCGTCCGCCACCGTGAGTACTCGACGGCGTCGTCGAAGGAAATGCCCACGACGGGAAAGCGCTCCCACCCCACGGGATGACTCATGCGATCGCCCATGCGCGACCAGAAGAATCCCGTTGAAGGCATCTCGCGCGGAGACCGCTGCCACGCCGTGGCCGATGAGTGCCACGCCCGATCGTTCAGGAACGCGACGTACTCGGCGCTCGTGAGCTCGTAGCGGCCGATGAAAAAGTCGGCCACCTCGGCCCGCGTCGACGCTTGCGACTCGGCGTTGGCGCCGTGCGGATCGCCGCCGAGAACGAAGGGCCCGGCAGGCACGTGCACGAAGTCCTGGCCGATCTCGGCGTCCGAATAGAGCTTCACGCTCACGCGCACCTCGCTGCCGCGGCCAATGACCACGGGATATCGCGTCTCGCGCAGGCCCGCCGCGCGCAACACGAGGAGGTACGAACCCGACGGGACTTCGCTGGTGGCGGGGCTCGCGCCCGCGCGCGCGCCGTCGCCGCAGTCGAGCCAGTACGCGGTCTCGGCATCCGACTCGCGCGACGGGGCGGATGTCCCCTTCGCTGAGACGCTGAACGGACGCGGCATCATCCTGCGGTCCGCCCCCTCCTCGTAGCGAAAGAGGAACGCCGTCGCGCCCGGCGGATCCGACTGCACGACCAGCGTCCCCTTGCGTTCGAGGCGAGACGCGTACGTGCCGTCGTCGTAGAGTCGCACGAGATGCGCCTTCATCGACGCAGTCTCGGCGTCGCGGGCTCGCTCCGCGTCCTCGAGGTCGCGATAGTGAAGGGCGGCGAGCGCGGAGCGCGCCTCGCGATTGTCCGGATCGGCGCCCAGAGCGGCTGTGTACGCGCCCATGAGCTTGATGTGCAGCGATGCCCTCTGCTCTGTGGCGCGGTCGGCCGCTCGCTCCGCGTCCCAGAGCGGCCGTTTTTCCTCGTCCGTCGCGTGCGGGGCGACGGTCCGGCGCAGCGTGTCGCGTAGTGACTCCGCCTCGCGAAGACGCACGATCGCCTCGTCGAGCTCCCGCTGCACGCCGCGCCCCTGGGTGACGATTTGTCTCGCGGCGTCGCGCCGTGCGGCCTGGCGCACGGAGAGCCGCATCTCGGCGACCTTTGCCTCGATCAGCGGATGGCCCGGCGCGAGCCCTTGCAACTGCGTGTACAGATCTTGAGCTTCACCGAACCGCCCCTGCGACTCGGCGTCGGCGGCCTGGGTCATCAGTCGCTCGACGCGCACGCGCATGGAGGCGAGATTGCGCCACTGGGCGAGGGCCAGGAAGACCACGCCCACGAGGAGTCCAGCCGCGAGGCCTGTGACGGCCGCGTTGCGCCGCATCACCTTGAGCGCCTGGCGTCTCCAATTTCGTTTTGCGACGATCGGTTTTCCGACGCGGAAGTGGCGCAGGTCTTCGGCGAAATCGCGGGCGTCGGCGTACCTTCTTGCGGGCTCCTTTTCGAGCGCCTTGAGTGCGATCGTCTCCAGGTCGCGCGGCAATCCGCGGTTCAGCTGGCGGGGAGGCTCGGGGTCCTCGGCGAGGATCTTCCCGTAAATCTCGGTCGAATTCTGGCCGTGATGCGGCGGGCGTCCGGTCAGCAGCTCGTAGAGGATCGCTCCAAGCGCGTAGACGTCCGTGCGCGGCGTGATCTCATCGACCCGCCCCTGCACCTGTTCGGGCGCCATGTAGAGGGGGGTGCCGAGAACGGCTCCCGTGCGCGTGATGCCGGGCCCGTGACCGATGATGTGCGCGAGCCCGAAGTCGCCCACCTTCGGCTCGTCCGCCTGCGACAGCAGGATGTTGCCGGGCTTGAGATCGCGGTGCACGATCCCCTTTTCATGTGCGGCGCCGACGCCGCGGGCGACTTTCTCGAGCAGGAGGAGCATGTCGTTGAGTTCGAACCCGCGGCCTCCGAGCAGGTCCGCGAGCGAGCGACCCTCGACGAGCTCCATCACTATATAGAGGCGTCCTTCCGCCTCGCCGGCGTCGTACACGGTGACGATGTTCGGATGGGAGAGCGCGGAGCAGATTTGCGCCTCGCGACGGAAACGGTCGCGCACCTCGGGACTCGACGCGAACTGCTCGCGCAGCACCTTCAGCGCGACGTCGAGCCCGAGCTCGTAGTCGACCGCGCGATAGACCACGCCGACGGCGCCGTCGCCGAGGCGCTCATCGATCCCGTACCTGGCGATTTTCGGGATTCCCTCGACGCGCCGCCGCTGCTCGCGAAGCACACGCGAGAGGTCGGCGGGGCGGAGCAGGCGTTTCTTGAGGAGGACCTGTCCGATCATGACGGGCGTCCCCTGCTCGCGCGCGTCCTCCTGGTCCTTGAGGCACGCGGTGACCTGCTCCTGCGTGAGCATCCCCATTTCTACGGCGATCTTGCCGAAGAGCTGGGGCTCGTTCGACGAAGCGGTCTCGTCCCCTTCGAAGAGGCCCTTCTTCACGCGGTCAAACCAGTCGGCCTGCGTGCTCATCCCCGCACCAGACTACGCGAACCGCCGCGCTTGAGCAATTGGCTATCGCGCCTCGGGGCGTCCGGTGTTGCTCTGGCTCTGCGTCGTCGCTCGCCGTAAGATGGCTCTCATGCCGGGGGACGCCAGCGTCGATCCGATCGCAATCGGAAAAGTGGCCGTGAAGCGCGGCTGGCTCTCGGAAGCGGACCTGCGCGCCGCGGTCCAGCAACTCGCGCAAATGAGTTTCGATCGCGTGAAGAGCGGAAATGGAGCGAATCTGCCGACACTGGCGGAAGTGCTGATCGATCGGAATCTCCTGACGAACGGGCAGGTGGACGAGCTTGAGCGGGAGACGCAGCCGTTGGGCGCACGGCCCCCGATGCAGGTCGTGAATGAGGATCTCGAGTCGACGAAGAAGCAGTCGAGTCCGGCGGCGTACATCGAAAGCACCAAGCGCCAGCGCAGCCCGTTCGTGGACGACGACGCCCGATCCGAGATGAAGACGGTGATGCATCCGCCGGCGCCGAAAGCTTCGTCCCCGCCGCGCGGAGACATCGCGCTGTCGCCGACCAGCGGCAGCGCGCCGCGTGGGCCATCACCGGCGCGGACGTCGGCCATCGGGGCTACGCCGAGCGCGGCCGCGCGTCGCGCGATGGGGAAGTACATGCTCGTCCGCGAGCTGGGCCGAGGCGGAATGAGCGTCGTGTGGGAAGGCTACGACACAGACCTGCGCCGGCGCGTGGCCATCAAGTTCCTGACCGGGATCGGCGGGCGGTACATCGATGCCGCTCAGGAGGAGATCCTCCGGCGCTTCTACCGCGAGGCGCACAGCGCCGCCAAGCTCAACCACCCGAACATCGTCGGCGTCTACGACTACGGACAGCAGGCCGGCTCGTACTTCATCGTGATGGAGTACGTGGAGGGTCGCTCCCTACGCGACGTCCTCCACGACGAGGGGCCGCTGCCCGCGATGACCGCAGCTCGCATCACCGCGGAGACCGCCGCCGCACTCGACTTCGCCCATCAGCACGGAGTGATTCACCGCGACATCAAGCCCGGCAACGTGCTCATCACGCAGTCGGGTCAAGTGAAGGTCGCCGACTTCGGCATCGCGGCCAACCCCACCGACGCCAAGCAAGGTCTCACTCAGACCGGATCGGTGATCGGCACCGCCACGTACTTCTCGCCGGAGCAGGCGCAGGGGTACCAGGTCGACGGTCGCACCGATGTATACGCGCTCGGC
>CAYXVY010000014.1:0-8078 GCA_964468745.1 uncultured Planctomycetales bacterium | reverse complement strand
GTCCACCGCGACGTCAAGCCAGGCAACCTGATGGTGGCCGACGACGACGGGCGACTCTTCGTGATGGACTTCGGGCTTGCGAAGCAAACTGCCACGACGTCGTCGCTCTCGCAGAGCGGTCTCATGGTGGGGACGCCCGCGTACATGCCGCCGGAGCAGGCGATGGGCAACGCGGCCTCCGTGGACGCGCGAAGCGACGTCTACTCGCTCGGTGTCACGCTGTACGAAATCGTGTGCGGGAGGCTGCCGTTCCCGGACGAAAACGTCTACGAGCTGCTCATGGCGATCGTCGAAACCGAGCCCCCGGCGCCGCGCACGATTAATCCGCGGATCGACGTGGGCCTCGAGGCGATCCTCCTCAAGTGCCTCGAGAAGGACGCGCTGCTGCGGTATCCGACGGCTGAGGCGCTTGCGGACGATCTCTCGAAGTGGCTCGACCGCAAGCCCCTGGCGGCCAGACCGCCGTCCGTTCTCAAGAGGGTGTCGCGCCGTGTGGCAAAACGGAAGACCGCGGCGGCACTCGTCCTCGTCGTTGTGCTAGCGATTGCGACAGGGGCGGCCGTGATTCCGAGCTGGCGGCGAGACGCGCGCGAAAATGTCGAGCACGCGCGCCAGCTTGACCTGGAGCGCTCGCGCCGGCTGACCCGGGAGCAGGCCCGGCCGCATCTCGAATCGGGCCGCCGCATTATTGAAGAGGGACGGATCCTAATGCGGACGCCCGATTACAAGATGGATCAGCTCAAGCGGCTGCGCGACGCGGCGATCGCCGAGTACCAGAAGGCACTTGAAACGGCGCGCGACCACGAGGAGGCGCACCTCGGGATCGCGCAGGCGTATTTGCTGCTATGGAGCACGAAGGATGCGCGCATGGCCCTCGACCGTGCGATCGCCGCGTCGCCGGACTTCGCCCCCGCGTACCTTGATCGTGCAAGGCTCGGCGTCGAAAAATGTGAGCGGGCCGCGCACGATGGCGTGCGGGCGCGAGGGGAATCGCCCGAGGTCGCCGCGCTGCGATCGCAGGTCGAGGCCGACCTCACGAAGGTCCAGCGATGCGCCGGGCAGGCGCGCGAGAAGCTCTACGGTCAGGCACTCCAGTCTTACGCGAACGGCGACCACGCGAGCGCGGCGGACCTCCTGGGGCGCTACCTCGAGACGGCGCCCGGGGACGGATGGGCGCACTACTGGCGCGGGCACGCGCTCTACCATCTGGACCGCAATTCGGACTGCGAGCGCGAGATGACGCTCTCGATCGAGTGCGACCGGCGCGATCACACGGCGTACTATGGGCGCGGCATCGCGCGGGCCGAGTTGGGCAATCTCGACGGTGCCCGCAAGGATTACGACGCGGCGCTGCGCATCAATCACGGCTACTACAGCGCGTACGCGGGACGGAGCAACGTGCGGCGGCGGCTCGGCGATCTTGCGGGAGCCCTCGAGGACGCGGAGCAGGCCGTGAAGCTCGACGCGGACGGCATCGACGGATTCACCGCCCGCGCGCATGCGAAGGAGGCGCTCGGCGATCTCGCCGGCGCGATCGCGGACCTGGGGGACCTGCTCCGCATGCGGCCGACCTATACGAAGGGGTACAACTTCCGCGGGCAAATGCTCATCGCGGCGGGCGAGTACGACCGCGCCATTGAGGACTTCACTGAGGCAACGCGGCTCACCCCGTCCTTCGCGCTGGGGCACTACAACCGCGGCTGCGCGTGGGGCAGGAAGGGAGACCCCCAGCGCGAGCGCGAGTGCTACGACGCGTGCCTCGCCGTGGACCCGAACTTTGCGCGAGCCTACGTGAACCGCGGCGTCCTCAAGAACTTGGCCGGAGACGTGGGCGGCGCCATCGCAGACTACAACGAAGCCATACGCGCGAATCCCAAGCTGCCGGAAGGGTACCGTAATAGGGGCGTGATGTATGAGTTGCTCGCGAAGAGGGAACCGGCGCGCGCGCGCGAGCACCTGCTCGTGGCCGAGGCCGATTTCGACATGGCGCTGCAAGTCGCGTCGAAGACGTGGGCGACGCGCGACAAGTGCGCGGCGGAGCTGAAGCGCGTGCGCGCCGCGCTGGACCCGTAATTGCTTGACGGTCCTGCCGCGCTCACGGTAGAAGCGTCGCGATGCGCCTCTCCACGCGCGCGGTGCACAGCGTGCGCCGGCTCACGGGTCCGACGGAACCCGTCGCGCCTGACATCACCGTCGCTTCGGTCTATGCATTCCCGGATCTCGACACGCTGCGTGCGGTGTCGTCAGGGAAGTCGCCTGCTTGGTTCTACCGTCGCTACGGGCACCCGAACGGCCGCCTGCTCGAGGAAACGATCGCGGCGCTCGAAGGGGCGGAGGACGGTCTTGCGTGCGCGTCGGGAATGTCGGCGGCGGTCGTGCTCTTCTGGACCGGGCTGGCGAAAGGCGATCACATCGTCGCGGGCCAGGACATCTACGGCGGAACGTACGCGTTCTTGAAGCAGCACGGCCCTCGTCTTGGAATCGAAGTGAGCTTCGTCCAGAGCGACCCCGGGTCGATTGAGAGGGCGATGCGGCCGAACACACGCGCGGTGTTCTTCGAGACGATCACGAATCCGCTCATGCGCGTTCCCGCCGCGAAGGAGATCATCGCGATCGCGAAGCGCGCGGGCGCGCAGGTGTTTGTCGACAACACGTTTGCGACCCCCATTCATGCGCGGCCCATCACGTGGGGCGCCGACGCGGTCTATCACAGCGGCACGAAGTTCCTCGGCGGGCATGGGGACGCCATCTCGGGCGTGCTGGTGGGGAAGCGCGATCTCATCGCGCGCGCGCGCAAGCTTGCCATCGGTATCGGAGCGGTCGTCTCGCCGCTCGACGCGTGGCTGACGCTGCGGGGCGTCCGGACGTTGTCCGTACGGATGCGCAAGGCGTCGGCGAACGCGCAGCGGCTGGCCGAGTTCCTTTCGAGGAAGGTCAGGACACTCTACGCGGGGCTGCCGAAGGACTCGTCGCATGCGGCGGCGAAGTCGCTCCTCGCGGGAGGCTTCGGATCGATGCTGTCGTTCGAGGTGAAAAACCTTGCGGCGGCGAAGCGCTTCGTGAAGAAGCTGCATCGTGTCAAGCTCGTCCCGAGTCTCGGCGACGTGGCAACAACCATCTCGCATCCCGCGTTCAGTTCGCACGCGTACCTGTCGCCCGCGGAACGGAAGCGGGTCGGCGTGACCGACGGCCTCATTCGTGTATCGACCGGCATCGAGGATATCGAAGACATCATTGAAGAATTCAGGAGAGCTCTATGACCGACCCCGCCGTCCCCGTCCCCGTCCCCGCACCTGCTCCGGCCCCTTCGGCAGGCTCAGGGCAGGCCCCCGTTCCGGCTCCGGCCGAGAACTTGATCACCATCGACGACTTCCGCAAGGTGCATCTGCGCGTCGGCAAGATCATCGACGCGACCGAGCACACGAATGCGAACAAGCTGCTCGTGATCACGGTTGACCTCGGCACGGAGAAGCGGCAGATCGTTTCCGGCATCCGGCAGTACTATCCGGATCCGAAGGCTCTCATCGGCAAGTCGGCCATCATCGTCGCAAATCTGCAGCCGGCGGTAATCCGTGGCGTGGAATCGAGGGGCATGCTGCTGGCCGCCGCCGGGGCCGGTGACGTCTCGATCCTTCAGACGATACGCGAGGTTCCGCCCGGGAGCCCCGTTACCTAGCGGCCTCAGCCGCTTTGCGCTGAACCTGCGCTGGACGACGCGCTGCCCCCTGGGTTCGCCCCGCGGATCTGCGCCCGTGTCGGTTGGCCAGGAGCCCGGTACGAGCCGCACGAGGTCCGCCACGCGCCCGCAGTCGCTCGTGCGAGGTACGGACGCGAGACGATGGATTTCAATCCGAAGGTGAAGCCGCGGCTCGCGCGCCGCGTGGTACGTCCCGTATCCCAGCCGCTCGTGCGCGTCCTGGGCGCATATCGGCTCCAATCGGTGGCGGTCCGGCAGCCGGCGTTGGGATTTGACGGCTCCGGCGACGAAGTCCTGGTCGGACATGCCGCGGCGGGCGCGGGCGGCGGTGTCGAGCGACACGTGTCCTGTCTCGGCGCACGCGCGGTGCGCGTCTTGTCGAAGACCGAGACGCGCCACGCTCCGTTGGCGCCGGCGTCGCTGACCGGGCGTACCTGGAATTTCAGATCGCCGCGCTCCTTGGAGTCCTGTGCGAGATCCAGCGAGCGAAGCACTTCCTCGTCATGCCTGTCGTCGAGGAACGCCGCGAGCAGGCCGACGCACTCCCGTTTCGCGGCATCGCTGAAGAGGAGCTCGCAATGGACGCCCACTTCGATGCCCGAGGGCGAATCGAGATCGCCGTAGATGCTGAGCTCGCGGTCGCCGCAGCGATACGAGACGTGCGAGGAGCCGTCCGGAAGCGTGGCCGCCTTCGCGGGCGCCGTCTTGAAGTCTTCGGCCCACGGCTGGCGGACGACGATGTCCATGCAGCGGCGCCACGGCTAATTCGAGCCGATCGCGGCGCGCGACGGCGTCGTCACGTCCTGCTGCACTTCGGCCACATCGGTCTTCTGGATCGTCACCGTCCCGTAGACGAGGCGGACGACGTACGACGTCCGCGTTTCCTAGACGATGGATCCTTCGATACGGCCGCCGTTTTTGAGACGCAGCGTGTTCGCGGACGCCGAGCTCCCGGCGAGGGCGAGGACGGAGAGGACCAGAAGGATTCTCATCTCGGGATTGCCGTTAGTGTACTACGCCGCCGGAACTCGTGATGCAAATTTTACCGATGCGGACATCCCGCGGGTCGCTGGTAGCCGCCAGTCGGCCGGTGATAACTGCGCGTGTAATAGCGCGCGATCTTGGGCGTCGACTGCACGCGGTTGTACTTGCGCGCCCATGTCGCGTCCTTTTTCGTCCAGCGGTACCACCGGTAATGGCCGTACGGGTCCGGCGTCGAGTGGACCTTGCTCCCCGACGCCTTCGGCGGCGGAGGCGGTGGATTCTTCTTCGCCTCCTCGACCTTCTTCGGCGCCTCGTCCTCGTCCTTCTCGATGTCCTCCTGCGAGACGGTGATCTCGGCCAGCTCCTTCTCCGTAGCGCGCGACGCGTCGAGCTTCTTCACGTCGTAAATGGAGATCCACCACCCACCGTACGCGTCTTCCGCGGTCTCGGGCGTGAACTCGAAGGTCAACCCCTCGCGCTCCTTCTTGTCCTGCTTCATGTTGAGCGTCTTCAGGAGCTCCACGTCCTTCGCGTCGCCGAGAACGGCGAGCATCACGGCGAGGCATTCCTTCTTCGCGTCGTCGCTCTTCAGCAGTTCGTTGTGGATGCCGATCTCCAGGCACGCGGGCGCGTCGGGATCGCCGTAGATGTTGAACTCGTAGTTCCCGCAGCGGTGCGACAGATACGGGACGTTCTGCAAAATACCCTTGTCGATCACGGTCGCGGGGATCGGGCGGAAGTCGGCCGACCACGACTTGGCGATGATCGTCTCGACGCACTTCTCCCACCCCGTCAGCCGCCCCGCGGCGGCCTTGGACGGCTCAACCTCCGTCTTAACGATCTCAAGCACGTCGCTCTTCGCAAGCGTCGTCGTGCCGTACTTGAGCTTGACGACGTACGACGCGTCGGTCTCCTTAAGCACGATCCCTTCAAGCGTGCCGCCATTGGCGAGCTTGATGGTGTCGGCGTGAGCGACGGACGCGATGAACACGAGCGTGAGTGCGATTCTCATCGAGTGCGATCTCCGAACAGGTACAGATTCCGACGACGGTGAACCGCGCGCGTGACGCGCGAAATTAGACCACGCGCGCCGCTCGAAGTATAGTCGCAGCGTGGGCTGGCATGCGAAGCGGGGCGATGACTTTCCGGCGGCCCCCTACTCGCCGAATCGCGCCCTCTGCTGCTGCTGCACCTGCTGCTGCGTGTGCCTGATCGGCGCGGGCGTCGGGCTGCTGACGGGGACGGGATTCGGCATCGCGAAGGGAATCTACGCCATCGGTAAATTCCGCCGCGAGGAGATGCCGCGCGGTTGGGCTGCCTTCATGTCCGGTGGCGGATTGGCCTGCGTCGCCTTCATCGCCGGCGCGGCCACGGTCGAGAGCGCCGGGCTTGCGCTCCTGGGGGCGCTGCTCATCGGAGGCGCGTGGGGTGCGCTGTGCGGCTACGGCAAAGTGACCGTCATCACCGGCATCGGGCTCGTGATCGGATACATCGTCATCCTCGGGATGCTCGCGACGGCGGTCGGGTTCGGCATCGGCCTCGCCATCGACAAGGCGATGGGGAATTTCTGATGACGGACGCGAAGAAGCGCGCCCTGCGCATCGTGGGGGGAATCGTGGGAGGCATCGCGACGGTGATGCTGCTCCACGCGTTCTACCGGGGCACTTGGACCGAGGAGCCGCGCACGAGAGCGGACGGTCTCGTCGTCGGCAATGTCGATTCGCGCCTTATCAAGCGTGACGGACGCAAGTGGATCCAGCTTGCCGCAGTAATCGACGCGCCAATCGCGCACGTCTGGAAGGTCGTGCATGACCACGAGCGAATGACGGAATTCATGCCCCGCATGGCGAAGCTCCGCGTCCTCGAGGACGGCATCGACAGCAAAAAGGTGCGGATTGACTTCGGATTCATGGGGGTCGAGCGATTCACGGAGATCGATGTCACGCGCGCGACGGGCACGGCCGAGCGCGTGGAGACGTGGAACCGGTATGGTGGTAGCCTGCCGATCAACCGCGGACGATGGGTGCTGGTTCCGCTTGATGAAATGCGCACGTTTGCGCGCTACGAAGTCGATGCCGACAGCGGGCTCTGGGTACCGGGGTGGCTGGAGCGGGCGATCCTGCGTGACGGGCTCAAGGTTGTGCTCACCAAGGTGCGCGAGAGAATCGACACGCTGCGTGCTTCCGAACCGGCGTATTTCGACACGGCTGAATGAGACTTCGCGCGCCGTTGCGGTTCGTGCCCGGCCCGCCTGCGCATCTCCGCGGCGGCGAGCGCGACCTCATCCTGTTCGAAGGCGACGTCGAGCCGTGGCTGCCCGAGCTCTTCCGTGCACTCGACGGCCGCGACACCATCGAGCTCCCCGGAATCGCGCCCGCCCTGGTGGACGCCGCCGTCGAGAAGTTGCGCTCCATCGGCGCTCTCGAGACCGAGAGTGCTCTTGCCTCCGGTGAGACGCTGACGCGCGCAATCTCCAGACTGGCCGATTCGGGCGCGCCGCGCGTCGTGCACGAGGACGTGCTCGCCCCATCGGAGCTGGCGCGCATCAATCGAGAGATGCTGGCGTCCGAGCGTCCCTGGTTCCTGGCGTCGCTGCAGGGAAGCTGGGCGCGTGTCGGTCCGCTCTTCGTGCCGAGCCAGACGTGCTGCTGGGAGTGTTATCGCGCGCGCCTCGAAAGCAACCGCGCGCATCGCGACGCCTACACGGTGTGGGCGGCGATGGACGTGGCCGTCGGTTACGCTTCCACGCCGGCGCACGAAGCAGTCGTGGCCGGACTTGTCGCGTCCGAGCTGCGGCGCACCACGCTGGCCGGTCGCGTTTTCATCCTCGATCTCGAGACGCTCGATGCAACTGTCGAAACCGTCTGGACCGCCCCGTACTGCCCGGCCTGCCGCGCGTGATCTGGTCGGCGCGCGAGTCGGGATCGTGCGCCGCATCATGCCCGCGGTGAAGTCGGAGCGCGACCGGGACTTTCACGCGTTCGCCGCCGAGGTGTGCGACACGTCCGCCTTCGGGGGGGAGCGCGCGATCGGCACCGCTGCCGGCGGCGGCTTGACCGATGACGCCGCGATGTCGGCGTGCATCGGGGAGGCGGCCGAGCGGTACGCGGCGGCGATGGTCCCTTGGCGCGAACTCGAGATACGCGACGATGCGGCTGTCCTCGACTTCGCGCCGTTCTCGGCGGAGCAACGGGCGCGTCGCGACTTTCCGTTCGCGCGCCAGGGGGCGTGTCGCTGGGTCCGCGGAAGCGACTGGGTGGGCGGGGCGGAGCGATGGGCGCCGGCGTTCGCGGTCTTTCTTCCGTACATACGGCGTGACGAAGCTATCTACGGGCCGTCACTGTCCACGGGGCTCGCGGCCGGCCCGACCGTCGAAGCCGCGCGCGAGTCGGCGCTG
>CAYXVY010000013.1:0-9560 GCA_964468745.1 uncultured Planctomycetales bacterium | reverse complement strand
CCGAAACCCCCAGGGAGCCGTTCGGGCGTTTCGGTTCTGAGTCTGCATGGACGCGCCCGCGCTGTGCGCGGGCCGGCGGACGGCACATCCCCTCCGCGCTCCGAACCCCTCTTGTCCTGCTCAGCGGGCTCTGCGTTAAGTCGGAAACATTGCGGAACGTGAGCCGCTGCGTGTGCCGCGGAGATTGATCAACTTGTTTCCGCGCAACGCCTTTGCGCCTGCTGGAAGGGTCTTCCGGCGCGCGCTATACTTCGCGGCCAGTGAAGATCGTTTCGATCGGCGGCGGGCCCGCGGGCCTCTACTTCGGCATACTGATGATGAAGGCCGATGCGAGGCACGACGTGCTCGTCCTCGAACGCAACCGCGCCGACGACACGTTCGGGTTCGGCGTCGTCTTCTCCGACGCGACGCTCGACACCATCGCCGAGGCGGACCGCCCGACTTACGACGCGATCACGAAGGCGTTCTTCCACTGGGACGACATCGACATCCACTATCGCGGCCAGGTGCTGCGATCGACGGGCCACGGCTTCAGCGGCTGCTCGCGCAAGACGCTCCTCAACATATTGCAAAGCCGCGCCGCTGAGCTCGGGGTGCGCCTGGAGTACCAGCGCGAGGTGACGGACATCCCGAAGGCCGACCTCGTCCTCGCGGCCGATGGCGTCGGCAGTTTCGTGCGCGCGAAGTACGCCGAGCACTTCAAGCCGTCCATCGATTTACGCCCCAACCGCTTCGTGTGGCTCGGCACCACGTTCCCGTTCACCGCGTTCACCTTCTACTTCCGCGAGAACGAGCACGGCCTTTGGCGCGTGCACGCGTACCGCTATGACAAGGAGCACTCGACGTTCATCGTCGAGACGACCGAGGACGCGTGGAAGCGATCCGGGATGGACAAGGCAAGCGAGGACGAGACGATCGCGTTCTGCGAAAAGCTGTTCGCGAAGGAGCTGGCGGGGCATCGCCTGCTGAAGAACCGCTCGCTCTGGCGGTCGTTTCCGATCGTCAAGAACGCGCGGTGGTATCACGAGAATGTCGTGCTGATGGGGGACGCTGCGCACACCGCGCACTTTTCGATCGGCTCCGGTACGAAGCTCGCGATGGAGGACTCGATCGCGCTGCGCGACGCGCTCGCGGCGCGGAAGGACGTGCACGAGGCCCTCGCGCTCTACGAGGGGACGCGCAAGCCGCAGGTGGAGAGCTGGCAGCGCGCGGCGCACGTGAGCCTGCAGTGGTTCGAGGACACCGAGCGCTACATGCGCCTCGAGCCGATCCAGTTCGGGTTCAGCCTGCTCACGCGCAGCCTGCGCGTCACGCACCAGGTATTGAAGCAGCGCGATCCGGCGTACGTGAAGACGGTCGACGAATGGGTTGCGGGGAAGCCGGGCGTCCCACCCATGTTCACGCCGTTCAAGTTGCGCGACATGACGCTCACGAATCGCGTGGTGGTGTCGCCCATGTGCCAGTACTCCGCCGACGACGGCACGCCGAACGACTGGCACTTCTCGCACCTGACCAGCCGCGCAATCGGGGGCGCAGGGCTCGTCATCAGCGAAATGACGGACGTCTCGCGCGACGCCCGCATCAGTCCGGGCTGCACGGGGATGTACAAGGATGAACACGTCGTCGCATGGAAGCGCATCGTCGACTGGGTGCACACGCACACGACGGCGAAAATAGGCATGCAGCTCGCGCACGCGGGACGCAAGGGCGCGACGAGCATCCCGTGGGCCGGCGGCTACGACGAGCCGCTCAAGCAGGCGGCGTGGCCGATCCTGAGCGCGTCGCCGATCGCGTTCCACCCGCACGGCCAGGTGCCGCGCGAGATGACGCGCGACGACATGACGCAGGTGCGGGACGATTTCGTGCAGGCCGCGTTGCGCGCCGAGCGGGCGGGCTTCGACATGGTCGAGCTGCACTTCGCGCACGGCTACCTGCTGTCCACGTTCCTGTCGCCGCTGACGAATGTCCGCAAGGACGAGTTCGGAGGGTCGCCGTCGAACCGCCTGCGCTATCCCCTGGAAGTGTTCGACGCGGTGCGTGCCGCATGGCCCGCGCGCAAGCCGATGAGCGTGCGCATCTCGGCGACCGACTGGGCCGCCGGCGGGTTCGAGCCCAAGGACGCCGTCGAAGTCGCGAAGGCGCTCAAGGCGCACGGCTGCGACATCATCGACGTGAGCGCGGGAAACGTCGTGGCGCACGGCCAACCGGTCTACGGTCGCCTCTTCCAGACGCCGTTCAGCGAGCGCGTGAGGATGGAGGCGGGGATCCCGACGATGACGGTCGGCAACATCTCATCGTGGTCGGACGTGAACAGCATCATCGCGGCCGGACGTGCCGATCTCGCGGTCCTGGCGCGCGCGCACCTTTATGATCCCTACTGGACGCGTCACGCGGCGACCGAGCAGGGATACGAGCTGCCGTGGCCGAATCCGTACGCGTCGCTGACGGGGTACAAGCCGAAGTAGGGAGGAGTGGGGAGTTTGGAGTTAGGAGTTAGGAGTGGGGAGTGGGGAGCCGGGCAGAGTGCAGCGATCGGGCGGGATTGGGATTATCTCTTCATCACGTGCCGGCCGCCCGTCATGTCGGCCAGCTTGAAGAGGAACGCCTCGTCCGCGTCGTCCCCCACGCCGATCGTGTGGATGGTCACCCTGCGGAGCTTGTTGATCTCCTCGATGCGGGAGATGATCGAGCCTGTGTCGGTGATCTGGCCCTTGTTGGGCAGGCCGTCCGAGATGAGGAAAATCGTGTCGCATCCGCCCTTGAAGCCGGTGATCTCGGTGTCGGTCTTGCGCGTCGGATCCTTCGGGTCGCCGAGGTAAAAGGCCTTCTCGACCGAGTCGTAGATGTTGGTCATGCCGTCGGGTTCCAGCGGCTCGAACCATGCGATCGCCGCTTCCTTGTTCGACTTGTTCGCCTCGGCGAGCTGGTCCGCCATCCAGATCGTGTAGCTGTTGCTGTAGAAGATGATGTTGAACTTGGAACCTTCCGAGAGGTTCTGCACCGCGCGCTTGAGCTCGAACTTCGCGACGTCGATCTTGCGGTCGCCGCACTGGCGCTTCTCTTCCGGCTTGGCGCCCGGTCCGGTTGCCACGGAGTTGTCGGGCTTGTACCCCGTCTTCTCCTTCATCGACGATGAGCGATCGAGCACGAAGACGACGCGCTTCGAGACCACGGGGATGCCGTAGAACCCCGTCGTCGCGTGCGGGTCCTTCTTGGGAGGCGGCGGGCGCTCGTACTTGCCGCCGAGGAACACTTCCTTGTTCTCCGCCCACCACGACTTCCACGTCAGGTAATCGCCCTTCTTGTCGACGCCGGTGAAGAGCATGAGGGCGTTGTTGATCTCGTCGCGCAGTTTTCCGTCGGCGTCCTTCAGTCCCTCGATGAGCGCCTCGACGCATGGCGGCTCGCCGATGATGATCAGGGCTTGGACCGCGGCGGTCTTGACCTGCCAGTCCACCGGCTTCTTCATGAGCTCGCCGAGGAGTGCGGCTGCGTCGGCGTCGGCCCACGAGCGCACGGCATCGACCATCGACACGAGCACGCGCCCGTCCTTCTCGGCGGCGATGGCGGCCTTGAGCGCCGCGCGCGCCTCGGGCGTCTTCGATTCCGCGCACGCCTCCGCGGCGGCGGCGCGCATCGACCACTCCTTGTCGGTGGTCATCTTTGCGATGATGGACTTGAGTCCGGAGCCGGTGCCGAGCATGCGCAGCGCGGTGCGGACGTTTTCCTTCACCTGCGTCTCGCGGTCGATCTTCGACTGGACGTCGGCGATCTCCTTGTGGAGGCGCTGCCACTCCTCGTACTGGCGCTGTTCGTCCCCCTCGAGCTTGAAGTTGCCGCCGCTGAACTTCGCGGCGTTGGGGAGCTTGTCGAGCTTCGACATCTTCTCGAGCCGCTGCGCCCCCCACGTGCGGATGAGCGTGGTGGACATCGCCCAGAATTCGACGAGCAGGTCGACGGCCTCGCCCTTGTTCGAGGCGCCCAGCTCCGAGATGACCTCTTCGCGCTCGACGGGATTCGGGTTTTTCAGCGCGACTTTGGCCTTCCCGAGCAGCTTCGCCCAGTCGGCGTCCTGCGCCGCGCAGGGAAGTGTGATCAGGACTGCGATCAACAGGACCCGCATGAAGAGTCTCCTACCCGACCTCGGATTGGACACCGCCCCGCTGACTATCTTACGCCGCGAACTCGAACGGGAGGCAGCGTTTCGCGTCTTCGAATCGAGCGTCGAGATCGTCCCACGACGCGCCGCCGAGATTCACGATCGCGTAGCGGTAGCTCTCGACGCCTTTCTCGATCCGCGACAGCCGGCGGCCGGGTTCGCCGTAGAGCCGCACGCGCGCGTCGGGGAACCGCAAGCGCAGGCGTGCGATGTCGTCGGCGCCGGGATGTCGCGACAGGAGGGCATCCTCGAACTTTCGAAAGACGAAGCTCGTCGCGACGCGATGCGCGCCGCGTCCGCGATGGATCGCGGGGGCCTCGCCTGTCGCCAGAGCGAGCTGGACATCGTATGTGTTGATGCCGTCGACCTTCTCGTAAAGGTCGGCGAACTGGTAGGCCATGCGCGGGTTCACCTCCACGATGTGGATCGTGTCGGCCTCCGGATCGTGGAACATTTCGACGTTGAACACGGTGTCCGACAGGCCCAGCCGCGGCGCGATCCGTGCCACGAGCTCGCGCATGCGGTCTTGCACGCCGTCGGGGAGTCGCGACGGATAGTCGAAGCGCCGGAAACTCATCGTGCCGTCGTACATGATCGAATCGGTGATGCCGAGGATCTGGACTCGCCCGCGCGTCGCGAATCCCTCGACCGTGACGAGCGCGCCGCCGAGGACGCGCTCACCGATGAAGCAGCCCGCGCCAAGCGAGCCGGGCCGGTAGCTTTGCAGCAGCCGTTCATACGGCCACAGGAGATTGAGGGCGACGCGACGCGCCGCGAAGCCGAGTTGCACGTGGCGGGCGAGCTCGACGGGCGAGTCGACGCGTTTCGCCAGGATCGAAAACGTTCCGCGCACCGGCTTCACGAAGAGCGGAAATCCGACATGCGCGGCATCGGGCGCTCGCGGGTCGATGAGGGTGAACGGGGGCGTCGCCTCCGGCGCGACCGCGCGGACCGCTTCGCGTCAGTGGTACTTGTGCTGGCAGAGCAGCACCGCTTCCGGCGAGGGGCCGGGCAGGCCGCGCTTTTGCGCGACAGCGGCCGCGACGCCCGCCGCGAGATAATCGTCCGTGCCGATGACGCCGTCGATCGGCCCGTCGAGCGCCGCGAGGCGGTCGATATATGGGATTGGATCGAAGCGGCGGAAGAGGTGGCGCAATCCCACGCGCGCCGGCACGCCGCACGCGCCGTCGTCGACGAAGCGGAAGCGATAGCGATCGGCGAGTCTCGGCGCGGCGAGCTCCTCGCGATCCCACGCGGTCGGCCCGATGACGAGGATGGTCTTCACGCGGTCGATAGCATAACAGCGCAAGTACGCGCCGTATGCCCGCCCGGATGCGCGATCCTATCGGCTACTCCAGGCCGCGCTTGTCGTCGGGCCGCACGGGGTCGACCCTGCAGAGGGCGTCTTCCTTCTCGTGCCCCTTCTGCTTGAACTCGATCGCCTTGACGTCCTTGCGGGCGATTGCGCGCAGCCCGTACTCGTAGTGGCAGCGGTACGCCTTGCGTTCGACGCGCTTGCCGGCGTCCACGACGAAGGTCGCCGTCCCGTCATTCAGGGTCGGCTTCGCCAGTTCGCACGTGCCGGGCCACACCTGGTTCACGGCATAGACGACCACGTATTTTTCGAAATCGACTTTCGGCGCGTCCTCTCCCTTCGCCTTCCAGAACGCGCGCCATTCATCGGCCGTGCGGAACGCGCCGAGCATCAGCGTGTCCTTCTTCGTCGCGTGGGGGAACGCCTTCACGCCCGTGCTCTCGATGTCGCCGCGCCACGACGGCGCTTCGTCCTTGTCCTGCGCTACGGCGAGCCCGGTGGCAAACGTGACTACCAAGCATGCGAGGGCGATCGTGCGCGTCATGGCGTTCTCCTTCAAGGGTTCACTTCTTTAGACGCTGCGCGCGGTCTTGCAGTCGATAATTTCGTTTACGGACTGCGCGCAAATGACCTGTGCAAATCCAAAAGGCCTCACCTCGCCGCGGCATGATCCGAAAAAAACGCGGAGCGCGCGGAGGAAGCGCTGAGTGGCTTGGGGCGCTGAGGTCCGTCGGCGTGCGGGCGTAGCCCGCACGGGCGTCCACGCAGGTACCGATTCCGAGTCGCCCGACGTGGACTGGGCCGTCTCGGAATCGGTACCTGCGCGGACGCACCCGCGCTTTGCGCGGGCCGGCGGACGGCACGTCCCCTCAGCGCCCCGAACCCCTCTTGTCCTGCTCAGCGGACTCAGCGTTAAGTCGGGAAGATTGCGAAACGTGAGCCTCTGCGTGTGCGGCAGAAATTGATCTATTTGCTTCCGCGCAACGCCTTACTTGTCATCTTTGCGCGGGTCGCCGGTCGCGACGGAGACGTACGCCTTCTTGAGGAAGAGAAGGGCGAGGCAGGTGTCGGTCACGTCGATCCACGCGCCGTCATGCCTCTGGTTCCAGAGGATGTAGAGCGCCCCGTCGTGATACCAGTCCCTCGTCCCGATGCGAGCCAGTCCGGCCAGCATCATCGCGCGCTCGATCGAGTAGAGATCGTAGTAGATGCTGAAGACGTGGCCGACCTGGCCGTATCGTACGGGCGCCTGGATCGGATAGGTCTTCTCCCACTTCGCGATCGCGCGCTTCACGGCCTCGTCGCTCTGCGCGATCTTCTCCGTCGGCTCGCGCTTGAACGCCGCCTCCGAGATGAGCAGACCGGTGAGTCCCGCGCCGGTCATGCTCGTTGACCCCACTTTCGACGTTTCCTTCGCGTCCGCGGGGAGCGGCGTGTAGTACCAGCCGCCCTCCTTGTACTGCGCCCCCTTCCAGTGGTTGAGCGCGCCCTGCCAGATCTTTGGAGGCACCTTCGCGCCGGCGTTCTGGCCGGCCGCGAGGCCGAGCGCCGCGAATTGCGTGTTCGAGTGGTCGTGCGTCTTCGTATCCGTGCCGGTCGGCTTGTTGTACGTCCACACGTAGCTTTCGTACCCGCCGGTCTCGATCGTGATGCGCGCCTCGATCAGCCAGTCGACGCATTCCTGGATCCGCTTGAGCGCACGCGGGACGGCGGCCGGCTCCACCTTCGTCTTGCGGTCGCCTTTCTTCCCCTTCGCCTGCTGCAGGTACTCCGAGAGAAACATCGCCTCGAGCGAAAGGCAGTACGTCGGATCGTTCGTGACGGCGGCGACAGGGATGTCGAGCACGTTCGTGACGGCTTTCGTGATCGCGGGATCGTCGACGGGGACGTCCATCTTGAGGAGCGTGTAGCCGACGAGCGACGTCACGCCGACGGGGAAGTTGTGCTTCGACCACGTCTCCCAGCCGCAGTGGCAGTACGTCCACGAGCCGTCCTTTTCCTGGAACGGGCGAAGCCAGGCGACGCCGTCGTCGATCGCTCTGACGACGTCGGTGTCCACAATCGCCGTCCACGCGCGGTCGTACCACTCGCGATACTTCTTCGCGCGCGCGTCGAGCTCTCCGTCGGGCTTCGCGATGCCGCAGGCCTGCTGGAGCGCCAGCTCGAGCGCGTCCACGTGGCGGATCTCGTCCTCTTTCGGCGATTTCGTCGTCGCGCGCTCCTCGATCTGCTTCACGAGCTGATACGCCGCGCAGGAGCGGTGCAGTTGCTTCAGTTTCGGGGCGCGCACGAGGGCCCACGGCGTCGGCTTCGTGGCGGGCCACTTGACCAAGTCCAGCGCGCCGGAGGGATCGATGCACCCCGCGCGGATGCGGAACGTGCCGAGCGCGTCGCGCGCGACCTCCGAGAGGTCTCCCTTCTCGCAGGTCTCCTTGAACGGATCTTCGCGCTTGCCCTCTTTCGTGAACACGTGGTTGGCTGCGTCGATGACGGATTGCGTGTTCGCCGCGATCACGTAGCCGAGCTCATCCTTCATCGAGCGCTGGATGTTCGCCAGCTCGCCCCCTTCGGCGAGCTCGATGCCGTAGGCGGCGATGCGCGCCTTGCGTTCGTCCTTCGACCCGCGGCTGCGGCGCAATTCGGCGATGCCACCCTTCTTCATGCGGGAGAGGGCGCGGGCGCACGCCATCGCCGTCGCGAGATCCGTGTCGTCGAGGTGCGATGCGAGCGTGTCGAGGCCGCCGTCGCCCGGGGCGTACACCATTGCCTGCGCGGCGGCGCTCCGCACGGCGGCGTCGTCGGACTTCAGGAGGCCGATGAGGTTGGCACGAACGCCCTGCTCGCCGGCCAGGCCGAGGATGATGAGCGCGCGCGGATCGCTCTTCGCGAGCTTCTTGAGCATGTCCCGCTGCGGCGGCACCCGCCGTTCGATCGCCGTTCGCGCGGTCTCGCGATCGTCGGGATCAAGCGACGCGGCCGGCCCGAGCAGGTCCGCCAATTCTTGCGGAAGCGTCGCATCCTGCCCGAGGCAGAGTGCGAGGGCGATCGCGACGAATCTCACCTCAATACTATATGCCGCGAGACGCTACTTTTTCTCGAGTTCGGCGAGCGTCGCGCGGGCCTCGTCCGCCGCGGCCCCCGTCGGATGCGACGCGAGGTATTTCCGGATCGCCTCGATGGCCTCGTCGCGCCGCTCGTCCCCGAACAGCGACAGGCCCCAGAAGTAGAGGGCCTTCGAGTCGCCGAGCTGGACGGCGGTGCTGAAGTCGTCGCATGCCTGCCGGTAGTTGCGCTTCTTGTGATAGAGCGCGCCGCGCTGCAGGTGCAGGAACGGGTCGTTCTTGCCGTTGCCCGCGAGCTCCTGTCCGATCGCGCGAATCTCCGTATTGAGGCGGGTATTCTCGGTGTAGATCGTCTCGATGTCCGCGTACGCGCGCTTCGCCTCACCGCGCGCCAGCAGGAGCGGCATGCGCAGTTCGATGTACTCCTTCTTGTCCGGCGCGCGCGAGATCGCCGCGTCGATCGCCTCGACCGCCTTGTCGATCTCCTTCTTGCCGCGGTATCCCATCGCGAGCCAGTAGTACGCGAAGTCGCGATCGGCGCCGCGCGTCACGAACTCGTCGCCGAGGGCGATCAGCTTGTCGTAGTCGCTGCGGGCCATCGCCTGCGTGGCGACCCAGCGTAGGTCGTGCTCCTCGGTCTTTCCGATCGACCCCTTCTTCGCGAATTCTTCGCGGCGCACCTCTTCCGGCGTGCGGGTGGGGGGCGGCTTGCGCGTCGTGCCGGGGACCGGCTCGTCGGGGGGGCGCGCGATCGTTGTCGCGGACTTCGGATGCTCCGCCGTGCCCGGACCGTCCGATACCTTCTCGGGTTTCTTCCGCAGGCTGAGCGCGATCGTTGCGGCGATAAGCACGACGGCCGCGATCGCGGCGACGATGACGGGCAGGCGGTTCTTCTTCGCGGGGGCGCCGACCGTTTCGGCGGTGACTTCGACCTTCACGTCCTCGTGTCGCATGAACTTGCCGAGGTCAGCGGCCATCGCGGCGGCGGTCGGGTAACGGCGCGACGCGTCGCGGGCGAGCGACT
>CAYXVY010000012.1:0-12238 GCA_964468745.1 uncultured Planctomycetales bacterium | reverse complement strand
GGGGCGGGATGCAACTTCGCAGGGGCCATGGGGTCGTGGATCAGCCAGCGCGGCGACAAGCCGTACATCCTGATCGTGCCCGTGACCTTCTCGAACACGAACGCGCTCGCGAAAGACAAGTATCCTTATGAGCAGTCGGTGCTCGACCAGGCCGACGCAAAGGGGCGCACCGCATTCGACGAGCCCGGCCTTCTTGCGGTGCTCGATGAGGTGCGCAAGGAGTTTTCCGGTCAGCCGAAGTTCTTCATGACGGGGTACTCGGGCGGCGGAAACCTCACGTTCCGCATGATCTTCGGCCATCCGGAGATGCTGGCCGCCGCCGCTCCGGCCTGCCCGAATTTCGCGGGCTCCGGAAAGATCTCGGACGCGCCCGAACGCGAGACGCTCCCCATCAAGGTGTTCCAGGGGGACAAGGATGAGTATCTCAACTCGCTCGAGGCACAGTGGCAGGGAGCCAGGAAACTCCTCGACGAGCACGGGTACAAGAACGTGTCGCGCGAGCTGCTGCCCGGGGTGGGGCATTCGACCTGCATGGACAAGGTGCTCGAGTTCTTCGCGCCGCATACGAAGACCGAAGACATCAAGCCGGAAAAGAAGTAGGCACCGCCGTATAATCTCCCGATGCTCGTCGCCCTGTTCCTCCTGCTGCAGACGTCGCCCGAGGAGTCGCTCCGGAAGCTCGAGGAGCGTCTTCTGAAGGCGAAAACGTTTCAGCTTTCCTTCAAGGCCGAGGGTACGTTCCAGCTGGGCCGGCAGAAGGACACGCAGAAGATCGAGTCGACGCTGCACGTGAAGGGCCCCGCCCGGTTCCGCTTCGTCCAGAAAATGGTGGTCGAGGAAGCGCCCGTCACGGTCACCATAGTTTCCGACGGCACGAAGGTGGTTGCGCGATCGGGAGACGATCGCGAGACGCACGTCCCGATGCAGGACTCCGGCGAGCGGCTTGCGATCTTGTTCGCGCGGCTTGGACTGATGTCTTCCGTCTGGCTCTCGATGGCCAACGAGGACCGGGACCCGTTCGACGACAAGCACGAGTACATCCCGGATCTGCGGCGGCTGGCGAAGTACTCGGATTACGGCGCGGAGGATGGATTGCTTCGCTACGTCATTACCTATCGCAAACGCAACGAGGAGGCCGATTCCACGGCGAAGGTGACCGTCCGGTTCGACAAGGACGGACTTCCCACAACGCGGCGGGGAGAGCACCTGAGCGGCGCTCGGCGCGTCGTCGTCGAGGAGATCTACGAAGGCTGGAAGCTCGACGAGGAAATCGCGGACGACGTCTTCAACGTCGATCGCTGACGCGCGGGCCATCCGATCACCGCCACCGCCCACGCGATCAGGAGCGTCCAGCGCCAGATCGGAAAGCGTGTCGATGCAAAGGCGATCCCCGAAGCGACATGCGAAATCGACGGGACCGACCAGCCCTTGTCCTGCGTGAATGCGACGGTCGGGCTCCCTCCGAGGACGCGCAGAGGCCCCTCAGCCAGATCGACCACGACCCAAACGTGGATTAGATTCCCCTCGAGCCGTGCGCGGAAGCCCCGGCGTTCCAGCACCGACGCGGTAAGAACGGCGATTCCGTCGCAGTCGTCCTGGCCCGTGGCCACAACCTCGTCGGCGGTCGGCCAGTAATCCACGTTCCACCCTTGAATCCAGTCGTAGCTGTAGCGGATCCGATCGCTGATCGCGCGCGCTATCCAGCGCGCCTCGTCGCGTCGCGAGAGTTCGCGCGGGACGGACAGTTCGTCGGTAAACCGCGCAACGATCGGATGCCCGGGGCGGATGAGTGCGGCCGGATTCCAGAGATGGCCGATCTGTCGTGCGGCGCGTGGAATGTCGGGGAACAGAAGGAGCAGCAGACCTGCTGCGAGGACCGCACTCCGGATCGCAATCCCGCGTAATCGCACGACGACATCCTACCGCTTCGCGTCGAGCCGCTCCTTCGCAAACCCCGCAAACTCGCTGTCGGGAGCGGCCTTGACCGCGTCCTTGTACGGCGCCGCGCCGCTCTTGCCGTCGAACTCGAGTCGCAAGCCCTGAAGGAACAGGTCCTGCGCGCGGTCGGCGTTCGCGGCTTTCGCCTGCGCGGTCGGCCACCCCAGCTTCGACTGCATGCTGAGTTTGTCGAGCTTCAACTTCACCGGCGTTTCGTCCCACGCCCGTCGCGCGAGCAGGTAGGCGCGCGCGCCTTCGGAGATGGGCATCTTATCGATGGCGGCGCTATGCGCCTCGCCCTTCTTCGCAAGGTCCTCCAGCCTCCTCTTCGCGGAGTCCGACGGCTCAAAGCTGACGCGCAACCTGTACTCCGAGAGCTTCGTCAGGCGAGGCCATGCGAGAGTGTACGCGCCGTAGCGGATCGCGAGGCGTACCTCCATGTCGAGCAGTCGGATCTGGGCGCGCACGTCATCGGCGAGCCCCGTCGGATTCTGCGATCGATACGTGCCATTGGACTTCGGCACGCCGCCGTCGGCGACGTCCGCGAACGCGACCGGGATCGCGACACGTGTCCCGCTCCTGGCGACGTGGAAATGCAGATGCGGCTCCGTCGCCCATCCCGTCTGGCCGGAGAGTGCGATGACGTCACCGGCCACGATGGTTGCTCCCAGTTCGACGAGGACGCCGTCCTTTTGGAGATGTACGTAGTTTGCGGTGGTGCCGTCGCCGTGATCGATCAGCACGAGATTGGCCTTGTCCTTCAGTTTCGGATCCGCGCCCCCCTCGGTTTCGTTCTCCTTGACGACGGTGACCTTGCCGCCGCGCGCGGCGAGGACCTTCGTCCCCGGCGGCATCCGGAAATCGAACGCGTACGCGTAATCGCCGTTGTGCGAGAACGAGCCGTTGTTCCCCTGATTGCACTCGCGCTCCTCGCCGTAGAGCCACGGCAGGTGATAGGGAGGAGGCGGACTGAACTGAAGAAGCAGTGAAAGATAGAGGGCGACCATCATTTTCCCTCGTACAGCACGATGACGTATCCGTCGGGGTCGCGCAGGGCGGCTTCCCAGCCGAGGGGTCCGCCGAAGTCCTTCGGGCCACGGAACGGATTCGCCCGCGACGCGATCGCCTCGATTTGCGCGCGCGTGACGTGAAGTCCAACCTCGAGCCGCGCCGGCGGGTACTCGCCCGTGGCATCGAGCAGCACCTCGAACGCCCCCGCGTTCAAGGACACCTGGTTCGGCCACTCTCCGGCCACAGCCAGCCCCAGCGTGTCACACCAGAATCGACGACTCGCAGCGAGATCGCGGACGCCGAGCGTGACATAACCGCTCAAGGGCGGATCCTCTTCAGCCACGCCTCCGTCGTCGCGCGCTCGGTCCATCCATCGGGCGCGAGCTCAAGGGCGCGCTGAAGATCCAGAGTGGCCGACGCGAGCGTCTGCATGTTGCGCGTCCCTTCCGCCACGCACATCGCGGCCTGCGCCACGCCACGGTTCGCGTAGACTTCGCAGATGCCGGCGCCCAGTTCGACGGCCTTCGTGTAATCGTGCACGGCGCCCGGATAGTCGCGGGCGCTCAGGCGGACGTTGCCGCGGTAGTGCCAGAATTTCCAGGACTTCGCGTTGCGCTGGATGGCATGCGTGAAATCCTCCACCGCTCCCTGCGGGTCGCCGTCGATCATGCGCACCGAGGCGCGTCCGGCGTAGGCATCCGCGTTCGAGGCATTGATCTCGAGGGCACTCGTGAAATCCTCGAGCGAGCCCGCGTGGTCGCCGAGGGCGGCGCGCGCGTTCCCGCGATGCACGAGCACCCGGTCGTCCTTGAGGCCGAGTTCGATGGCGCGCGTCCAGTCGGCCACCGCTTCGCGCGTGTTGTTCCGCGCCGCGTGGACGTTGCCGCGGTTGGCGTAATAGCGGTCGCGACCGGGATCGAGCTCGATCGCCGCCGTGAAGTCGGCGATGGCGTCGTCGTGCTCGCCGCGTTCCGAGCGTGCGAGGCCGCGATTGTGCAGCGCGGCGTGATGCTGCGGGTTGAACTCGACTGCCTTCGTGTAATCCGAGATCGCCGCCTGGCGTTCGTTCATCCGCGCGAGGACGCCCGCGCGATTGTAGTACGCGACGGCGAGCGTAGGCTTGAGCTCGATCGCTCGTGTGTAATCTGCGATGGCGCTGTCGAGATCGCCCGACCGCGAGAACGCGAGGCCGCGATTCACGTGGTAGGCGTCGGCGCGCTCGGGGTCGAGATCGATCGCGCGCGAGAAACTGGCGATCGCGGCGGGCCAGTCCGCCGTGGCGATGGCCTGCTGCGCTTGATCGACGATCGAGCGGATGTCGTCCATGGCGTCAGTGTACCCGCCTCCGCCAAAAATCTCATGCTTGCGACATGCGGATCGGAGGGCGTCGCGCATCTCGCCCCTGCGCAGGGCTGCGGCGTGGCTCCGCCTTCCTATTGGGGGCCGAATCATCGCGCTGGTGGCGCAGGAAGGCTCCGTTGCCGGAGGCGGATGCCCGTCCGTTGGAAACGACTGCTTCCTGACGTCGAAATGTGCGCGCATCCCGCGGTAAGATGGGCGCCGGCCTTAGCGGAGGACGACCCATGACCGGACTGATGTCCAAGCGTTTCGACGAACCGGACGACGTAATCAACGTCAGCAACTGCACCGGCCAGATCGTGACCCTCGGCGAGGTCTTCGTTGGACGCTACGTCTACGAGCCGGGGTGGATCTGGTCCCTTCACGTGAAGCCGGTCGTCGGCACGCCGGACTGCCGTCACCATCACCAGGGAGTGGTCCTCTCCGGACGCATGCAGATCGACATGAGCGACGGCGCCCGCAGGATCTTCGGCCCCGGCGACGTCTTCAACATTCCGCCGGGGCACGATGCGTTCGTCGTGGGCGACGAGGCGTGCGTCATGATCATGTTCACCGGCGTCCGGGGCTGGGCCAAGCCCAACACCGGCGAGGAACGCGTGCTCGCGACGCTCCTCGTCACGGACATCGTCGGTTCCACGGCGCTGGCGGGCCGCCTCGGGGACGTCCGGTGGAAGGAGGTCCTCGCGCAGCACAGCGATCGCGTCCGCCGCGAGCTCGACCAATACCGTGGCCTGGAGATCGCCACGACGGGCGACGGATTCCTGGCTATGTTCGACGGCACGGCGAGGGCGGTGCGATGCGGGGCGGCGATCTGCAGCGCCGCGCGACTCGACGGCATGGAGGTCCGGGCGGGCGTGCACGTCGGGGAAGTGGAGCGCCACGCGGACAATCTTCGGGGAATGGCCGTCCACGTCGCGTCCCGGATCGCCTCGCTCGCCGGCGCCGGCGAGGTTTTCGTCTCCGCGACGGCCGCGACACTCCTGGAAGGAGCGGGCCTCGCGCTCACCGACGCTGGAGAGCACGAGCTCAAGGGAGTTGAGGGGCGGCGGCGGGTGTTCAGGCTCGCGGAAAATCCAACGTAGAGTCGCGAGGAGGGCTTCGTCGCCGGGACGTCGTCGTCGCGTCTTGAAACCGCTACGCCCAGGGACGGGCGGGTACCGGGTCTCCCGCGGTTCCGCTGGGACCCCGGTAGAACGCTACCGGAGACGCGCCAGCGCCCAGCGCGCGTAGTCCGAATCCGGCGCGGCGCTGGTCGCATCGCGGTAGCTCGATTCGAACTTTCCGCCGTCGAGCTCCGCCTTCAATCCGCGATAAAAACTCTCCTGTGCCCGGACGACGGCGTTCGCCCGCACCTGCGCCGCCGCGTATCCGTCGCGCTTCTCGAGCGCAATGGACTCGAACGCCTTCGCCGCGGGAGTTCCTTCAAACGATCGCCGGGCCAGGAGCACCTCTCGCACCGCGTCGTCGATGGGGAGCGCCTCGATCTCCTTGGCCTTCGCGCGGCCGAACTCGGTGATCCAGTCCATGGTCGCCTTCGCGCCGTCGATGACGGGGCTGGAGAATCGGACCTTCATCGCGGTGAGGCGTTCGAGTCGTGCATAGGCGGGACCGAACGCGCCGCATTCCATGAGGAGTCCGATGCTGAACGCCAGGCGGTTGACTTCCGCCAGCGCCGCGAAGGGATCCGAATTGCCCGAGCCATAGCTCTTGCCCTGCTTCGGGACGCCGGCGTCGGACTTCACATCGTCGAACTTGATAGGGACCGTCTCGAAGCCTTCCGGATATTTCGCGGACTCCTTCGCCACGTGAAAGTGCATGTGCGTGATCGCGTTCGAATCGAGACCCGAGCGGCCGGAGAGAGCGAGAGGCTGCCCCTGAAGCACCGAGTCCCCCTGTTTCACGAGTCCGCTGTTCACCGTGAGATGGGCGTAAACGGCACGCGTCCCGTCCTCGTGGCTGATGACCACCGTATAGCCGCCCACGGAGTAGTCCTGCACGGCCCATACGGTGCCTGCGCGCGTGGCGAGGACGCGCGTGCCGGCGGGAAGCCCGAAATCGAATGCGTACTGGCGTGCCTTGAAATGCGTTCCCGTGCCGTCGTTGCCCTGAACGATTTCGTAGGTCTTGCCGGCGTCCCACGGCAGCAGGTAGCCGCCGTCCTGGAGGAGCAACGCGATGACGATGGCGAGCACGTGCCTACTATACACGCCGCGGTGCCGGCCCTCGCGATGGGAGCCGCCCGTGAACCGGCTAGAACTTGATCGTGTCGAGGAACGCGCCGATCGTCTCCAGCCACGCTCGGTTGTGGGCCCAGAAGAGATCGTTGTGACGGCAGTCTTCGAATTGTCGCCACGTCTTGGGTTCGACAGCGCCGTCGAAGAGGCGGCGCGTCTGCTCGCAGGGAATGATCTCGTCCATCGTCGCCGCGATGAACAGCTTCGGTACGTTTACGCCGGGGATCTTCGCGAGATTGTTCATCTTCGACTTGAGAAACCAGTATGCGGGGAAGTGGGGCAGCACGACGCGCGACATGTCGCGGATGGAGGAGAAGGCCGACTGGATGACGAGTCCGCCGCAAGGCTTCTTCAACGCAAGATCGATCGCTGGGGCGCCGCCGAGCGACTCACCGAAGACGATGACGCGAAAGGCGGGCACGCCGCATTTTTCCGTGAGGTGCGCGTACGCCGCATCCGCGTCGATATACACCGCTGCCTCGCTCGCCTTTCCTTCGCTCCTGCCGTAGCCGTGGTAGCCGACCATGAAGACGTCGACGTTGAGCTTCGCCAGGCTTAGCATCGTGCTCGTGCGGTGCGCGATGTTGCCCGCATTGCCGTGGAAGTAGAGAACGGTCGCGCGGGGCGTTTCCTGCCGCAGATGCCAAGACAGAGTCTTGACGCCGTCGGACGTTGTCAGCCAGACCTCTTCGATCTTTGCGTCCTTGCGATCCCACGCTTGCCAATTCCCGTCGCGGCTGGCGTAGAAGATCAGCCGGTCGGAGTGGCACTGTCCGAGCCAGAGGCAGATGAGGAACGAGACCGCGAGCGCGACGCCAATGCTGCGTACGACGCGGACCCAACCTCTTACTTGTCGGACGCGGGGAACGTCCGGTCCAGGTACATCCCGATCGCCTTCGACCATTCGGTGTTGTGTGCCCAGAAGAGATCGTTGTGACCGCAGTCGGTGAACTCGACAAACGTCTTCGGCTCGGTCGCAGCCTCGAAGACGCGTTTCGATTGCTTGTAGGGCACGACTTCGTCGCGCGTGGTCGCGATGACGAGTTTGGGGACGGTGAGCGTCGCGATCTTCGCGACGTTGTCCATTTTCGTGCGGACGAACCAGTGCCCGGGGAAGAACGGAATGACGACGCGCGCCATGTCGGGAATCGACGAGAAGGGCGACTGCAGGATGACCCCGGCGCAGGCGCGTTTCGACGCGAGCTCCAGGGCCGGCGCGCCGCCGAGCGACTCGCCGAAGAGGATGATCTTCGACGGCGACACTCCACGTTGCTCCGTGAGGTAACGCCACGCCGTGTCCGCGTCGTCATAGACGGCCGCTTCGCCCGCGCGTCCCCCGCTCTTGCCGTAGCCGTGATAACCGACGAGCAGGACGTCGGCTCCGAGCTTCGCGAGTGAGCGCGCGGTATCCGCGCGATGCGCCAGATTGCCCGCGTTGCCGTGGAAGAAAATCATCGTGCAGCGAGCGCCGTCGCGTTTCAGGTACCACGACACGGTTTTGATGCCGTCGGCCGCGGTCATCTCGACCTCTTCAAAGTCCGGTTTTCGCGTCGTCTCCCAGTACGCGTCCGGAGTCTGCGGGAGGAAGATCATGCGATCGGCGAAGAAGAGGGCGAAGAGGATCAACAGGGCGCAAGCGATGCCGATCCCGATTCCCATCGATCGTAGGATCCGAACCCACAGTTTTGCGGGGGGCTTCTCCGCAGCCATGCGGTCTCCCTCTAGTGAGTGAGTGTACACAGCAAAGCGCATGCCCCGCCAAATTTGACGCCACGCCGGACCCGAGCGCACAACTCTGCGCACATCAGATCATCGGCAGCGGCTTCGTCGGCCCTTTCGGCAGGGACTGGTCAATCCATGCGACGTGCTCCTCGGTGAGCTGGACCTCCCCTGCGTTCTCCTCCACGTGCTCGATGCGCGATGCCTTCGGAATGGTAAAGGTCGAAGGGCGGCGCGTGAGAAAGGCGAGCGCGACTTGCCGAACGGTGGCGTTCGTGGCGGCGGCGACGCGCTTGAGTCCCGGGTCGTCCGCGGGGAAGTCCCCTTCGCCGAAGGGGCTGTACGCAACGACGGCGACGTTGTGCTTCTCGCACCACGGAATGACGGCGTGTTCAATCGCGCGTTCCTTCACGTGGTAGAGCACCTGGTTGCAGGCGATGCGCGTGTCGAGGGTCCATGCCTCCTCGAGATCGGCGACATCGAAGTTACTGACGCCGAATTGGAGGATCTTACCCTCGCGCATCAGGCGGTCGAAGGCGCGGAAGGTCTCCGCGAGCGGCGTCGCCGCGCGCCAATGGAGCAGGTAGACGTCCAGATGGTCGGTGCGCAGCCGCTTGAGCGAGCGCCCACACGCCTCGAGCGTCCCGTCGAAGCTCGCGTTCTGTGGCAACACCTTCGAGACGATGAAAACGTCGCGACGCCTCCCCTCGATCGCCTCCGCGACGATCTCCTCGCATGCGCCGCTGCCGTACATCTCGGCCGTGTCGATGTGCGTCATGCCGAGATCGAGGCCGCGACGCAGCGCGCGCACCGACGCCGCGCGGTCGCGCTCTATCTCCCACGTTCCTTGGCCGACTACGGCGACCGCGGTGCCCGTTGCACCGAAGGGTCGAGTTCTCATGTAGTGTAGTTTAGATGCTCCTGCTGCTCGCGGCGTTGCTCCTTCAGACGCCGCACGACAAGGTTATCGAAGATGCCTTGAAGTTTCTGAAGACGGCGCCCGACGGGGAGAAGGCGGCGGTCGCGCGCGAGCTCGACCGCTGTATCCCGAATCGCGCGTCGCTCAAGCCGTACCTGGCGGACGGTGGCGAACTCGGCGTCGAAGGACGAAAGTTTCTCGCAAAGCAGGCGGCGCTCCTCGGCGCGTTCGCGCAGTCGGAGCTGGATCGGAAGCGACCGGTCACTGCCGGCATGGAGGCGTTCCGCGCGCTTGGCCTCGACGCGTCGTGCGACAAGGCCGGCAAGGTGCTGCTGTACTTCGAGGGGCGGCACCTGCGGGAGGCGGATCTGCGCAAGCAGGGACTCGCGAAGACTGAGTGGGGCTGGATCGCGGAGTCGATGGCGAAGGCGCCGAAGGCCGGCTGCGTACCGGATGAGTCGCGGTGGGTCGAGGAGCCCGCGAGCGACAAGGCGCACGCGAAGTGGGACAACGCGCGCGAGCTGAAGTTCACGCACGTCACCGTGAAGAGCGACCTGCCCATGGCGCAGGTGGCGGACGTGGGGCGTCGCGTCGACTGGTTCATCGCGTGGCTGCGGGCGCGGTTCTGCCGGATCGACGGCTACGCGGAGCCGGCGTGGCCGGTCAACCTGTGGATCCCGGCCGCCGAGGAGAATTACTCGACGCTGATGGCGCAGATGACGTCGGAAGGTTCGCCGTTCGGCATCTGTTTTTATCCCACGAAGCCGTTCGTGCTCGTCAACGGACCGAACTGTCGCGAGAAGTCGTTCGAGGGGATCGCGGGCATCGCGCAGCACGAGACGTCGCACGCGTTCTTCGCGCTCGCGTTCAAGGGGCGCGGCGCGATGCCGAACACGCCGTACGGCTGGATGATGGAGGCGTTTCCGGCGTACTGCTACTACGTCTCGCCCGAGCGGCCGATCGACGGGGACTTCTGGAGGAAGCTGAAGCAGAAGTACGTCGATCCGGAGCGCAAGAAGGAGCTCGACCGGATCACGAGCGGCGAGGACGTGCTGGGCAAGCTCAACAAGCTGGCGTTCGCCAAGGCGAAGGACGAGGTGCAGGCGTACCTCGCAGGGGCCGTGCTGGCGATGTACGCGCTCGAGAACGCCGACGTGCGCGAGAAATACGGGCAGTTCGTGACGGAGTTTTTCTCATGGCGCGCCGGCGGAGGCGATTTCGAAAAGGCGCTGGGTCCGAGCCCCGTGCTCTCGAGAAAGATCGCGGAGTGGCTGGCGAAGCAGCCCGAGTAGCGCCGATTGCATTACGTTGCACGCGCGCTCGCCCGGCGCAGTTTAGTATTCAGACGACTGAGGAAGCCGCGGCCGATATCGAGACGGCAGAGCGGCTCCACGCCCGGAAACGCTGACCCCGATCGCAGCGGAGCTTGCGCGATTCACTGCAAACGGCGGACGTCCGCCATCCATAGGTTGTGCATGGGGACCCGGCGACACTTCAAGGAGGTCCGAACATGGCCGCGTTCAAACTGAGCGTGATGACGGCGATCCTCTGCTCTGGCATCTGCAGCGCCGCGCAAGACCCGCCACCGCGCGCCGAGGGGCCCGGGGATCCCGTCTCAGGCCCGACGACAGTGGGAGACGTTGCCATCGAGAACACCTCCGGCGGCGGCTCCGTCTGCTTCGCCGAGTACAAGAAGTCGTACGACGTGCAGTTCTCCATTCCGGTGCTCGCGGCGGACAAGGGCATCGATGCAGGCCGCTTCTGCGCCTGGCTCCTCGCGAAGAGCGGACGGGCTATACCGCTGCGCGAGGGCCCGGACAAGGGCGTGCTCCCTGTCGCCTCAACGAACGGACAGAGCGGCACCGCAGTGGCGATGTTCGACTTCGCGCACGACGTCGAGGTCAAGGACCTCGCGGGGATCGTCGTCGCCGTGGACGGGAAGCTGACCGCGTTCGCCATGCCGAAGGTCAAGTAACTCCTCCGTGATTCCCTGAATGCGATTCCAGTCGTCGGAATTCTAAACTACGCTCGCGGGGCGTAAAAGTTACGTAACGTCCGCTATCAGCCCCGGGTCCGTCGGAAGTCCCTTTCTCTGCCCGATCACATCCTTAACGGATCGGATTTGCAGCGACTCCGGCATGCATCTCCCGCGGCCCCGCCCGCTGCCCTGCCTTCCCAAGCCCGTTCAAATGGCTTACCCCCCCCGACAGGGTCGCCCGCGTCGGTTCGCCATCCTCCCACCACACGTCGAAGCCGCGCAGCGCGCCGTCTCGCGAGCTTTCCGCGCAGCGCCTCGAGGAAGCGTGCGCGATCGCGGAACTCGCCCGTTCGCGTGAAGGTCCCCATGCGAGGGCGCAGCGTACGACAGAAGACGCATCGAATACAGAATCGCGGAGACGAATGCGGCCGGCAACAGTCTGACTGCCGTCGGAGGACCCGTAGCATGAACCTCGCGTATTTTGTCCTGAGCGTCGCCGCGCAGCTCACGTCGGGTGCCTTCTTTCTCCTGGTGGCGGGTGCCTGCCGTCGGGTGTACGAACTGGAGGTGCGTCTCTGCTGTGCCGAACAGCAGGCCGGGCGCACCGAGGCGATCAACATTCCGCCGCCCGGCGTGCTCGGCGCCTGCCGCGTCGGCGCGTTCGTCATGGCGGCGTTTACGCTGCTCACGACGGGCATCCACGCCTTCCTCTGGTGGGCGTCCATCCAGGGATGACGCCGGACCTCACACGGAGCCGTATTGGGCGCAGTGTGACATGCGGGTGTGTCGCGCGAGGACACGGCGGGGCGGTCTGAGACGCCGCCGTGTGCCTTCGCCCCGCCACTGGAGGGGCTTGGGCGTCACAGGCCCCGGACCCCCTCTCGGAGGCCCGGGGCCGCGACGCTTACTTCACGAGCTACGCCGAGGCGGCCGCGCTGGGCGGCTGCGTCGACAAGGGGGAGCGAACCTCCTCTCCCGGCTTCGCCGGACGCGAAGCGCGATAGAAGAAGCTCGACACCTTCCGGGGATCGCCCGGAAACAGCTTCACGACATCGGCGTGCAGCGTCCGGTAGGCGTTGA
>CAYXVY010000011.1:0-5022 GCA_964468745.1 uncultured Planctomycetales bacterium | reverse complement strand
TGCCGTGATGCCCTCCGGGGCCCTCCACGGTGACGTGGCAGGAAACGATGCCGTTGTGGAATTGCGACAGGTTCTCCGCCCGCTCGCGGATGTCAGCATTCAGGTCGGCACTCAGTTTGACGCTGCGTTGCGAGATCGTGATGGGGATCGCCATGGTGCTATCTCCTGGGCGCCACGCGGGCGGCCTTTTTGCGCGGACGCCCCGCGAGGGAATTGAACACGTCCATCGTCGAGATGACGCCCACCGGCTTGCCGTCGCGCGTCACGAAGACGCGGTGGATGTGCTTCGTCGCCATCGTCTTCACGACCTGCGGAAGCGGCATCTCCTCGTCGACGCTGATGATCTCCGGCGTCATAATTTCGGCGACCGGAATCTTGACGGCGCTTTCCGGCACTTCCTCCCAGCCGCTTTCCCACCCTTCGCCGCCTTCGTGGAAGCGGGGGTATTCATAGCGGTAGAAGCCGCCGTGTACCTGATCGGGCTTCGCGAGACCCGAGAGGTAGCTCACGATGTCGAAGAGCGACACGACGCCGATCGGCTTCTCGCCGTAATCGACGACAAGGGCGCCGCTGATGCGGTTTTCGCTGAGCTCGACGGCCGCTTCGTCGAGCGGCATGTCATTCTTGATCGTGATGATGGGCGAACTCATGACGTCGCCGGCGACCGCCTTGGTCCAGTCCTTCATGAATTCACCTCCTGTGATGCGTTGCGCGTCATGGCCGCACGGTAGCGGCGATTCCTGAGGACGATGAGGGGCACATGCGCGCGCGACAGGATTCGTTCGGCATTGCTGCCGTACGCCGCGGTCCCGGCGCCGCTGTGGCCGTGCGTGCACATGGCGATGGCGTCGATCTCGCGATCTCGCGCAAGGGCGAGGATTTCCTCCGCCGCTGCGCCCGGCCGCACGATCGCTTCGGTCTTCAGTCCCACGAGGCCGAAGGCCGCTGCCCGGCGCGACAGGTACTCCATCGCGAGGCCTCGCGCTGTCGCCTCCTCGGGGCCTCCCGGGATCGCCGTGAAGAACACCAGCGTCGCACGTGTCACGCGCGCCAGCGTTTCCGCGACGGCGAAGATCTCCTCCGCGTTTTCGGAGCCGTCGAGCGGCACCAGGATGCGCTGGAATGGCGCCGCCCTCGGGGGATCGACAGGAGATGTCGTGCCATCGGGCCGCAGCAGGGGACGGAACAGGAGCAGCGGTACCGGCGACGCCTGCAGCACCTTCTGCGCCACGCTGCCGAAAAGCACGCGGCTCAGGCCGGCGCGGCCGTGCGAATTCATGGCGATGAGATCGAACTCGCCCCGTGCGACCTCGCGGAGGATTTCCGTCGCGGGCTCACCGAACAGGACCTCGGCTTTCGCAGGGATGATGCGACGCAGGAGCTGGTCGCGCAGCACGTCCAGCATCGCGCGCAGGGGGTCGAAGAGGCTGTCGTTCCGATAGCGCGGGTCCGCGGCCTGCGCGGGGGTCACGGGAGCAACCGTGATTAGCTTGACGTGCACCCCCGGAATCTCCAGGAGCCGGCTGCAGCGCGTCAGCACGGTGGCCGAGACTTCCGTCTCGTCCACGGGGATCAGTATTTTGCTAAACATGCCTGATCTACAGCAAGGCTGATGCCACTAACGAGCAGAGCCGCTGGGCTGGCGAGGCTGCGGGATTTCACGCGAGGGCGGGGGAGATTCCGCAGCCCCCACCTCTAGGTGGACCGCCAACATGTGAATGACGGCCTCGCGCGTGAGGACCCCCAGGAGCTTTCCTGCCCCGATGATGGGGAGTTGGTTGACGTTTGCGTCGTCCATCTTTTCCAGCGCGGCCAGCAGAGATTCCGCCGGCCCCACCGTGACAACGTCGGCGATATGCGTCATGGCGTGCCGCACGGCCGTCGCCGGCCACTGCCCTCGCGGGACGCGCTGCACGTCGCTGAGCGTGACCAGCCCGACGGGCAGGCCGCTCTCCACGACGACCAGCGCGCGACGTCCCGAGCGCAGGACGTGGTCATCGACGAACGTTGCGACAGTCTCAGCGGCTTCGATGGAGTCGACGTCGTCGTGCATCGCGTCCTGGACGCGCAGCCGGCCCAGGCGTTCGCGCATCTCCGTGTCGCGACGGCTGTTGCGGCCTGCCGACAGCATGAACCACCCGATGAACAGAAGCCAGATGCCGTCGAGGATGGCGCCCTGCGCGATGATGATGCCGCCGGCGAGGATGAGTCCGATCGCCACGATCACGCCCACGGCCGTCGCCATCTGTGTGGCTTTGGGGAGGTCACCGGTGATGCTCCAGAGGAATGCGCGGGCGACGCGGCCGCCGTCGAGCGGGAACCCGGGCAGAAGATTGAAGATGGCCAATGCCACATTCGCCTGACCCAGCCAGAGGAGAGCACGTCCGGCGAGCGAGTCATTGGGAAATGGGACGGCGGCGGCGATGAAGGAGAAGCCGAGAAGTGCGCTGGATAGCGGCCCCACGGCGGCAATCAGGAGTTCGTCGAAGGCCGACTTCGGCTCGCCCTTCATGCGCGTAACGCCGCCGAATATGAAGAGCGTGATGCCGTCCACGCCGACGCCGCGCGCCTTTGCCACGATTGCATGCGCAAGCTCGTGCGAGAGGATCGAGAGGAAAAAGAGCGCCGAGGCCGCCGTCGTCACGGACCAGATTCGCGCCGGTGGGGCGGCGGGGTGGCGCACGCGCAGCATGGTCGAAATCGAGATCACCATGAGCGAGGCGATGATCAGCCAGCTCGGGTCGATGGAGACCCGTACGCCCGCGATGGGGAAACCGCGTTTGGAGATCGCCACACCGTATGTACCGCAAGCCGGATGCCAGTGCCGGTCTCGCGGAAAAACGCCGGATTTGCGGGAAAGTCCGCTCGGCGGTGGGGATTGGCGCCCCACGGGGCATGGCATCGCAGTTGCGATACGGACCCGGTGGAACTGGATCCGCAGCGTGTTCGCGACTATCTCGTGCAGGTGCTTGGCAGGCCGATCGAGGCTCTGGAGGTCCTGCCGCTGGCGGGAACACCCTCGTCCCTGAAGGAATTCGGTTACGGGATTCCGCTTGCGCTTCGCTTTCAGGTCGATGGCAAGCCGCGGTCCGCCGTGCTCGAGACGATACGGCCGGGTCCGTTCGGTCACGAGCATCGATCCGATCGCGCCGCGGCGCAGCTCTGGAGCTACGAGTCGTACAAGAACCTGCCGCGGCACGTGCCGGCACTCGACGTTGGGGCGTTCGACGAAGGGGGGCGGCTCGTGAGCCTCGGCTCCACCGGCGAGTTCTTCGTGCTGATGGAATTCGTCGAGGGGCGCGAATACGTTGCCGACATCGACCGCATCCGGCGCACCGACGATCTCTCCGATCGGGACGTCGCGCGCGCGGACGCCCTGTGCGACTACCTCGTCGAAATTCACCGTCGCCGCGGCACGGCCCCGGGACTCTACGCGAGGCGTGTGCGGGAGCTGCTGGGGCACGGCGAATGCATCATGGGGCTGGCGGACAGCTATCCGTCGTCGTATGCGGTACGCCTCGAGGCGGTCGAGCAACGCTGCGTCTCCTGGCGCTGGAAGGTGAAGGAACGTGCGGACCGGCTGCGGCAGGTGCATGGAGACTTCCATCCGTGGAACGTCCTCTTTCGCGAAGGGACGGACTTCACTGTGCTCGACCGGTCGCGCGGGGAGTGGGGCGAGCCGGCGGACGACCTGACGTGCATGACGATGAACTACGCGTTTTTCTCGCTGCAGCGGAGCGGACGGGTCGAGGGCGCTCTCAAGACGCTGTTCGATCGGTTCTGGGAGCGCTACATGCGGTTGAGTGGCGATGCGGGCGTGTGCGAGGTCGCGGCGCCGTTCCTTGTCATGCGGGCGCTCGTGATGGCCAGTCCCGTGTGGTATCCCAAGCTCCCCACGATCGTGCGCGAACGGCTCTTCACGCTCATGGAGCGGGTGCTCGATTCGGATGTGTTCGACCCCGCGCGCATCAACGCGGATTGCGGAGTGTGCTATGTTCGCGATCTGGCTGACCGGTCCGCCCGCGTCCGGGAAATCGACCATCGCCAGCGCGCTCGTGAAGCTCTTGCGAGCTCGACGGATCGATCCGGTCGTGCTCGAGTCGGACGCGCTTCGAAAGCACTTCTCAGTCGATTACTCCGGGGAAGGGCGAACGGCGTTCTATAGCGGAATGGCGCACGTCGGCGCGATGTTCGTCGCCCACGGCGTGCCGGTCGTCTTCGACGCGACCGCGAATCGACGCGCCTATCGAGACGAGGCGCGAAGGCTCATCCCGAGATTCGTCGAGGTCTTCGTCGACTGCCCGCTCGAGGCCTGCGTGGCGCGCGATCCGAAGGGCCTTTACCGCAAGGCGCTCGCGGGGTCGATTGCGACGCTGCCGGGCGTTCAAACGACGTACGAGCCGCCGGAGAGGCCGGACGTGCACATCCGCAGCGATCGGGAGGAGCCGGAGGCCGGGGCGCGACGGATCATCGACGACCTGGTCGAGCGTGGCCTGCTAACCAAAAAACGGTAGGTCCTTTTCGGTCACCTTCGTCCCCTCGAGCGCCTGGCGCAGATTCGTCGTGTACGTGCTAAAGTCGCGCCCACTGATGTAGGCCGGCGGCAGCACGCGGCGCAGCTTGCGCAGGAAGGGATCGATGGCGTCGAACGTCTCCCCCTCGGCGCCGATCATCTTGAAGGCGTGGATACCGCGGCGACGGAAGAACGCGGGACTCGGCGCGTAGAAGAGGTCCTCCTTGCGCAAGCCGCCCTTCGTCTCGCCCGCCCGGATGCGCGCAATGTCACTCGCGGTCGCCTCCGGGAGGCGCGTCTTGACGAGGGTTGCGTTCAGCACCTCGATCACGTCCGTCTGCACCTCCGCGTAGTATTTCTTCGCCGCCTCCTCGTTGTTCATGCTCTTGAGGCCGAGCTCGACGTTCGTCTTGCCGCCGCGCTCGTCGCCGAACATCTCGAGGGCGCGCGGGATCCACTTGTTGAGGTGTTGCTGGATCGATTCGAGCGACACATTCCCCTGATTGAGC
>CAYXVY010000010.1:0-8661 GCA_964468745.1 uncultured Planctomycetales bacterium | reverse complement strand
TGGACAGTGATAGCTCCGATCTTTCCGGTGCATCGAGACCATTCGATCCGTCGCGCCTGCCGACGCCTCCCGTCGAGCGCCGGTCTCGCGATGTCTCGCGGTGGCCCGCCGTGCTCGCGCTCCTGTTCATGATCCTCGCCTGGTGGCTCGAAAGGAAATCCTGATGGCGCATACAATCCTCGCGATCGATGACACGAAGCGCATCCTCGACATCATCAAGTACTTCCTGGAAAACGAAGGGTACAAAGTCAAGGCGGCCGTCGATGGCGAGGCGGGCCTCAAGCTCGCCCAGGACGGGACTGTCGATCTCATCCTGCTGGACATCATGATGCCGGGGATGGACGGCTACGCGGTGTGCGAGAAGCTGAAGAAGGATCCGAAGACGAAGGATCTGCCGATCATCATGCTGACCGCGAAAGCGATCATCATGCACACGCCCAAGGACTTCTTCTACGGCCTGTATGGATTCCTTGCGAAGCCCTTTTCGAAGGACCAACTGCTGAAGGTCGTGGAGGACACGCTAAAAATTACGAAGACGCCGCCGGACCAGCGCTTCATCTCGCCGCTCGAATCGCCGCACGAGGAGATTTTGCCGTAGCGACGCGGGATTGGCGGACACGCGAGACATCCCGCTTGCAATCGTCGAGCTCGACCGCTATATTCACGTCTCGATTCATACCCGCGCACATCCGGAGACTTGGGGACGGGGGCAAAGAATTATCCACCCTCCGGAGACAGTCGCGGTCAAAGGAGATGCAGTGATGGCCGTAACGCAGGAGCGCAAGAAAGCCGTGGTCGGCGATTACAAGACGCACGACGCGGATACCGGCTCGCCGGAGGTGCAGGTTGCGCTGATCACGGAACGCATCACCACGATGACGGAGCACCTGAAGGTCCATAAGAAGGACTTCACGTCGCGCCGCGGGCTTCTCATGATGGTCGGGCAGCGCGCCCGGCTGCTGAAGTACCTGCTCAAGACCGACAAGGACCGGTACCAGTCGCTCATCAAGCGGCTCGGCATCCGCAAGTAATCCAGTTGAGTCCGCATCATCCAGGTTCGACGCGACAGGCGGTTGTACGCCCGTTCGTCGAATCTGGATTTTTTATTTTCCGCGTTCCGATGGGGTTGTTCCGGCGAGAATCAGACGAAAGACGATAGTCCTTGCGGGGCAGGGGCTGCTGCCTTTCGTCTCAGACCGGACAACCCTCTTGCGACGCCAGTTTTCCATTCTCAGGAGGGTTTCGTGACACAGACGCAACGCGTCGAAAGGGAGATTCTCGGTCGCAAGATCGTGTTCTCCGGCGGCTGGATGGCCAAGCAGGCCAGCGGCTGCGTACAGGTTCAGATCGGCGACTCGATAACCATGGCCGCGGTTGTCGCGGGGCCGCCCCGCGGGCTCGCGTACGAGATGATCCCGCTCACGGTGGACTACCGCGAGCGCCTCGCCGCCGGGGGCAAATTTCCCGGCGGGTTCATCAAGCGCGAGGGACGCCCGAGCACCAAAGAAACGCTGAGCTGTCGCGAGATCGATCGCCCCATCCGCCCGCTCATCCCCGACGGCCTCGACAACGACATCGTAATTTCGTGCACCGTCCTTTCGGCGGACGGACAGAATGATCCGGCGATCTGCGGCGGGAACGCCGCGAGCGCCGCGCTGCTCGTCTCCGACATCCCGTACAACGGGCCCGTGAGCAGCTGCCGCATCGGCATGGCCGGCGGGCAGTTCATCTTCAACCCGACCGAAGAGGAATTGAAGACCAGCGAGCTGAACCTTCTCGTCTCGGGCACGCGCGACGGCATCATCATGGTGGAAGCCGGCGCTCACGAGCTCACCGAGGATCAGTTCGTGCAGGCGTTGGCCTTCGCCGAGCCCCTGCTCAAGCAGCTCAACGAGATGCAGATGGAGCTTCAGAAGCTCATCGGCAAGCCGAAGATCGAGTACGACATGCTCACGGTGTCGCCGGAGCTCATTGACAAGGTCGCGAAGAAGTACGAGCCCGAGCTGAAGAAGGTGTTCTTCACGAAGGGCAAGATGCAGCGCGCAGACGCGATCGGAGAAGTCGTCAAGAAGGCGATCGAAGAATTCTGCCCGCAGGACGAATACAAGCGCACGAAGCCCGGCCACCCCGTGGTCGCCGAGGTGAAGGCCGCCTGGGAGGTCATGCAGGCGCGCGTGGTTCGTGAGTTCATCCTCCAAGGCAAGCGGGCCGACGGTCGTGGCGCGAAGGACATCCGGTCGATCGACGTGCAACTCGGCCTCCTGCCGCGGGCACACGGCAGTTCGCTCTTCACGCGCGGCGAGACGCAGGCCCTCTGTACCGCCACGCTCGGAACGGGCGACGACGAGCAGATCGTCGACGGCCTGGCCGAGGAGTACTCGAAGCGCTTCTACCTGCACTACAACTTCCCGTCGTACTCGGTCGGCGAAACGAAGCCGAACCGCGGGCCGGGCCGTCGCGAAATCGGCCACGGCGATCTCGCCGAGCGCGCGCTCGAACCGATCTTCCCGGACAAGAACGACTTCCCGTACACCATGCGGATCATCTCGGACATCCTCGAGTCGAACGGCTCGTCCTCGATGGCGACGGTCTGCGGCGGATGCCTGGCGATGATGGACGCCGGTGTGCCGATCAAAGCGCCGGTGGCCGGTGTGGCGATGGGCCTCGTTCGCGAGGGAAGCCGATACTCGATCGTGACCGACATCCTCGGCAGCGAGGACGCGTACGGCGACATGGACTTCAAGGTCGCCGGCACGGAGAAGGGGATCACGGCTCTTCAGATGGATCTCAAGGCGGGCGGGATCCCGCTCGACATCGTCCGCGAGGCGCTCGCGCAGGCGAAAGAAGGACGGATGTTCGTGCTCGGCAAGATGCGCGAGGCGCTCGCCCAGCCGCGCGCCGAGATGTCCCAGTACGCGCCGCGTATCGTGAAGATCATGATCGATCCCGAGAAGATCGGCCTCATCATCGGACCGGGAGGCAAGACCATTCGCGGGATGGAGGAGAGCACGGGCGCGACGATCGAGATCGAGGACGACGGCAGCGTGCTGATCGCGTCGCGGAACAAGACGGCGCTCGAAGCCGCGAAGGGCATGATCGAGGCGCTCACGGAGGAATTGAAGGTCGGCACGATCTATCGCGCGAAGGTCGTTTCGCTGAAGGACTTCGGCGCGTTCTGCGAAATCGAGGGCAAGGGTCAAGACGGGCTCGTGCACGTCACCGAGGTGACCGATGCGTTCGTGCAGAACGTGGCGGATTACCTGCAGGTCGGCATGGACGTCGAAGTGAAGCTCATCAACATCGATCCGCAGGGCCGCAACCGCTTCTCGCTGAAACAGGCGAGAAAGGACAAGGGGCTGCCGCCGTTGGGGCCGTTGCCGGGTGTCACGGTTGCGGCAGGCGCGCCGGCCGGCGGGCCCGGTGGCCCAGGGGGGCCCGGCGGGCCGGGAGGCGAGCAGCGCTTCCGCGATTCGCGTCCTCCGCGCGGCGGAGATCGCGGGCCGGGGGGCGGGCCCGGCCCAGGCGGACCCCCGCGCGGTCCGCGGCGCGACGGCGGCTTCTAACGCGCCGAGTTCCCTTGCGTCGCATCCCTGAATCGAAATCGGGCGCACTCTTGACCCGTGAGCTTGGAGTCCGTCCGGTGTCTATGAATCGTCAACCGGGTGGGGAAGCCCGGACGTATAGTTAGCACGTGAAGGGGACGGATTGGATGGCGGGACGCGCTCTCATGGTAGTGTTGCTGGCGGCGACGCCTGCGTTCGCCGTCGCCAGCTTGGGCGACGTCTACTACGGAAAATGCGACGGCGCGAAAAGCCCCGCGGAACTCGTCGCGCTGAAGGTGTTCGAAGCGATTCCCGAGTACCAGGACATCAAGAAGCGCGGATTGACGCGCGACGACGCCGAGTACTGGGTCTTGCTCGGAAAGGCGAACGACAAGTTTTACAAGGCCGTGAAGAAAGTGGCCGAAGATAGTAAGTATGATGTCGTGGTCGAGAAGGGGTCCGTCAAATTCGAGGGAACTCCGCCCGACGTCACGCAGAGGGTGATCGACGCGCTGCCCAAATGACGCGCCCGCGATCTTCGGCTTGTCTTGTGGCGATCCTCATGGCTTGGGGATGTCTTCATCTCCACGCTCAGGAGCAGGCTCCGTCCGCGCCCAAACAGGACCCGCCGCCGCCGTCGCAAGAGGACATCCTCTACGAGAAGTACCGGTACGAGAAGGACGGCTTCGTCACGATCTTCTATCGCGTCGGTCATGAGCGCGGAAAGATCCTGAAGGCGCTCCTCGAAGGTAAGGACCTCCAGATCCCGGGACAGCCGGCGCCCGCGGTGACGACCGGCGGACCGCGCTCGCGCATCCTTTCGCCCGACGGGTATGCGTCGGAGACCGAGAACCTGCATCTGCTCATCGTCTGCGACAAGAAGGACACCATCGGCTTCGTCGAGAGGGTGCTCAAGTCGCTCGACATCCCCGACCCCCAGATCATCATCGAAGCGCGCGTCGTCGAACTGCGCTGGGATCACGATCTGCAGTTCGGCATCGAAGGGGACCTTGCGTCGGCGGCCACCTCGTGGATCAACAACGCCGACTCCGGCGCGTTCCTGCGCGACATCCGCACGCGCTTCAATCCCACGGAAGTGCTCACGGGCGGCCCGTTCCAGGGCTCCGTCTTCCGGTTCAATCGCACGAGCTCATCGCAGGGGACGATCGGCGGAATCGTGCAGATGTTCGTCGACAACGGAAAGGCGGAGATCCTGTCGAACCCGCGCGTTGTGGTCGAAAGCGGCGACAGCGCGACGGTGAGCGCGGGCGAGAAGATCCCGTACTTCAAGGCCGTGCTCAACCCCGCGGGGTCGACGACGACCGTCGATTACATCGACACGGGCGTGAAGATGGTTGTCAAGCCGCACATCGTGGGTGCGTCAAACGTCCAGCTCGAATTGTCGGTCGACGTCACCGCGGTGCTCGCTTTCGTGACGGGCCCGACGGTGGGAGGGGCGACGGCGTCGGCCCCCGCTTTCAGCACGCGCAGGATCGAGACGCGCGTGACGGTGCACGATGGGGACGAGGTCGTCATGGGCGGGCTGACGCGAAAGGAGAAATCGCGCAAGCGCCGCGGCATCCCGATCCTTTCCGACATTCCGATCATCGGCTGGCTGTTCGGGCGGTACGAAGAGGACGACGTGACGCAGGAGATCCTCTTCTTCATCCGTCCCACGATCATGCAGGGGGCGCGGACGCTTCCGGCGCCCCTCATCGATCCCGACCGGAAGAAGTAGCGGCGTACGCGCGACTCCGTTTGATAATCTGGTCGCGCCAAAATTAGGAGCTGCACCATGCAAATGGCCGCCCTCATCCTGTTCGCGCTCGGCCTGCAGGCGCCGCAGGAATTCACGATCACCGACGAGACGCTCGCCGCGATCATCAAGGACGTGAAGCCGCTCGTCGAGAAGGCGGGGGGAGCGGCGTTCAAGACGGAGCCGAAGCTGATGCTCAGCAGCGCCGCCGAGGTGCGCAAGGTGCTCGCACGCGAATTGGAGCCGCAGGTCCGGATGCAATTCCCTGATGCCGGCGAGGACGGCCACAAGACGCAGGCGGCAGGCCTCGCCGAGATGCTGGCAGGGTCGCTGCTGGGCAAGTACGAACCCGAAGGGCACCGCGTGCACGTGGTGCCGGACAACTTCATCAAGCTGGCCAGACTCTACGAGCAGCCGCGCATCAACTCGGCGGACTACTTGCGTGTCGTCGCCATCCACGAGCTGGTGCATGCGCTGGACCAGGAGCGCTTCAAGGCGATGGACCGCATTGCGGACGCGAAGACCCTGGAACAGCTCATCGTCTGGGGGGCCGTCCTCGAGGGGCACGCGCAGCATGTCACGCGCGCCATCCTCGCGTCGGAGAAGCGCGGCGAGCTTTTCACGGAGTTCGAGGCGTTCATGACCTCGACGCCGCCGGGCCTGAGCGAGGGCGAGAAGGTGCTCTCGCAGATGCTCACGCTCAATCTCCAGTTTTCGTACATCGACGGGCGGAAATTCTTCGACGCCCTGGCGGCCGGCGAGCGCAAGACGTACGTCGAAGATGTGTTCAAGACTCCTCCCGTCGACAAGGACGTCTTCCTCCATCCGGAGACGTACTACGCCCCGCGCAAGAAGGCTGCGGCGCGCGAATTGAAAGCGCTGTGGGAGGAGGTTGGCAAGGAGCGCGAGGGTTGGGTCCCTCAGAAAATCCGGATGGGAGAGCACGAGTTGCGCGCCTCGTTCGGCGACTTTGTGGACAAGGACAAAGTCTCCGTCGCGGTGAAGGCGCTCGTCGGGGGCGAGATGCTGATGCTGCAGCCGAAGGATCTTTCCGGCAGCAAGCTCGTCGGAATCCTCATCGTGCAGATGGAAACCGCGGCGGCCGCCGAGTCGTTTTTGGGCCTCTTCGACGAACTCATGCGTGCGAAGGATGCCCGCATGAAGGAGGGGGACATTCGCATCGTGAAGGCGGACTACGCGCCGCTCAAGCTGAAAGGGGACGTGAAGAACAGCCGTGCCCGAAAGCTCGTCGCCTTCCACGGCCAGGAGGTCACGGTGGCCGACGTTACCGCGGTCGTCGGCGAATTCGTGCTCGAAGTGCTGTACTCGAACGAGGAGGTCACGGACGAGGCGCTGGCGAAGGACCTCGACCGGGTCATCGACTTCCTGAAGAAGTGATCACGCCGGCGGGCCTTTGACCTCATCGCCGAGGATGTCCTCACGCTCGGACGGGGGCACGACGGGCGTTCTGATCGCGAGCATCTGCTGGCGAAGGGACGCAGCGGCGTGCTTGCGCGAGCGAATCCACGCCGTGATCAGGATCAACGTGAGCACGCACCCGAACGCCGCAAACACGATCGCGAGAGGATGCATCGACCGGTTCTCGGGCGGCTTCGGCAGCACGCGCAACGTCTTCGCGAACAGAACGGGTGCCGTCTGGATCGGGCCCGCACCTTTTCCCTCGTAGCGGTAGAGGCGCAGAAAGACGCCTTCGATCTCGACCCTGCTCCGCGTGAACGTCTCGCCGCCGTACGTGTATGTCTCGACCGTGCCGATCGGATCGTCGGCCATGTAGAAGTGGAGGATCACGCGGTCCGCCATCACGACGCCCCACCAGAAGTCGGCCCCGTCGATCTTCTCCCGGGAGATATGGACGAGATGCCCTGTCGCCCGCAGGGATTCGCCTCGCAGCGGCGCGGGGTTCTTCAGCGCGTCGAGCGGTCTTGCGGCAGTCGTGGAAGTCGCGGCCTTGACCGCCTCCGCGAGAGCGAGCAGTCGCTTGGGCTCCTGCCTTACGTCGACGTCGATCGTGTCTGCGAAGCCGCGGGCCAGCTCCTTGGCCGACGCAGCCTGCAGCGGCTGCTCCTCGGGGAGCGCCTTGCCTGAGGCCGTCGAAGGGTCGCGGCGCAGGACGTGATCGTCGGGCTCGACGGTCGGCGATTTGGGCCCGAACGCGCTGATGACCGCCATCGTGATGAGCACGAAGGCGAGCACGGCGCCGATGACGAACGCCTGCACGGGGAACGGCGTCGCCGGCGGCCTGCGATTGTCCCGAAACGGATTGTGCATCTCGCTCATCCTGGCCAGCGGATGAGTCTAGCAGGTCCCGGCGTTAGAATTGACGACGGGACCCACCGCTGATAGAGTCCAGTCGGACGGTGGGGAGACTCCATCAATCGAGGTGGCCGATGTTCGAAAAATTCACCGAGCGTGCCCGCAAGGTCATGAGCCTTGCCCGGCAGGAAGCGCAGCGGCTCAACAGTGAATTTATCGGGACCGAGCACATCCTCCTCGGCATCATCCAGGAAGGGGGCGGCGTCGCCGCGAAGGTCCTGAAAAACCTCAATGTCGATCTCAAGCGCATCCGGCAGGAGATCGAGAAGCTGATCACGCCGTCGTCGAGCCCCACCGTCACGCTCGGGCAGCTCCCCTTCAGCCCGCGCGCCAAGCGCGTCATCGAGCTCGCCGGCGAAGCCGCCAGCCAGCTCGGCCACGACGTCATCGGAACCGAACACCTCCTCCTGGGCCTCCTCAAGGAAAACGAGGGGATCGCGGCGCAGGTGCTCACGAATCTCGGGCTCAAGCTGGACGAAGTTCGCGACATGGTGCTCGAAGTCCTCGGGGCGGACATGCAGCAGGAGCCGGGAACCGAGGACAAGATCGCCGGCAAGACCTCGAAGTCGAAGACCCCTGCGCTCGACGCGTTCGGTCGCGATCTTACCGATCTCGCGAAGGAGCGCAAGCTCGACCCTGTCATCGGCCGCAAGAGAGAGATCGAGCGCGTCATGCAGATCCTGTCGCGCCGCACGAAGAACAACCCCGTGCTGCTTGGCGAGGCGGGCGTCGGCAAGACCGCCATCGTCGAGGGGCTCGCGCAGGACATCATCAACGGCACGGTCCCCGAGATCCTGAAGGACAAGCGCATCGTCGTCCTCGACCTCGCGCTCATGGTGGCCGGCACCAAGTACCGCGGCCAGTTCGAGGAGCGTATCAAGGCGGTGATGAACGAGGTGCGCCGCGCCAAGAACATCATCCTGTTCATCGATGAACTGCATACGCTCGTCGGCGCCGGCGGCGCGGAAGGCGCCATCGATGCGGCCAACGTCCTCAAGCCCGCCCTTTCGCGCGGTGAGATCCAGTGCG
>CAYXVY010000009.1:0-19177 GCA_964468745.1 uncultured Planctomycetales bacterium | reverse complement strand
TCAACACCGCCGTCGCCGGGGCCAGGGACCCTGTCGCGATGGCGCGAGCGATGAAGCACGCGTGCGAAGCGGGCCGACTGGCTTTCGAGGCCGGACGCATTGGTCGCAAAGAATACGCGACTCCGTCCAGCCCGATGGACGACCGGATCCAGTGACGCGCGCTCGATCGGGATTGGGATTGGGATCGGGACTGGAGGTGGTTATGAAGGGCGTGAAAGGGGTCGTGCTTGCGGGCGGCTTGGGGACGCGTTTGTATCCGCTCACTCGCGTAACGAACAAGCACCTGCTGCCGATCTTCAAGAAGCCGATGATCTACTACCCGATCGAAAGGCTCGTTCGTGCGGGGATCACCGACATCATGATCGTGACCGGCGGGCCGTTCGCGGGCGATTTCCTGAAGCTCCTCGGCAACGGCCGCGAGTTCGGGCTGCACGACCTGCACTACACGTACCAGGACGGGGAGGGGGGCATTGCGGAGGCGCTCGGCCTCACGCAACACTTCGTGGAGCACGACCGCGTGTGCGTCATCCTCGGCGACAACATCTTCAGTGGCGAGCTCGCGGACGGCCTGCAGCGATTCATGAAGCAGAAGTCGGGGGCGAAGATCTTCCTGAAGGAAGTCACCGATCCGGAGCGCTTCGGCGTGCCGGAGCTCAAGGGGAAGAAGGTGGTCGGTATCGAGGAGAAGCCCCGCAATCCGAAGTCGAACTATGCCGTGACCGGAATCTACATGTACGACAATGACGTCTACAAGATCGTCAAGACCCTCAAGCCGTCGGGTCGCGGCGAACTCGAAATCACGGACGTGAACAACGCGTATGTGAGGCGCGGGACGCTGACGTGCGAGGTGCTCGCCGGCTGGTGGACCGACGCGGGGACGTTCGACTCGCTGCGCCGCGCGGGCAATCTCGTGGCGGAAACGCGGGCGATGCAGGACGGGATGAAGAAAAGTTGAAGGTCTGAGGTTCGACTCCGAAGCCCAGGTCGGACTGGGACGAGCTCTGAATCAGCGGCCGCGGCTCAGCGCTTCCAGGACGACACCGCGTCGCAGCCCGTGACGGCTGATGCGCACGGTTCGGGCGCCCAGCGTTTCGAGAACGACGTCGAGAATCAACAGGCCGGCCGGCAGAATGTCGGCGCGGTCAGGATCCAGCCCGGGAACCAGACGCCGTCTGGCGAGCCTCATGCCGACGAGCTCCTGGTAGAGCGCCTTCACCTCGTCTCGTACCGCGCGCAGCCCGTGGATGCGCGTGGTGTCCCGCCGCGCGGCCAGGATCGCCGCCAGCGTCGCCGCCGTCCCGCCGATTCCCACGACCTCGCCGGCGCCCTTGGGCGCCTTGGGGAGCACGCGCGTCGCCGCACGCAGGGCCGCCGATCTCTCCTGAAGCGTTGGCGGATCGGATCGCAGCTCCTTCTGCGTCAAGTTGACCGCGCCAATCGGGGAGCTCGATCGCCATGTCGCCTTCCCGTCGCGTCCGATCGTCACCTGCGTGCTGCCGCCGCCGATCTCGACCGATGCCAGCGTCCTGCCGGGCCAGTCCGCCGTCGCGCCGAGGAAGGCGAGCCGTGCCTCCTCCGTGCCGGAGATGATCTTGAGGCGCACGTCGGCCTCGAACTCGCAGCGCTCGACGAAGTCTTTCGCATTCTTCGCCACGCGCAGCGCCTCGGTGCCGACCGCGACGACGCGATCGCAGTTCAGGTGGTCGCACAAGGCGCGATACTCGCTCAACACCTCGAGGGTGCGATCGGCCGCCTCGAGCGTGATCTTCCCGCCGCGGCTCACGCCGGCGCCGATCCGTGTGATCGCGAGCCGGTGGGCGAGCGTGCAAACCTTCCCATTCGCCTTGCTCGCGACGAGCAGCTTTACGGAGTTCGATCCGACATCAATGGCGCCGACGATCATCGTGCACGTGCCACGAAGAAGAGCCGTCGAAACGGAAACAAGGTCCCGCGTGGTGTCGCGGGGTAGGCTTCGCGAAGTCGGGCGGCGTACGCCTCCATGAGCGGCTTGTGATCGGCGGGGTTCAGCTGCGCAAGCACCGGGCGCAGCGCGGTCCCTTTCACCCACTCGAGCACGGCGTCCTCTCCGTGCAAGACGTGGAGATACGTCGTCTCCCACGCGTCGGCGTCGAGGCCGAGGGACCAAAGCCGTTCGACATACCACGCAAGGGTCTGCACCGGTGCAGCGCGCCACTCGCGCAACCGCGGCGCCGAGAGTTCTTTCAGGATCGTGTGGCTGGGCGCATCGAAATTGCCGGGCATCTGAACGGCGATCACTCCGCCCGGCGCAATCATGGACCGCAGATGGGGGAGCAGGCGGTCGTGATCGGGCACCCACTGCAGCGTTGCGTTCGAGATGACGAGATCGAACGGGCCGCCGCTCCAGGCGCCGACGTTGCCTTTCACGAAATCGAGCCGCCCCGTCATCGAGCGCGTCGCGGCCGCGGCGAGCATCTCATCGGAACTGTCGACGCCCGTGACCCTCGACTTCGACCAGCGGTCGCACAGGATGCGCGTCAGTTCGCCCGTCCCACACCCGAGGTCGACGATGGTCGTGTAGGCGCCGTCAGGGACACGCGCGAGCAGGTCGAGGAACGGCTGGGAACGCTCGTCGCGAAACTTCTCGTACTGTTGCACGTCCCACATGCGCGCATGGTAGGCGCAAGCGCGCTGCGTGACAATGCGTGCGTCGCCGTGTCGAAAGGGTGTGGCGATCGCGCTGCTGAATCTGCTGCTGAGCGGGGCGTGCGTCGCCGCGGGTGTTATGACTGCAAAGCAGTCGCTGCGGCGGGCCGCGGTCGCGGGCGGGATTGGACTCGTGTTGGTGCTCGCGCACTTCGCCTTGGCTCACGTCACCGGCATCGAGGCGCGCTTCATCACGTGGGAGGCGTATCCGTTTGTCGAGCGTTGGTGGTTCCATCTGCCCGTGTTCTTCACAATCGGTGCGGGACTGTACGCAGCCCGCGCCTCGGTGATCCTCCGCTGCACTCTGCTTGTCTTCACGGGCCTGTTTCTCATGCGCGCGGCTGAGGGGATGCGTGCAGACGCGTTTCGACGCCCCCTCACAGGCCAGGTGGCGCGCGATGGTCTCTGCCGGCAATCGACCGACTACTCGTGCGGCGCGGCCGCAGCGGCAACGTTTCTGCACCATCTCGGAGTGGAAACGACGGAGGATGAGATGGGTCGATTGTGCGCGACGCGCCGCGGGCTAGCCGGCGGAACCACCGAGGCTGGAGTGCTGCGGGGGTTGCGGCGCAAGGGGCTGCGTGTCGAGGTCGTCCGTGAACTGCGCGCGCCGTCGATGGCCCCGATCCGATTGAATGCGCTGGTCGCGCACTGGGTGGTCGTGACCGATGCGACGCCGACACGTGTGCGTATCGCCGATCCGCGCGGCCACTGGGTCGGCATGTCGCGCGAGATCTTCAATCACATGTGGCTCGGCTCCTGCGTCGCCGTTCGATGATTTCTCTTGGCACGCAGAGGCGCGCCGTCGATCATCGCGCGACATGTCGAAGGGGATCGCGAAGCTTCTTACCTCGCTGGCCGTCATGTTCGTCCTGCTGGCGATTCTTGGCGTGCTGGCGGTCAACGCACGGCAGAGGGGCAGGGAATCGCACTGTCGCAACAACCTGCGCCGGCTCGGCGGCATGATTCATGGCGACCGGCTCAACATCCTCGACGAGCCGCCCTCGGAGCGTGGCCGGGAGTTCTGGCAGGCGTATCGCCGGCGCGAGTACTACAACGAGGCGCGCAAGACGTGGTTACGGCGCGGCGAGCTGAATCCCTTCTCCTGCCCGGTCCTGGGCCGGGGTCCTGAGTCGCTTTCGCCGTCATCTCTCAGCGATGATGCGTTCGTGAAGTTCATGGCCGATCTTTCGACAATCGACTACCGCGGCCCGAAGGAGTTGAAGTCAGGCCGCATCGTGCTCGGCGCGGACCGCGAGGGCAATCACGTCAGTGGGGGATTCGTTCTCCATCTCGATCTGAGCGTCGCAAAGGGGGACGAAGCGGTGGACGTCGGTACGGACTGGCCGCAGGCCGGCGCGACTACAGACTAGCGAAGCCAGATTACCGCGCCGAAGCGTCCGGTATTCTCGCCGTCGCGCCTGTACGAGTAGAACCAGTCGTCGCGGCACTGCGTGCAGAGTTCGCTCGTCTCGATGGAGGACTCGGGCACGCCTGCGGCCACGAGCTGGGCGCGCACCGCGGCCTTCAGATCGAGATGGACGCGTCCGTCGCGCTCTCGCAGGTGCTGCGGTGCGAACGATTTCCAGTCCGCCGCGACATCGTCCCTCAGCGTGTAGCAGCACGGGCCGATCGACGGCCCCACGAGCGCGACGATGTCCGAGGGGTCGCTTGCGAATCGCTCGCGCATCGCATCGACCGTCCTGCGCGCGATCTCGCCGCGCGCCCCGGGTCGCGACGCGTGTGCGTTGCCGATCACGCCGCGCTTGGGGTCGACAAGTATCGTCAGATTGCAGTCGGCGGAAAACGTCAGGATCGGGAGCCCGCGTTCGTTCGTGACGAGCGCGTCCGCCTCTGGCCGCTCACCGGCGTGTGCGATGGCGACCTCCGCGCCGAGCAGCTGTTTGCAGTGCGTGAGCCGTTCCGGGGGCGCGCCGATCCGTTCGCACAGTAGACGGCGATTTTCAGTCACGTGTTCGACCGGCTCGTCGGGGCGCCCTGCGAGATTGAGGGACGAGTACAGTCCCGTGCTCACGCCCCCTTTACGCGTGCTGATCGCGTGGCCGATCCCGGGCATGGAAGCGAGTCTCGCGTTGAAGAGGACCGTGCCGTCGGCGCGCAGCGTCACGGAGCGGAACCTTCGGTCACCTGGCGTACGAACGGCAGGACGTAATCCTCGGCGACGATGATCGTCGCCGCCGCGAGAGGGACTGCGAGGAGAAGGCCGAAGAATCCGAAGAGGCTGCCGAAAATCATCACGGAGAGAATGATGGCAATGGGATGCAGCCCCGTCTCCTTGCCGAGGATCAGCGGTTGGAGAACGATGGCTTCGAGGACCTGGATGAACGCGAAGAGCCCGAACGTGATGTACATCTTCGTGCCGAAGCCGGCATCGAGGAACACGAAGAGCGCGGTGATCGCGAAGCTGAGCGCCACACCGGCGTACGGGATCAGCGCGAAAGCCGCGTAGAGCACACCAAAGAGGAACGAGAATCGGACACCGGACGCCGCGAGCACGACGAAGACGATCGTGCCCTCGATCGCCGCGACGGTGAGCTGCCCGCGGAAGAACGACGCGTTCGCGCGGTGGATGCGGCCGAGCGTGCCCAGCATACGCTCGCGGTACGGTCCGGGAATGGCGATCTTCACGCGCTCCCAGAATGCATCCATGTTCTTGAGGATAAAGAAGAGGTACACGGGCACGAGAAAGACGAAGCCGACGAGCGTGATGAGCCCGTCGAGGCTCGCGGTGAACGCATGCAGCACGGTGCCCGCCACCTTGCCGAGCGCCGCGGCGATGTCCCCCTCCTTGCCGCGCATGCGGCTCCGGAGCTGTCGCAGTTGCTCGCCGATGTCCTCGCTGCCGGTGATGTCCTTGAGACGGCGCTGGCTCCAGGCGAGCACGCGTGCAATGCGCGGAGGATCCCAGCGTCCGTTTCCGTTCTCGTCGATGTACGAATCGCCCTCGTCGAACGCTCCGTTGGCGTTCACGTCCCCTGTCAGCTTTTCGCCGAGGATCACTTCGTGGGCGAATTCCGCGCCCTGGTCGATCAGCGCGGGAACCCCGAAGGCCAGCGCGAGCGCCAGCGCGCCGAACATGACCGCGTAGACGCCAAGAATCGTCGCCACGCGCGGGACACCGCGCTTTTCAAGGCGGGAGACAACAGGGTCGACGATATAGGCGATGAGCAGCGCTACAAGCAGCGGCGTGAAGATGGCGCGCAGGTGGTATAGCAGCGCAAGCGCCGCGCAGATGAGGACCAGAAGCGCCACGACCTGCCAGCCGCGGCGCGGCCTCGGAGCGGCCGGATCCGCCTGCCCCGAGCCTGGCGAGAGGGTCAACGCGTCCTCTTGGCTCCCGGCGAAGACGAGCAGAGCTCGACCGCGAACGCGTTCGCGAACGCGTATCCGTTCGCAAAGTCCTCTTTCGAATCGTTCTCGGTGCGCCCCATCAGGCTCGCCTCCACGAGATTGAAGACGATCTCGCCGAAATCCTCCGTGCGCGTGACGCCCCACGTATTGAACACGAGGGGCGTCAGCCCGCCGAACTGATCAAGTGCGTAGAGGCGAATTCCTTCGAGGAGTTCGCGGCCGGTCACATGGCCCTGGCGGATGACGACGTTCTTGACCGTGAAGTCGAGCGCCTCGAATATGAAGCAATAGGCGTCCCGCCGGTAGCGCCCGTCGCGCTCGACGATTCCGCGCAGGACTTCGTGGGCCTTACGCTCCATGTGGCTTCTGGGCCTCTACCGTATCGATTTTGGGAAAGAGGGGCGTTCCCTTGTTCACCCGCGTTCCGTCCTGAATATAGCCCCACGCCCGTGCGGCGTCCAGACGGAGCGCCGACTCCGGCGCCAGTCCAAGCTGTTCGAACGTGCGGCGGGATGCCGCCGGGATTATGGGCGAGAACAGGATGGCAAGGACACGCAGCGACTCGGCTGCCTGGTAGAGGCAGTTCGCGATGGCCGCCGTCCTGCCCTGCTTCGCCAGCTTCCACGGCGCGACGGCTTCGATGTAGCCATTCGTCCACTGCACCGCTTCGAAGAGGCGCGCGAGGGCCGTATGGAACTGCCAGCGGTCCATCAGTCCCGCGACCGTGTTGACGGTTTCGAGCACCTGCGTGCGCAGCGCGTCGTCCCCGGGGAGCGCCTCGCGCGGCCCGCTGAACGTGCCGCCGCAGTACTTGTCCACCATGCTCACGATGCGGTTGAGCAGATTGCCGAGCTTGTCGGCGAGCTCGTTGTTGAAGCGGGCGTAGAACTTCTCCCACGTGAAGTCGCCGTCCTGTCCGAAGCCGACCTCGGCGAGCAGGAAGTAGCGCAGCGAGTCCGCGCCGAAATGGTCGGCGATGTCCATGGGATAGATGACGTTGCCGGTCGTCTTCGAGATCTTCTCGCCTTTGAGATACACGAACCCGTGAACCGCGCTCATGATCGGGGGCGCGATCTCGGCGGCCATCAGCATCGCGGGCCAGATGATGGTGTGGAAGCGCGTGATGTCCTTGCCGATGACGTGCGCGTCGGCGGGCCACCACTTCTTGAAGCGCTCCGGCTCGTCGGGGAAGCCCGCGCCCGTGATGTAATTGATGAGCGCATCGAACCAGACGTACATGACCTGTTCCGCATCGTCCGGGATCGGCACGCCCCACTTCGTCGTCTTGCGCGAGATCGAGATGTCCTGCAGGCCCTGCTCGATCACCTGCAGCATTTCGTTCGCGCGGAACGACGGGTCGATGAACCCCTGCGTCTGCAGGAGCTTCTTGACCGGCTCCGCGTACTTCGAGAGGCGGAAGAAGTAATTCTCCTCCTCCACTCGCTTGAGCGGCTTGCCCGGGTGATTGGGACAGAACCCGTTGACGAGCTCCGATTCCTTCTTGCTCGCCTCGCACCCGAAGCAGTAGAGGTCCCGATAGAGCGCCTTGTAGACGTCCCCCTTCGCGCGAAGGCGCCGGAAGATCTCCTGGCAGGCGCGCACATGCTGCGGCCAGGTCGTGCGGATGAACACGTCGAACTGGATGTTGAGCCGCGACCATGCCTTGCGGAATTCCTGCTCCATCTTGTCGCAGTACGCGAGCGTGTCGAGCTTCAGCTCGGCTGCCTTCTCGGCGACTTGCTGCGAGTGCTCGTCGTTGCCCATCAGGAAGAAGACGTCGTCTCCCTTGAGGCGCTTCCAGCGCGCCATCGCATCGGCGAGGATCTTCTCGTACGACGTGCCGACGTGCGGAGCGCTGTTGACGTAATCGATGGCGGTGGTGATGTAGAACTTGCCCACGTCAAATCCTCAGCATGGCGTCTTCGACAGTGAGCGGGACGTTCGCGTTCTGGTCGATCATCCGCAGGTGATCGAGGATCGTCTCGATGCGGTTCGCGAGCTGCTCGACATCGGCCTCCGCAAGCCGTTTGACGATGCCTTCCGGCGCGAGGTGCTTGTCCGGCGTGGCCCCGGTCGCGCGATGCCGCAGGATCTCGCGCATCGCAAACGCGAGAAGCGTCAGCTGTTCGCGCGCCCGCTCGCGCGCTTGCTCCGTATCGCGAATTTTCGAGATGCGCTCGACGACGGCGTTGAGCTCGCCGGCCGCGACGCTCGCCAGCAACTCCGCCGCGCGCTCTTTGAGTTCGGTCGCGTCTTTCGCCAGATCGCTGGCGCGTCCGGGGCTGCCGGCCGCGAGTCGGGCGACGAGCGCCGCCGACGTCGCGTCCAGCGACAGCCGCTCCCTTGCGAAGGCGACGACGTCCTCCTCGCTCAGGGGCATGAACAGGATCGTCTGACAGCGCGAGACGATCGTTGGCAGGAGCAGCGCGGGCGATGCGCTGATGAGGATGAACAAGCACTGAGCGGGTGGCTCTTCAAGCGTCTTCAGAATGCAGTTCTGAGCTTCGTCCGTCATGCGTTCCGCTTCATCGATTACGACAACGCGCTGCTGCCGGTTTTGAGGCTTGTACGCGAGGTCTCTGAGCAGACCCTCTCCAGTCTTGATGTCTCGGAACTGTTCGATCTTGATGGCGGCTGTGTCCTGATGCTGGATCGTGTAAAGGCACGGATGCCGTGATGCTGCGACTTGGCGGCAGTCAGCGCACGCACCACACCCTCCGTTGGCGCAGATAAGCGAGCGCGCGAATTCGATCGCGGCCATCCGCTTGCCGACGCCGCTCGGGCCGGCGAGGAGATAGGCGTGCGCCATCTTGTTGCGTGCCGCAGCGCCGTGCAACCGTTCGAGGGCCGTGCGGTTTCCAAGGATCGCGTCAAATGGCACGCTTCACCTCGGCGAGAATCTGTGCGTGGACCTTTTCACGGGGCTGCGACGCATCGATGACGCGAAAGCGCTTCTTGTCGGCTGCGGCGATCTTGAGAAACGCGGCGCGCACCTTTTTCTGGTACGCGGTGCCCTTGTCTTCCACGCGATCGCGCGCGCCGCCGAGTCGCCGGAGTGCCACCTGAGGATCGATATCGAGCAAGAGCACGAGATCCGCCTTCGGAAAGTTGGCGACCGATTCGGCCAGGTCAATCACAAGCGGCACGCCGACCTTTCCGGCCGCTCCCTGGTACGCCGCTGTCGAGTAGTAGTAACGGTCGAGGACGATCGTGCGACCCTCTTCGAGCGCTGGGAGCAGCTTCTCGGCCACGAGCTGCGCGCGGCTGGCCATGAACAGGAAGACCTCCGTCCACGCGGACATCGCAAAGCCGCGCCGCTCGAGAAGGAGGCCGCGAACTGCGTCGCCCAGCGGCGTGCCGCCAGGCTCGCGCAGGCGCAGGACCGATCGACCCTGCTTCTCAAGGGCTGTGACAAGCTGCTCGACCTGCGTCGTCTTGCCGCATCCGTCGATCCCTTCGAACACGATGAATCGGCCCCGCATCGGTCCGATGATACTGTCGCGACTCGGGGCTGTAAATCGGTCAATGTGGCGGTTTGACTGCCGTCAAGTCATGGAGGTTTCGCCGTTTCGCATCGTTTTCGTCTCGAATTGCGGGCTCTATAATCGGGAACGCCATTTGCCAGAAGGAATCCCCATGACAACGATCCTCGCTGTCCGCACGAAGTCCTCAGTTGCCATGGGCGGTGACGGGCAGGTCACGTACGGCGCCACCGCCGTCAAACACGACGCCCGCAAGCTTCGCAAGTTGTACGACGGCAAGGTGCTCGCCGGATTCGCCGGCGGCGCGGCCGACGGGCTCACGCTCCTCGAGAAATTCGAGGGGATGCTCAAGAAGGCGCAGGGAAACGTGCCGAAGGCCGCCGTCGAGCTCGCGCGCGATTGGCGCGCCGACAAGGTCCTGAGGCGTCTCGAGTCGCTGCTCCTGGTCGCCGACAAGCAGCACCTGCTGCTCGTGTCCGGCGTCGGTGACGTCATCGAACCCGACGACGGCGTGGCGGGCATCGGCAGCGGCGGACCCTTTGCGGTCGCCGCGGCGCGCGGGCTCGTTCAGCACTCCAAGCTCGGTGCGAAGGAGATCGTGGAGGCGGCGATGAAAATCGCGGCGGGACTGTGTGTCTACACCAACGATCACATCCAGATCGAGGAGCTCTCATGAGAGATCAGCGCGAGCTGACGCCGAAGAAGATCGTCGAAGAGCTCGACCGCTACATCGTCGGCCAGAACGACGCGAAGCGGATGGTCGCCATCGCGCTACGCAACCGCTGGCGACGGCAGCAGCTGCAGGGCGAAATCCGCGACGACGTCTCGCCGAAGAACATCATGCTCATCGGCCCCACCGGCGTGGGCAAGACGGAAATCGCGCGGCGTCTGGCGCACCTCGTCAGCGCACCGTTCGTCAAAATCGAAGCGACGCGCTACACGGAGGTCGGGTACGTCGGGCGCGACGTGGAGTCGATGGTGCGCGATCTCGTCGAGCTCGGCGTGAGCATGGTCAAGCAGGAGGAGATGGCGGGCGTCCAGAAGAAAGCGGACGACCGGGTCGAAGACCGCATCCTGGACCTGATCGCGGCGCAGGCGCGCAAGGGTGAGAAGGGCGACGAAGACGGCCAGCGCGAGAAGCTCCGTAAGGAACTGCGCGACGGCAAGCTCGAGAAGAAAGACCTCGAGATCGAAGTCGACGAGAAGCAGATCCCCTTCATGCAGGTGTTCTCGCAGGCCGGCATGGAGGAGTTCGGGCTCGACATGCCCGGCTCGCTCGGGAACATGTTTCCGTCGAAGAAGGTGATCAAGCGCTCGACTGTCGCCGAAGCGCGGGCCGTGATGCAGAAGCAGGAAGCCGAAAAGCTCATCGACCGCGACAGGGTTACGCGTGAGGGCATGAAGCGCGCGCAGGAGGCTGGAATCATCTTCATCGACGAGATCGACAAGATCGTCGCGGCCGGAAGTTCGTCGGGGCCGGATATCTCGCGCGGCGGCGTCCAGCGCGACCTGCTGCCGATCGTCGAGGGATCGACCGTGGTGACGCGGTACGGGCCCGTCAAGACGGACCACATCCTCTTCATCGCGGCCGGCGCGTTCAGCACGTCGAAGCCCAGCGATCTGATGCCGGAGTTGCAGGGACGCTTCCCGCTCCGCGCGGAGCTCAAGTCCCTGGGGCGCGAAGACTTCGTTCGCATCCTGACGGAGCCGAAGAACGCGATGCTCAAGCAGACGAAGCAGCTGCTCGCGACCGAGGACATCCAGGTCGAATTCACGAAGGACGCGATCGAGGAGATGGCGGCCTTCGCGGCGAGCGCGAACTCGAGCATGCAGGATATCGGCGCCCGCCGGCTGCACACGATCGTCGAGCGCGTCATGGAGGATCTCTCGTTCCAGGCGCCGGACATCGCGCCGGCGAAGATTTCGATCAATGCCAAGTATGTCCGCGAGCGGGTGAAGTCGATCGTCGAGGATGAGGACCTCAAGAAGTTCATCCTATAAGGAGGGTGCGACCATGTGGATCAGGCTGCTGGTCATCGTGGTGGCGCTCGTGCCGATCGCGCTCGCCATGGCGGCACCGTACATCGAGGGGGTCGCACAGGAGAAATCGGAGGTCTGGGACCAGGTCTCCGAGGCGAATCTGAAGGGTACCGTCACGAGACTCGTGAGTTTCGGCACGCGCATGAGCCTCTCGACGCAGGGGATCGGCGAGGCGCGCGAGTGGCTCAAGAGCGAATTCGACAAGGTGGCGAAGACCTCCAAGTCGGCGATGAAGGTCGATTTCCACGAGTTCACGGACATGCGGCTGGTGCGCGACGGCGAACTCGTCCCGCAGAAGAACGTCTACGCGATGGTGCCGGGGAAGAAGTACCCGAAGCAGGTGATCGTCTTCGGCGCGCACTACGATTCGGTCAACCTGCAGGACCGCACGAACGTGGACGTCGTCGCGCCCGGAGCGAACGACAATGCGACGGGCACGGCGTCGGTCCTCGAGGCGGCGCGCATTCTCAGTCAGGTCGAGCACGATCGCACGATTTGCTTCGTGGCGTTCGCGTCGGAGGAGCAGGGCCTCATCGGCGCGTTTCACTTCGCGAACTGGCTCAAGGACTCCGGGATGGAAGTCCTGGCGATGCTCAACAACGACATCGTCGGCGGCGCGAAGGACGACGACGGGAAGCCGCTGAACGAGGACACCTTGCGCTGCTTCTCCGTCGCGCCTCAGGAGTCGTCGTCACGTCAGCTCGCGCGACTTGCGAAGATCGTGGTTGAGAAGCGCTGCAAGGAATTCAAGATCGCGTTGCAGGACGCGCAGGACCGGCCGGGTCGTGCGGGGGACCATCTCTCGTTCAACAAGGTCGGCTTCACGGCGATCCGGTTCATCGAGGGGGTCGAGACGGACAAGGTGCATCACACGCCGAACGACACGATTGATCGGATCCATTTCCCGTTCCACGTGCGCGCAACAAAGGCGGATATAGCGTTGCTCGACAATCTTGCGAACGCGCCCGAGGCGACGAAGATCGTCGATCCGGCCATCTTCATCTGGGATCCAGTGAAGGGGGCGGCCGGCTACCTCGTGGGTATTCGCAAAGGCGGGCTCGAATTCGCGGAGCTCAAACAGGTGACGGAACCGAGATGCGCATTCGCGGGCGCAGATGCGACGCAGGTGAGCGTTGCCGTCGTCGACAAGGCAGGCCGAATCTCGCTCTTCTCACCCGAGGTGGCGCTGCCGGACCGCAAATAGGGCACTGAAGTCCCACCTCTCTCCCGCCGATAACATTGGTGGCGCCCCGCGTGGGCGCCGAGGAGAGAGAGGAAGATGGGAAACGACACCACGGCGTCCTACTTGCCCGCGTCCGTCGTCGCACGTCAGCGCCTCGGGCTTCCGCTCGTGGGCCGCATCGTGCTCTATGCGGGTCGATTCGCGCCCGAGCATCCGCTGGATCTGCTGCTCGATGCGGCGCCGTTCGTCATGGATCGCGTCAAGCCGGTCGCCTTCGTCCTCATCGGCGACGGCATCACGCGTCATCGGCTTGAGGCCGTGGCGCGTGCGCGCTCGCTGGACGCGGCGGTGATCTTCGTCGGCGATGTGTCGGAGGAGGACCTCCACAGCTTCGTCGTCGCGAGCGATCTCGGACTGTACGTCTCGCAGGCATTTGGCAGCCAGGCGCACACGTTCTCCATGGACGAGATCGCGCCGTTCATGAAGGTCGGCCGCGCGCTGGTCGTGGCCAGCGATCTCCCTGACCCGCGCCTCTTCGCACAAGTGAACAACATCGGCAGCGCCGTCGAGCTGACGGGGCGCAAGCCGCAGGACGTCGCCAACCTCACGCTGGCCATCTCGTCGATCCTGACGGACGATCGCGCCCGCGTGCGTCGCGGCGAGAACGCCCGGCGTCTTGCAGGGAGTCTGCGCCAGGATACGACGGTGCTCGGCTTCCTGAAGGCGGCGAGCCGCCGCGCAGCAGCCCTGTAACGATCCGCCGTCGCCGATAGGACCGCGGACAGGGGACTTGGGACCGGAGGCCCCTGAGGCTATAATCGCGGCCTCATGTACGACTTCATCTCGGGCCGCATCGTGCGCCGCAAGCCGGACCACGTCGTGCTCGAGGCGGGCGGCGTCGGCTATCGCATCGACATCCCGCTCTCGACCTATGAGCGGCTTCCGAAAGAAGGGTCGGCAAAGGTCTTCACGTACCTGAAGGTTGCGGAGGACGAGCACAGGTTGTTCGGCTTCGCGACGGAGCGCGAGCGCGAGACGTTCCTGCGCCTCGTTGGCAACGTGAGCGGCCTCGGCCCGTCAAAGGCCGTGCAGATGCTGTCGAGCGTCGGGGTTGACGAACTCATTCGCGCGATCGAGGAGGGCGACATCGCGTTCCTCAAGCGCGTCAAGGGGATCGGCGAAAAATTGGCGAATCGCATGGTCGTGGAGCTGCGCGGCAAGCTTCCTGAAGTCGCGGCCGCAGGGAAAGGGGGCGAGGCGACGTCCTTGATGAAGGACGCCGTCCAGGCGCTCGTGGCCCTTGGCTACGACCGCGCCGAGGCGGACGACAAGGTGCGTCGTGCGCAGAAGGACCTGCCGCGAGAAGCGCCGGTCGAGGAACTTATCCGGAGGAGTCTGGCGAATGCGTGAGCTCGCAGTCGTGCTGGTTCTCGCGGGCCTCAGCCCGCTGCTGATGGGGATGGCGACGTGCCAGGGAAGCGACATACCCGACGTCGACCCCGTGAGGCAGAACATGGAGCTCGCGAAGTACTGGTTCGAAAACGGTCACTTCATGGAGGCGGTGGGCCGTTACAAGGCGGTGCTCGAGGCGCGGCGTGACTATTACCCCGCGCTCATCGGTCTCGGGAATTCAGCGGGCGAGGCGAGCCATCAGCTTTACGTGGAAGCGGACGACGCCTTCGGCGGCGATCGCCGGGACATCGGCCTCAGGGCGCTCTCGGAGGCCGACGAGTACGCCAGGCTCGCGAACAACGCCTTCCAGCGCTGCATGCAAGTCCGGACGAACGATCTGGTGGCCAACTACGGGTTCGGCCTGTTCCTGTACAACCGGTCCGTGACGTTGCGCAACCTACCGTATCCTGCGAGCCCGGAACCGCCGCCCGACGTCCTCAAGTTCGAGGAGAAGGCGAAGAGCTGGCGCGCCGGCTACAAGCAGCGAATTGACGAACTCAAGAAGTCGATTGAGCAGTTCGAGCTCGTACTGAATGGCGATGGCGGCGGTCTCGGTACGGTCGAGCACCTGCGCCGGTGCAAGTCGAGCCAGGCGCACCGCTATCTCGGGCTGGCGCTCTTCATGCGCAGCGATTGGGACAAGCGCGACGGCGATGTGGCGCGCGCCCATCTGTCCGCGTTCGCCGTCTACGTCGTCGATCTCCGTGAGGCGGTCATCAAGCTTAAGCCGGCCACGTCGGACGACGAGAAGAAGGTGAAGGAGGCGGAAATGAGGCGCCTCAATCAGGACATCATGGAATTGAAGGCACTGATGCGCGACCGCCAGTCCTTCCTGCGCGCGTACGAGAGCCAGCTCAAGATCGTCTCGCTGGCCGATTTGAAGATGACGGCGGATCAGCGGGATAATCGGCTCGCCGCGGTGCAGGTCGAGATTTCGGGGGTCAGCGAACTCGTGGCGCGCTTCGACCAAGCCTCTGCCGAAGAGAGGAAGCGCGACTCGCCGCCGAAGCAGGCGCGGCCGTAACGGCGCGCGTGGCACGGCGGACCGGCGCCACCGGGCGCAGCACGGGGGCCGGAGCGGAAACGGTCGGGCGGGGCACGAAGTCCCGCGGATACTCCGTTCCGAAGAGATAGACCGTCGCCGCCGTCAGCCCGACGGCCAGAGACAAAATGGCTGCGTCGAACAACTTCATGGCTCAATCCCCCCGGCGCCCTGCGCCGAACCCAGCCCGTGCACGACGCATCCACCCCTGAACGCGCCGGCAACAGAATCTATCGACGAACGCCGCGCCCCACTTTAGCGATGAGCGTCCGTGCCGCCCGGGCGAGCGCGCAAGGGGCGTGGCGCATCGGATCGGGGTCGTGCGACACGAGCTCTTCGACGGGACACCCCGGGTCGATCGTGCAGCGTCCACAGACGATGCCGACGGGTGCAGCCGATGCGCGCAGCGCCGCTCCCACCGCCTTGCCGCCGAGCGATGTTGCATCGACGTGACCCTCTCCCGTGATCACGAAGTCGACGCCGCGGGTGCGTTCGCGAAACCGGAGCAGGCGGAGAATTTCGCGTGCGCCCGGGACCAGACGTGCGCCGATCGACGCGAGTCCCGCGGCGAGGCCTCCGGCGGCGCCGCCGCCCCGGATCCTCCAGACGCGGCGGGGAAGCGCACGCATGCGGCGATTGAGTTCCGGCATCATCGCGCGGGTCGCGCCCTTCTGGGGCCCGAATACGCGCGGAGCGTCGAGCAGCGTCGTGTCGACGTCGCAGAGTACCGTGACGTCGCGAGCATGGTCGAGCACCTCCAGCGCCCCGGCGCCGGCGTCCACCGTCGCGCTGCCGCCGACGCCAAGGAGGATGCGTCGCGCCCCGATCTTTCGAGCCGCGAGGATGAGTTCGCCAACGCCCCGAGTCGTCGTACATAGCGGATCGCGGTGCGACGGCGGTACGAGACGAAGCCCGCTCGCGTCGGCCATCTCGATGATCGCCGTATCGCGCGCGTGCAGCACTCGCGCCCGCACGGGTCGGCCGAGCGGCCCGGTGACGGTGCGTCGAAGCACGCGTCCGCCGAAGTGGGCGCGGAGACAGTCCAGCGTGCCGTCGCCCCCGTCGGCAATGGGAAGTTGCAGGACGCGGAGCGGGCGCAGTGCGCGCGCGATGATGCGTGCGGCCTGGACGGGCGAAAGCGTCTCCTTGAATGCCGTGGGCGCCGCGACGATCACGGATTCTTGGAGACCCAGTCCTCCCACTGCTGCTTGATCGCCGCCGCGTTTCCGCCTTTGGGCAGAGGGATCTTCTGTCCCGTGAGGTGGTTCAGCGCGGCGCAGGCGGCTTTGCTGAGCCCGGGGTCCTCGTCCATGATGTAGACCATGAGCTTCGGATAGGCCGTTTTCCCCATGCGCTTTAGCTGTGCCATCGCGGCGCCCGACATCGTGCCGGGGTCGTCGTACCCGCCGCACCCGCGGATGTTCACCATGATGGTGTCGAAGTCGTTGAAGCTCGAGCCACCTCCCGTCGATGGGGGCGTGGGCGGCTGCGGCGAGCCGGAGACGGGAGGCTGCGGCTGCGACGACGATAGGGGCGGCGTTGGCTGTCCGGAGGACTTCGGAGGCGGGGGCTGGGGCGGCGGATTCCCGACGCCGGGGTTGAGCTTCGACGCCGCTTCGCTCGCCCCCTTCTTGGGAGGCTCCGGCTTGCTCTGGTTCAAGAAGAAGACGGCGGCTCCTGCCGCGATGAGCACGAGAATGGCACCGCCCGCGACGAGCGGCGCGCGATTGGTATGACCGGTACTCGCGCGCTGTCCCATGACTGGACCGCTTGACGCGCCACGCTGGCCAGGGTTCTTGGCGCTCGACATCTTTCGGAAAATGTCGGTGCCTCGAGCCATCTGCCCGGCCGGCTTCGCTCTCCGCGCCGTTCCGGCCCCTGAGTGCGCGGCGGCGGGAGCGGCCGCCTTCACGTGCTTGCTCGTCTCGCCGGTCGGTATGCGGACCGCTGCCCCGCAGTCCGAACATTTCACCGTCGTACCCGCGGTCACCGTGGTGACGTCGATCTGCGACTGACACCGCGGACACTTGATGAGCTTGGCCATTGTGGACGATCCTCCCTTGCCCAGCCCTTGATGGGCGATTATAGGCGACCGTTCGTCGCCATCGCAAGCGTACGCCCCATCATGGGACGCGATGCAGCATGGCGAGGTTCATGGGTCTCGCAATGGGTGGCGCTAAAGTAGCGTGGCGTCGGCGCGCGCCATCTCGACTGCGACCCGCAGCGCCCCCGCCATGGGCGCGAAATCGGCGCGGCCCGTGCCAGCTATGTCGAATGCTGTGCCGTGATCGACCGACGTGCGGACGAACGGGAGCCCGAGAGTCACGTTGGTCGCGGCGCGGTCGAGCGTCTTGACCGGACCGAGCGCCTGGTCATGAAACATCGAGACCGCAGCGTCGAAGTCGCCGTCCATCACGCGACGGAAAATCGTGTCGCCGGGCAACGGGCCGGCGACGCGGAATCCGCGGGACTTCGCAGTCTCCACGGCGGGACCGATGACGTCGATCTCCTCGCGCCCGAACTGGCCGCCCTCGCCCGCGTGCGGATTGAGGGCGCTGATCGCGAGCCGCGGTTCCTGCACGCCGAAATAGCGTCGAAGTCCGTCCGACGTCGTCTCGATCGTCGCGAGGATGCGCTCGACGGTGATCGCGGCCGGCACCTTCTTGATCGCCGCATGCGTCGTGACGAGCGCGACGCGCAATTTCGTAGACGTGAAGAACATGACGGGGTGCTTCACATTGCAGCGCGCGGCCAAGTACTCGGTGTGTCCTACGAAAGGGACGCCGCTTTCCGAGATGTGGCGTTTCGATACGGGCGCGGTCGCGATGGCGCCAACCTTCTTCGTCAACGCGAGTTCCATGCCGAGATCGATCGCGGCGAGCGCGGCGCGGCCAGTTTCGATCGACGGTTTCCCGGGCGTCGGACACACATCCTGCGCCACAGGCATGACTTCAACGTCCACCTTCACGCCCGCGCGCTCGGCCGCCGTGCGGAGCACTTTCTCGCTTCCGAGGATGAGCCACCGCACGTCGCGCGGCATGGTATCGCTGGCGAGCGACCGGGCGACGATCTCGGGTCCGACGCCGGCAGGGTCGCCGAGCGTGATCGCGACCGTGAGCATGCGACCGCTATTTCAGGAGGGACTCGGGCAGTTCGAAGTTCGCGTGAACCTGCTGGACGTCGTCGTGGTCGTCGAGCGCGTCCATCAGCGTGATCATCTTGCGCCCGTTCTCCTCGTCGAGCTGGATCGAGTTTTTCGGGATCTTCCCGAGTTCGCTGGACTCGACCTTGTACTTCTTCGCGAGAGCGCCCTTCACCTTCTCGAAGTCCGGCGGTGCGCACGTGATGACGAATCCGTCGCCCGCCTTTTCCATGTTCTCCGCGCCGGCGTCAAGCACATCGCTCATCAGCGCGTCTTCGTTCACGCCGGCGGCGGCCACGGTTACGATGCCTTTTCGATCGAACATGAACGATACGCACCCTGCGGTGCCCATGTTGCCGGCGTGTCCTTCGAAAATCTTTCGCACTTCGGAGGCGGTGCGATTCTTGTTGTCGGTCAGCGCATCGACCATGATCGCGATGCCGCCCGGCCCGTACCCCTCGTACGTCGTCTCCTCAAAGGTCAGACCTTCGAGCTCGCCCGTGCCGCGTTTGATGGCGCGCTCGATGGTCTCGCGCGGCATGTTGCAGGCGCGCGCGCCTTCGATCGCGTACTGGAGCTTCAGGTTCCCCGCGGGGTCGCCGCCGCCCGTCCGTGCCGCGAGGATGATCAGGCGCGACGTCTTGGAGAAGACCTTGTTCTTCTTGGCGTCGAGAGCCGCCTTCTTGTGCTTGATGGTCGCCCAGTGCGAGTGTCCGGACATTGTTGCTCCGCGGTTTTTTTTTTGCTCTCCGACGGGCGATTATAGGCGCGCCGCGCGA
>CAYXVY010000008.1:0-19292 GCA_964468745.1 uncultured Planctomycetales bacterium | reverse complement strand
GATGCCGTCGATCATCGAGCCGAACCCGCCCTCGCCGGTGATGAACGAGATGCGGCGCTGCCACGGGCCGCCCGGCGCGCGTGTCTCGTAGTCGATCGTTTTGGCGATCATCGTCGCGAGCTCGCCGGCGGTGTCGGCGGGGAAACGGCCGACCGCAACGCCCGGCGCCGCGTACAGATGGTCGGTGCCGTATTCCTCGTCGTTGGGGAACTTCGTCGTCTGGTATTCCGACGGGCGCATCGTTGACGGGATGCGGTCCACATCGCCTGCCAGCAGGACGAATTTCGTCCCCCACGTCGCCGCCGCGTGCTTCACGAAGTCGGTGAGCGCCGCGGTCTTGCGCCCCCCGAAGGTCGAGTAGACGTCCGTTGCGCGCACGAGGGCGACCGTCTGGCCGTGCTTCTCCCTGTGGGCGAGCAGGGTGTCGCACGACTCGGCGAAACCGTCGCCGGCTATGACGACGTACGTCGCCGCCTTCGCGGCCTTCAGGTCGGTGACGAGATACTTGGAGTCGTAGGGAAGGAATATCAGGAGGGCGAGGAGAAAACGCATTCCAAGAAATTATACGGTCTTGCCGATAAATCCCACGGTGAAGGTCAAACTGTCGGCAGCCTGGAAGCGCGGCCGCGAGTTCGTGGTGGACCATCGCGCGGGTGTCCTCCGCGGCGCGCTCGGAATTGGCATCGGGCTCATCGTTCTACTCATACATCGTGCGACCTACGACATCCTGCGCTCGCAGCCGGAATTCCAGGTCAAGCCGCTCGCCCGAGTGCAGGTCGCTCCGATGTGGGGCGCGGGCGAGTCGACCGTCGAAATGCCGGTGGACCTGAGCCTGTTCGACGATTCCGTCGTGGCTCGCGTCGGCAAATCGTTCGAGGCAAATCCGTGGGTGAAGCGCGTGACCGCGGTCGAGCGCGTCTTCCCCGACCGCCTGCGCGTGCGTTTCGAGGCGCGACGACCGCATGTGGCGCTGCGCCGCCCGGACGGCGTGTACGTGGTGGATGCGGAGGGCGTGGTCCTTCCGGGCGTATATGCGTCGATTCCGGCGTCCTGCGCGCGTACGATCGAAGTGACGGGCGTCGCGAGCCTGCCTCCGCGGGCGGGCGGGAAATGGGACGATGCCGACGTTCGGGCCGGGATGGAACTGGTCGAACTTGTTGCCTCGACGGCAACGCTGACCGCGCTGGACGTTCGCACGATCGATGTTTCAAACGTAGGCGGCCGCATCGATCGGCGCAGGCCGGACACGTCGCTTGTGACGGCGTCGGGCTGCACGATCGTCTGGGGGCGTGCCCCCTCGGCCGCAGGATTCGGGGAGCCGACGCCCTCCGAAAAACTGGAACTCCTTGGCACCGTCGTGCGTGAATACCCTAAGCTCGACGGGCTCAATTACGTCAAAATCCATGCCGGGGGCAAGGCGGCGGTGAGCAAGGCATCGCCGGAAACTCAGGCGGGGGGTCCTCGAACCCGGCGCTAGCGTCCTACGCTTAACAGGGTAATGGGTATGCGGGTTAATGTGCCGAGGGCGATCGGCCTGTACCTCGTCTGGCTGAGTTTCATCAGCGGCGCGCTGTTGCTGGCGCTGGGCGACGTCCTGCCGTTCCATCTCGCGTTCATCACCCCCGAGAACGCGTTTACGTGCCTGATCGAGGCCGAGCTGTTCTTCGTACTTGTCCTCTGGCCGTTCTTCATTCCTCGGCTGCTCCTTCCTCGCATCGAGATGCCGAAGATCCCAACGGGAGTCGGGGGCGAAGGGCACCTCCTCGTGCTGCAGATCTGCGTGCTGTTCGTCGTCGCGATGCCGGCAGGATTCCTATGTCAGAACCTGGCGAACGTCGGGCCGCGCGAGTTCGCGATGGGGCATCTGCTCGTGGCGACAGCGGCATGCTTCGTTGCGGCGCTGTGGTGGGTCGGGTCTGAGCGCGGCGTGAGGCCGGCGCCGTGGTATTTCCTCGGGTTCTTCGTCGCCTCCGCGCTTTTGCCGTTCGCGCACTATCTCGCGCTTGAGTTCGCGGGGGCATCGCTCGGTTTCCTGTCCGCCGTGTCCCCGTTCTGGGCGGCGGGCGAGCTCGAACAAAGCACGCCCATGGTTGCGTCGACCATTTTCGGCGTCGTCGCGGTGGCGCTTTTCGGCGCGGCGCCGTTCCTGCGCAAGTCTGAAGTCGCGCAATCCTTGTAACGTCTCTCCGTGGCCCTCTTCTCTTTGCGCTGTTGCAAGCTGCGCGGGCTTCCGAATTGTAAAGTAGTCGGATGCCCGACCCCCACGACCTTGCCTTCGCCAAGGCCGCGCAGGCGCAGAAGGCCCTCACCCAGCAGCAATTCGCTACGCTCGTCCAGGCGCAAAAGCTGTTCGCGTCGCTCAAGATCTCCAAGGCATACGCGACGGTCGCCGTCGAAGCGAACCTCATGCCCGAGGGACGGGCGGCGCAGATCGTGGGCTCGATCAAGGGCCACCCTCCGCTGACGGCGACGCGCTCGTCCCTCCCGCTTGAGGCGGCGGCGCAGAAGGCGGTGGACGAGGGGCACATCGACGCGGACACGCTCGAACACATCGAGGCGTTGCACTCGGCGCTCGAGGGGATCGGCATCCATCGCGGGCTCGGCGAGATCGCCGCGGACCTCGGACTCGTCAAACCTGAGCCCGCGGACCCTTCGACAGGCTCAGGGCAGGGCCCCAGGAAGGGAACGAGCGTCCGCATGCGCGGGACGACGTCCATGAAAGCCGGCACCGGTGCGAAGACCAAGCCCGTGGTCGCGTCGGCCGCGAAAAAGGGCAACGGCGCCCTCGTCGGAGGCATCGCAGCCGCGGTCATACTCGTACTCGCGATCGGCGGCTACTTCGCGATGGGTTCGACGAAGCAGCCGTCGACGCACGTCTCGCGCACTCCCGAGAAGCCCGTGACGACGCAGGCTCCTGCTCCGGTGACCACGCCGGCGCCCCCGCCGAAGCCGGAGCTCACCTTCGAGCAGGAACTCGCCGCCAAGAAGGAAAAGGGTGCGGAAGACCTCTGGAAGGGGGCGCAGTCGCTCGCCGTCGAGCAAAAGTGGAAAGAGGCGTGGGGGAAGATCGAGGACTTGAAGCGCGCCTTCACCGCCACGGAGTTCTTCAAGAGCAACTCCGCGGCGATCAGCATTCTCGCGAGCGACGTCGAAAAGAAGCTCCCGCGCAGCGAAGACGATCCGCCCACGCCCGCAAACCGGACCCCGACCGCTGATCCGCCCGCGAACACCGAAGCGCTCAAGGCCGACTACGAGAAGCAGAGAAGCGAGCGGCTCGCGACGGGCCGCCAGCGCGTGGACGAAGCAAGGAAGGCGCTCGACGCGGAGCGCGCAGCCGAGAAGACCCGGCTCGCGGAGCTCCTCAAGCGACTCACGGGCCAGAAGCTCCAGCTCGCGCTGCGCCAGGGTCTGCGTCTCGACAATGCGATGATCACGCAGCTCGCGAAGGACACCGTGCGTCTCAGCTTCGAATCGGAAGGGGCGCAGGCGGAGATGGATATCCCGTGGGAGGCGCTCGCCGACAAGAGCTACATCGAGCTGCAGAAAGCGATCTACTCGCAGGACGGAGCGGCCGGCTGGTACGAAGTCGGCCGCCAGTGCATCACGCGCAAGATGTGGAAGGACGCCAAAGCCGCGTTCGACGAATGCAGGAAGAAGGACGCGACGTTCGTGGATCGCATTCCCGACCTTGACCCTGTTTTGAAGAACGAAGGCGCATTCAAGGGGTCTTCGAAAAGGCTCGGGCGCGATGGCCTCGTCCTCACCTACGACTGGTCGGAGGCCGACCAGCGCGCCGACTTCAAGCCCGCGCAGGACTGGAAGGTCGGGGGCGGAACGGCGGTCATCACGCCGCGCGGACAGTCGCTGTCGAGCCTGAAGGAAGTCGACTTCGAAGGTGAACTTGCCGTCGATGCTCAGGTCAACATCGCCGACGGCGCGTCCTTCATCATCGGCTGCTTCTACGACGGCCTGCGGCGCACCGGGTACTTCCTGCACCTTGGGTCGAAGGGGGCGTCGCTGTATCGCTGGGACGGCAACCAGCCCGCGGCGGCGTCGGCACACAAGGACGGGAAAATCGCCGGCGATTGCGCGATTCGCTTCGCCGTCCGCGGCGGCAGCTGGAAGGTCACGTCGAACGGCACGGAGGTCTTCTCCGGCAGCGATGCGGCGCACGCGAAGGGGTGGATGTATATCGGCGCCGTCGGCGGCGCGGTGACGCTCAAGAAGATGACCGTGACGGGGAAGGCGAACCCGACGGAGCTCGATAAGACGTTTGCCGAGACCGAGGTCCTCATCCGCCGCGCGCTCGAAGGAGATCTTCGTCCGCGCAAGGCGGGGCAGCGTGAGAACCGCGATTTCACGCTGCACATCGAGCACGAGTATTTCCTTTCGCAGCTCGACGCGCAGGATCGCGCGACGTTCGACAAGGTGAAGGAGAAGATCGTCACCGCGGCCAACCAGGGGGTGTGGCGGGACGCGCGCGATGTCGTTGGCCCGAACAACGTCGTCGTGTCGCTCGACGCCCTCGTGAAAAAATATCCGGACGTGCGCGCCATCGTCTTCTGGCGCGGGCGGGCGTACGCGATGACGGGGCGCGCTGAGCAGGCACGGAAGGACTACGAGGTTGCGGCGAAGGATCCGGACTGTCCCGAGGCGCTCACTCAGCTCGCCGAGGTCGCGATGGGGGAACGCGACTTCAAGAAGGCGAAGGCGCTCGTCGAGGAGGCGCTCAAGTCGACACCCGACGACGCATCGGCGATCGCGCTCCGCTCGCTCACGACGTTCTCCACGACGGTCGATCACAAGGAACTGCTGAAGGGAAACGTCCCTGCGACGCTCAAGGCGGCGCTCGCGGATTTCGACGTCGCGATGAAGCTTGCCCCCGACGACCAGGAGGTGCGCGAGCGTCGGCGGGCTGTCGCCAACGTGATCAAGGGCCCGAGGCATCTCGGGTGCAAGTTCCTCGTCGAGACGCCGCACTATCTCGTGATGACGGACATCTCGCAGGAGAAGACGAAGCAGTACGGCGAACGGCTCGAGGCGGCGTATGCCTACTACAGGGAGACGTTCAAGGAGTTCTTCAAGGAGGACGCGTCGAGGTTGAAGCCGCGGATCGCGATCTTCAACACGCGCGAGGCGTACCTGACGTACGGCGAGCTGACTCTGGGGCGGCGGCAGGAGAACACGCTCGGGTACTTCATCCCGATGTACACGGAGCTGCTACTCTTCGAGGACGTCGATCTCGGGGATACGCTGCAGACCATGTACCACGAGGCGTTTCACCAGTTCATGAGCCTCATGATTCCGAACGCGCCATTCTGGTACAACGAGGGGATCGCGGAGTACATGGGGTCGATCACGGTCGAGAAGGGGAAGGTGGTCGCGAAGGCGCGCGTGCTCAATCGCCTGCTCGGCCTGAAGCCGAATCTTCGCGCGGCGCTGCCGTTCGACAACATCATGAACCAGTCGCCCGGAGAATTCTACGCGGGCCCTGTCTCGTTCAAGTACGCGCAGGCGTGGTCGATGGTCCACTTCTGCTATGAGCATGAAGGGGGCAAGTACCGCCGGCTCATCGACGCGTACTACAAGGCGCTGCTCGAAGGGAAGAGCATGCGCGAGGCGTACCAGGAGGTCTTCGCCAAGGAGGACCTCAAGGCGCTGAAGACGGAGTGGGAAGCGTACGTCGGCAAAATGGAGATGCCGAAGTAGTTCCTCGCTCCTGTCGGCGTGCTACTGGGGCGCTTCGTACGCCGTCAGCTCGTAGGTCTGCATCCGCGTCGACTCGTCCGCCTTGGGCGTCAGCGCGATGATCCGATTTCGCTTCGATTCCCAGAGCAGGGTCGTCGGCGTCTCAGCGAGGCGGTAGGCGCCCGTCGGCTTCTTCGTCGCGACGTCGTAGCGCCGCAGCTTCCCCTCTTCGCGCGCCACCATGAACGACTTGGAATCGGGTGAGTAGGCGCCGCAGATCCAGCTGTCGAGCTTCCAGAACGGGCGCGGCCGCCCCTCCTCGAGCGCGACGACCGTGCCGCCGGTGGCCAGCAGCAATTTGCCGTTGGGAGAGAACGCGAAGTCGAGACCGAGGGCCGAGCCGTGCAGCCCCGCCTCGCGGGGCACGTAGCGCTCTCCGCCGTCCTTCAGGCCGGCGATGATGTACCCGTAGTCCGCCTTTATGAAAACGCGGTCCTGCGTCAGCGGCATGCGCATGCGCGGAGAGGCCGCCGATGTGCCGCGCCCCTGCCCCGTCTTCGTTATGTCGTAGTTCGCGATCGCCTTCTGCGTGGCGACGTCGACCACGAAGAAACGGTTCGACACGCCCTGCTTCGCGCCCGGCATGACGCATGCAATGATGCCGGCGTCGGTCGCCGCCATCCCGCACACGACCACGCCGTCGACCCAGAATTCGGGCTCCGCCTTGAACGTCGCGGTGTCGATCGTCTGGAACGCGCTGGATGCGCCGTCGAACGCGCACGCGCCGACGTACAGCTTCTTCCCGTCCGGCGAGAGCGTGAGCGTGCGCGCGTCTCGAAGCGCGGGGAGCTCGGCGGTGACCGTGAGCGTGTCCGTCCTGAACTTCAGGATCTTGCTGCCCAGGTCGAGGACGTAGAGCCATTCCCCGTCCACGGAAAGCTGCGGGTCCACGAAGGGGCGGCGCTTCTCGAACTTGACCGCCTCTTTCAACGTCGCGGGGCCAGTCGTGGTCTGTGGGGGGTCCTGCGTCGCCGGCGGTGCATCCTGTGCGAGCGCGACCGCCGCGAGGCACAGCGAAGCCAAAACGATTCGCTTCATTTTTGCCTTCCGTACCTCCGCCCACCTCAGACTCTACCTCCAGATACGACGCGCCGCAAGCGACGCCTCCGCGGGAGCGTCCACGCACACGCTATAATCGGCGCATGTCCGACGCTGCGGACGCAACCGCCGGTACGTGGCTTCGCGTCGCCGCCGCGTACGGTCGTGCGCCGACTTGGGCCCTCGCAACCGGTCTGATCGTCATCTATCTCCTCTGCGCGACGATCTCCGCATCGCTCGACGCCGTGACCTACGATGAAACAGCTCATATCGCGGCCGGATTTTCGTACGTCGACCGCAGCGACTTCCGCATGAACCCGGAACACCCGCCGCTGGCGAAAATGTGGGCGGCACTTCCGCTCAAGCTCTCGGGGATACGCGACGTCGACTACGACACGTGGGCGTGGAAGATCGGCGATCAGTACGCCTTCGGGTTCGAGTTCCTCAACGGCCCCCCGTACGACGAGCAGCGTCGCGATCCCGTTCATCGACTCATGCCCGCGCGCATCATGATGATCCTGCTCGGCGCCTGCATTGCGCTTGTTGTGTTCGCCTGGGCGACGGAGCTCTGGGGACGCAGCGGGGGACTTCTCGCGCTGGCGCTCTGCGCGTTTTCGCCAACGGTCCTCGCACACGCGCGACTCGTGACGCTCGACGCGCCCGCGATGCTGGGGTTCGTCCTCACGCTCTGGTGTTTCTGGCGATTCTGTCGTCGGCCCGACTGGCGACGCGCATTGCTGTTCGCGGCCGCATGCGCGTTTGCCATGCTCACGCGTACGACGATGCTCCTGCTGGCGCCGGCGCTCGTCGCAGTGTGGCTGCTCTGGGCGTTGAGGGAGGATCGACGTCGTCGCCTGCTGGCCGGAGCTCTCGCGCTCGCGGGGGCCGGCGCGATGTCGTACGTCGCCCTCTGGGCCGTCTACGGATTCCGATACGCCGCGTCACCCGACCCCGCCTTTCAGTTCCATGAGAACCTTCCGTCGCTGAAAGAGGGACGGTTCGCGCGGATCGTCGAATTCGGCATGTCGCACCATCTCCTGCCGCAGGCGTACCTGCGCGGCCTCTCGCGCGTGCTTGGCGAGGTGAGCATGCGGCCGACGTTTCTCAACGGCCAGGTGTCGAAGACCGGCCGCTGGGACTATTTTCCGATCGCGTTCAGCGTCAAGTCGACGCCCGGCTTTCTGCTTCTTCTCGCCTGGGTCGCGTGGGCGGGTCTTCGCGCGCGCGCGCGGTCGTTCGACGGCTGGTTCATCGTGATCCCGCTCGCCGTCTATGGGGTCACGGCGATCTTCTCCGGCGTCAACATCGGGCACCGCCACATCGCGCCGCTCTATCCGCCGCTGTTCGTTCTGCTCGGCGGCGCGACGGTGGTCTGTCTCGGCCGCGTCGTGCGCGAGTGGGTGCTCGCCTCGTTGCTCGCGCTGCACGTCGTGCCGTCGCTCTGGGCGTTCCCGCGCTACCTGCCGTACTTCAACGTGCTCGCGGGTGACGAGGGGTGGCGCGTCCTCATCGACTCGAACGTCGACTGGGGGCAGGACATGTCGCGGCTGAAGGCGAAGATGCAGGAGCGCATGATTGACTCCGTCAACCTGATGTACTTTGGCACGGCCGATCCGCGCGCGTATGGCGTCCGGTACCGGAAGTGCCACATGCATCCCGATCTACGGCCGCGCGAGCCCGTGGAGCGGCCGCTGCCGGGGGAGTACCTCGCGATCAGCGTGACGCATCTGCAGCTCCTGGAGGGGCCGCTGGCCGATCTCTTGAGGAAGGAGCTCAGGCCGATCGACATGGTGGGCGACAGCATGCTTCTTTATAAGCTGCCGAGATGACGACCGAGCGACGCAACGACGTGATCGTGGCGGCGGCGCTGTTCGCGCTCGCGCTGGTCGTGTTTCTCGCCTCTCCGGTCGTTCTGTTCACCGACTCCAAGTACACGCTGCTGACGAGCGAGTGCCTGACGCGGCACCTCGAGCTGCGTCTCGATCGGTACGTCGCCGCGGAAGGCGCGTACCAGCTTGTCGAGATCGACGGGCACGTGTACTCCTGGTATCCCGCGGGCAGCGCACTTCTTTCGGCGCCGTTCGTTTTGACGATGCGCGTCGCGGGGCTCTCCTGCATTCGCGACGGGCGGTACGACGAGATGGCGGAGCGGCGGGCGCAGCGCATCCTGGCGGCGCTGCTGATGGCCGCGCTGGCGGTTGTGTTCTTCGTCACCGCGCGACAGTTCCTCGCCCTCGCACCCGGGGTCGCCGTGGCGGCCGGGGGGGTGTTCGGCACGCAGGTGTGGAGCACGGCATCGCGCGAGTTGTGGTCGGACACGTGGGGTATCCTTCTTGTCGCCGGCGCCATCCTCGTGCTTGTCACGCGGCCGCGTCCGGTGCTGCTTGCGGTCCTGCTCGCACTGGCTGTCTTCGCGCGCCCGGCGAATGCGCTCCCGGCGGTCGCGCTCGGCGTATATCTCGCGAAGATGGATCGTGCGGCGGCGATCCGATACGCCGTCGCGCTGGCGATCGGGATCGTCCTGCCTTGGGCGATATACCATCCGGTGTACGGACAGCTGCAGCCGGACTTCCACCCCGCGTACTTTTCGCTAGAGACGATGCCGTCGGGGCTCGCCGGCGTCCTCTTCAGTCCGTCGCGCGGACTTGTCTGGTCGCTGCCGATCGTCGTCGCACTACCGTTCCTGCTGCGACGCGAACCGCTTGTCCTTCTGGCGGCGGGCATCGTCGTTGCGCATATGCTGGTGATTGCGTGCTGGAGCTGCTGGTGGGGCGGCCACGGGTACGGTTCGCGGCTCGCGACGGGAATCGTGCCGTGGGTTGTGCTGCTCGTGATTCTCGCCGTCAGGACGCAGCGGGGAAGGCGCGTGCCGGTGGCGTGCCTCGCCGGGCTCGCGCTCGTCGGGGTGGCGATGCACGCGCGTGGCGCGACGAGCGAGGCGACGAATCGGTGGAACCTTCAGCCGGTGACGATCGACGAGGATCCCTCGCGTTTCTGGGATCTGGGGAGGCCGCAGTTCCTGGCGGGGCTTCAGATTCAGGATAGGGGTCCCGACTCCGCCTCTTATCTGGACAGGGCCCGTCGCGCGGCGGATGCTGACGCTGCGCTTGCGATTCTCGACCAGGGGCTCGCCCGGCATCCGCGCGCCGTCAACCTGCTTCTGAAGCGCGGCGAACTCCATGCGTCGGCCGGGCGTCCCAGCCGAGCGCTCGACGATTTCAGAGCGGCGCTCGACGTCAACACGCACGTCGCGCCCGCGTGGTGGCATCGGGGGCTCGTGCGCGCTTCGCTCGGAGAGGACACGATGGCAATCGAGGACTTCGGCCGCGCGCTCCGCCTGGACCGGCGTTTTGCGCAGGCGCTGGTTTGCCGCGCGGTGTCGCACGGGCGTCTCGGCCAGCACGCGGAGGCGGTCGCCGATCTGCTCGCGTACGTGCGTCTTCGTCCCCGGGACGCCGGTGGATACGCGGAGCTCGGGGCGGCGCACATGGCGCGCGAGGACGGACGTGCCGCGATCGAGTCGTTCGACCGCGCGGTCGCGCTCGACGGGAATCAACCGCGGACGTATCTGGGGCGCGCACAGGCGCGAGAGCGGACGGGAGACATGACGGGTGCGATCGCCGACTTCGAGCGCTTCGTCCGACTGGCGCCCGAGGCGCCGATGCGCGGAGACGTCTTGTCGCACATCGATCGGCTGAAGTCTCGCAAGTGATCGTCGGTCGTGATGAAAGATCCTTGCCTCGACAACGCTCGCGGTGGAACAATCCGGCGTCCAATTCGTTAGAACACGAGATGCTCACCGCCACGCTGCTGCTCGCGATTGTTGTCCAGGCGGACAAGCCCTGGGGGCCGCGCGACTACGAGAACAAGGTTCTTGCCGAATACAAGGCAGTCGAGCGCCTCCGCGAGGGCAAGGACTACATCTACTTCGACGAGAAGAAAAGGCCGAAGGCGGTTTTCTCCGCGTGGGAGGCGATCTGTCCCGTCTGCGACAACAAGTTCAAGGTCGGCCGCACGGGGGATCTCCGCGAGGGGCCGCACGAGCTCGACGGCAAGGTCTCCGTCTACGTGCTCGGCAATCGCTATCTGTTCCAGTTCTGGATGTGCCCGAAGTGCAATTACTGCGCGGACTGGAGTGTCTTCGAAAACAGGGTGGACGCCAAGGTGATCAAGGCGGCGATCCCGGCTCCCAAGGAGTACGCCTCGTATTTTGAAATCCAGTACTCCGATATCGTGAAGCGCGCCGAGCAGTGTCTCGTCGCGTGCAAGACCGAAGCGTACGCCATGGCGCAGTTCTATCTTTACGGCGCCTGGGTCGCGAAGGACAGCGGCGAGAAGGAGGCGGCGAAGGAGTACTACGCGAAGGCACGGGAGCAGTTCGTTGCTGTTGTCGAGACGGAGATCGGCACGCCGAAGCAGAAGGCCTTTGCTGCGTTCTTTGCGGGGGAGTCGTCGCGCCAGATCGGGGAACCAGACGTCGCCGTCAAGCATCTTGATAATTCCCTGAAGCTCGCGCAGGCGGAGAATATGAGCGATCTCATCGATCGCGTAGTTCGGTGCCGCGAGCAGATCAAGAAGGACCGCGAGCCGAAAAAGTAGCACCGTCCTCGCCGGGGGCGGATCGCTGTTATGCGGGGACGGCGACACCGCGCGTTGCTGGAGCGCTGCGGTTCACGATTCCGAAATAGCGAGCGCTATCGACCAATCGTCACTTCCTGCCACGCGTGGTCGGAACCGAGGGTCAACCCAGAAAGGTGGGCGACGATCGGCACGCCCGTGCGGACGAAAACATGGTCGATTCGCATGAGCGGGGAGACTGACGGCCACGTGTACGGATTGCCAGTGCCGGCGACGCGATACGCGTCCACATAATCCACGCCCATTGCCGTGCGGAGCGACCACGACCCCGCGGGGGTGTTGAAGTCCCCCGTGATCACATCGGGTGCGGGCTCTACGAACGGGAGGATGGATCGCAGCGACTCGAGGGCAAGGCGCCGCGATCTCCACGGTTGCGCGTCGATATCGACCACCAGCACCGAGAGAGGGGGGTCGGACGAGACGACGACGTGAATTGCGCGCATGCTGTCACGCTGCCACGACTGCCGGATCGCGACGGGATGGCGCGAGATCACCACCATTCCGTACGTGCCGGTCTGATGCCACGACGCCTCTGGCTTGTAGCGGCCTCCTGTGACGACTTCGCTGAGGCAGATCGTGTCGCGGGCCAGTTCGGGGAGCTCGCTCATCGACGCGTGCGCCTGGATGTTCCACTGCAGGACTCGATGAACGGTGCCGCGATTCGGCGCCGCGCCCGTTGACGCGCGATGATCGACGATCAGCGTCGTCACCGCGAAGACAATGACGAGAAGCGCGGGGGCGACCCAGCGGCAGTTGCGGTCGGGGCGGATGGAGAGGAGACCGAGCGCGACGAGCGCACCGACTGCGTGAAGTGTCGCGGGGACATAGGCGAGCATGCCGGTCGCGACCCAGCGATCGGAGGGCCACACGGCGATGAGTTGGGCGACGAGGGAGGAGAGAACGAAGCCCCGCGCGAGAAATTCGCCGATCACCTTCATGCGATGAAGTATAAGGCAGACGTCCTCCGATCTGCTCGTGCCGGATCGAACCGGCACATGTAAGATGCGTTCTTCATGGTGATGCACGTCGTCGCGCTACTCCTGCTGTGGCAGACCCCCGTGATTGATGAAGCGCACACTCTGACCGGCGGCGCGGCGCGCATCGGGTGCTGGCTCCCCGTCTCCGTGACGGTGTCGTCCCCCACGCCTTTCGAAGGGGACGTCGCCGTCATCGCTGGCCCGATCATCGTCGCGCGGACCGCGAAGTTCGCCGCCGGCGAGCGACGCACATTCGTCGTGCCGGCGCTCCTCGTTTCGGACGCCGCGCGACTCGAAGTGCACGTCCGCGAGAACGGGCAGACGGTAACGTGGGGGCGCGTTGAAGAGACGATCCGGATCCTGCGCGACACCCAGCACCTCGAAATCGCGGCGCCGCCGGGGTGGCGCGAGCTGGACCCCGCAATATTTGAGTCGGTGGACGCCATGGACACTCCCGACTGGAAGCCGCGCGTGCGGTTCGGGGTCGTGGAGGTGTCGATGGTCCGCCTCATCCCGACCGATCCGTGGATCGCGCGCAAGCGGGACGCGGCGATCCTCTTCGTCATCATTTACGCGTTTGCGGCAATGGTGGTGCTCTTCGGCCTGCTGAAGCGGCCGTCCGGCATGCTCGCAATCGTCTGCGCGCTCGTCGCCTTCGCGGCGATCTTCTCGGGTGTCTTCTTCACCTTGTTCCCGCGCGGGCGCACGACGGTGCATGCTTGGGGTGCGGTCGCGGACGGGATGGAGTATCGACTGCACATCCCGAGCGGCGGGCCGGTGACGTACGCGCGCCTCGCGAAGCCGGTCTTCCGGTCGTTCGGCGATATCCGTCCGGTCGAAGTGGTCCTCGATCGCGGGTGCACCGTAATCGGCGGCGACGGGGCGATCACCTCGGACGTCGCGCCTCCGCTGAAACCCCGTTCGTCGCTGAAGGTCGACGGGGCTTTCTTCAGGCCGAAGTTCGGGGACGGCGATTTCTGGCTCGCCGATGAGAAGGACCCGCCGCTTACAGGAGTATCGGCGCGAGACTTGGTCGAGACGAGACTGGAGCCGCGGTTGTTGTGGCAGGGGAGATGAAGCAAATCGAGGATCATCCACGTTCCGAGACCTGCCCGAATAAACGCAGAGTTTGCTGAGGAAGACTAGAGGGATTCGGGGCGCAGAGATCGATTGGATGGGGGATCTGTACTTCCTCCAGGATCCATCGCTCGACACGAAGCGATGGATTCGCCGTAGCAAAGTCCGCCCGCCGCAGTCAACGTAGCCGTCGGCCGTCGAGAGGCCGTCACCCATAGCGGAATGCATAATGGTGCATATGTATTGTGACACCATGGGTTCATGCAGTATATTTTATGCCCTCTAGGCGGGAGACTTTCATGGCGGTGGCGCGGGAACTGCTCGACCTGATGGTGTGTCCGCTCTGTCATGCGGACCTCCGGATGGAGGGGACGGACATCGCCTGCACGCGCGCGGAATGCGCGCTCGTCTTCGCGGTGAAGGATGACATCCCTGTGATGCTCATCGACGACGCGCGCCGGCCCTGCCCGAAATGCGCCGCGTCGCGCGACTGGGACGAGAAAAGCGACACCCTGAGCTGCTCGAAGTGCGGAACGACGTTCCGTCCCGCCGGAAAGCAGGCGCCGTGAACAAGCGCGTCATCATCGTCGTCACCCTGTCCATGGCCGTCCTCTTCGGATGGCAGTTCATCATGGCGCGACTCTACCCGCAGGCGCCGCGCCAGAAGCCTCCCGCGAAGCAGGGCGTTGACCGGGAGCCGGCGTGGGCCGAGTTGAAGGAGACGACTCCGCAATCGTTCGCCGATCCCACGGTCGCCGTTCGCGACGGCATCGTCCTCAAGAACGCGCATCTGACGGCAACGCTCACGAACCGGTCCGCGGCGATCGAGCGCCTGCAGATCGAACACAATGGCGCGCTCGTCGATTTGATGGCGCCCACGCCGGTCCCGCACTTCGCGACGACGATCGCGGGCGAGTCCGAGGTTGCGACGGGACTGTGGGAGGTGGTGACCGTTGAACCGGCGCGCGTCGTGTTCAGCCGCCCGTTGCGCAGCGGGCTGAAAATCGAGAAGGCGTACACCCTGGAGGAGAAGTCACAGGCGTTTCGGGTTTCCATCACAATCTCTAATCCGACAGGCAGCCCGAAGAAGGTGAAGCTCGATGTGCTCGCGTCGCACGCTGTCGAGCACGACGGCACGTACCGGTACGACCAGTACTGCATCGGGTACGTCTCAATGAAGCGAGGCGCGGGCTATTCGCTGGAGAAGACGAGCCTTCCGGACGCACGCAAGCAAGTCGTGGAATTCAAGTCCGAGGGGGAGACGTCGATCGACGCGTTCGGCGTGCGCAACCGGTATTTCACGGTCGCATTCATCCCCGTCAGCGGCGGGGTGCAGCTGACGACCGACAAGGTCGTGTTTCAGAAAGTCGCGCGCGAGGGAGCGCTCGAGACGCTGCGCGTGCATGCCGAGCTGCGCGAATTCACGGTCGAAACCCGGGCCGAAATCGCCTACGAGATCTACGCCGGTCGGATTGCCGACCCCGCGCTCGCGCAGGCAGGCCACGGCTTGGGCGACCTCGCCAAGTGGGACGCGGGGTGCATAGTCTTCGCGCCGTTCACGCCGATCATCGGCATGGTCGTGCCGCTGCTGGTCTGGATCATGGAGCTGTGGCATTCGCTCTTCGGTAACTGGGGCTTCGCAATCATCCTGACGACGCTCGTCGTGCGGCTGTGCGTCTTCCCGCTCACGAAGAAAAGCATGGTCGGGATGTCGAAGCTCGGCGAACTCGGTCCGCAGATCCAGCTCATCAAGGATCGCTATCCGGACAATCCCCAGAAGCAGCAGGCGGAGATGATGAAGGTCTGGAAGGAGGCGGGCGCCAATCCGCTGACCAGCGGCTGCCTGCCGATGGTGCTGCAACTGCCGATCTGGATGGGAATGTACAGCCTGATGGACACGGCCATCGAGCTGCGACAGGCGCCGTTCCTCTTCTGGATCCGCGATCTCTCGCAGCCCGATCAGCTCGTGAGCTTCGGACGCGAATACTCGCTGATGTTCGCGTCGATCGACGCGATCAACCTCCTGCCGGTCATCATGACAATCACGTGGTTCCTGCAGGCGTACTTCGCGCCGCGCTCGCCTGACCCGCAGATGGCGCAGCAGCAGAAGATGTTCATGTTCATGCCGATCATGTTCGGCCTCATGTGCTACAACCTGGCGAGCGGGCTGTCGCTCTACTTCTTCATGAACTCGCTCTTCTCGCTCGCGGAGCAGAAGATCATCAAGAAGTTCTGGATTCCGAAGAAGAAGGAGCCCGCGAAGGCTTGAACGCGTCCGGATAGGGGATTGGGTCTGGGTTCGTCGGAGGTAAGGATGCCCAACGAGAAGGGAAAAGGGGACGGGGGGAGCAAGATCACGCAGGAGGACATCGCGCGCCTCTGCAAGATCGACCAGGGGTCGGTCTCGCGCATTCTCAACAAGGACACGCGCGATTCATTCGCGGGAGACACCGTGGAGAAGGTGTTCAAGATCGCGCGCGAGGTGGGCTACCTGCATCCGGCCCTCGTCACGAGCAACCGTCGCCAGTCGCAGCGACGCAAGGCGGGGCTGCCGGCACGGGTCGCCGTCGTCATCGGCACAAACACGGTGTTTGACGAGGGACGTTGCGACGTCGATGAGATCTCGATGTCCGGCATGCTGCTTCGGAACTTCAAGACGAAGAAGGGGTCGCTGCCGCTCGACATCGTGCACTTCGACGTGGAGGTCGAGGCGCCGAAGCTCAAGGGCCTGAAGTGCCGCTGCCGGCTGGTACGGTTCTGCGATGACGACAACCAGTTCGCGATCGCGGTTCGATTCGAGAACCTCGTCGAGGAGTCCGCGGAGCGGCTCAAGTCGTTCCTCAAATAACGGTGGCTACGTTCTCTAACGCCGAGTGCGCGGAGAAATTGCCGGAGAGGTCGCGGAATTTCTTTCGGGAAGGCTGCTCGACGCTCTCGCAGCCGCATCCTCTGCGAACTCGGCGTTTATGAGTGATTCGGAGACCATCGTCGCTCTGAGCAGCCCCGCGGGTGGGGCCGACCGCGCCGTCGTTCGCCTCAGTGGTCCGAAGGCGCTGTCGATCGCGGCGCGCCTCGTTGGGTGTCGGCTGGCCAGGCGGCGTGCGTGCGTGGATGCGCCGTCGATGTCGGCGTGGGTGATGCCCGCACCCGACTCGTACACGCGTGAGGACGTCGTCGAATTGCATATCGCGGGGGCGGTGCCTGTAGCGCGCGATACGGTCGAGCGCTGCATCGCGGCGGGCGCGCGCGCGGCGGAGCCGGGGGAGTTTACGCGTCGAGCTTTTCTGAACGGACGACTGGATCTGGCGCAGGCGGAATCGGTCCAATCGGTGATCGCGGCGCGCTCGGCGGACGAGGTGCGCGCGGCGCTCGGCATCCTGCGCGGGGCGTGGTCGAGGGAACTGCATGTCATCGAGGAGGAATTGCTTACGCTCTGCGCCGACGTCGAGGCGGCGATCGATTTCGTCGATCAGGACATCGAGATCGTGTCGCCGGCCGAAGCACTTGCGCGGTCGCGGCGAATCGCAGCGTCGCTCGGCGCGCTGCTCGCGGGGACCGCGTCGCGTCGCGTCGCGGATGGACGTCCGACGGTCTTCCTGCACGGAGCGCCGAACGCGGGGAAGTCGTCGCTCTTCAATCGCCTGACGGAAGGGCGCTCGATCGTGTCGTCCGTCGCGGGGACCACGCGCGACGTGCTGGCGGGAGAGTGCGACGGCGTGCGGCTGCTCGATGCGCCAGGAATCCAGGACGCGATGGGGGTCGATGCGGATGCGGTGCAGCGTGCTCGGCACGAGGCCCAGCATGCCGACGCGTGGATCGTGGTTGTCGATGCGTCGGCGCCGGTCTTGCCCGAAGCGTCCGCTCGAGTGGTGCTCCGTGTCGCGAACAAGTCGGATCTCGGGGTGAGCAAGGAACTGCGCAAGGGCGAGTGGCTGCTCACGTCGGCCCTGACCGGGGAGGGGGTGGAGGTCCTGCGCGCGCGGCTTCGCGAATTCGCTCTGGGGAGCGGTTCGGAGGCGTCGGGAGCGCGATTCATCGTTTCGGCGCGGCAGCGTGAGAGGCTTGGCGTCGCCGATTCCGCGCTTCGGCAGGCGTCGGAAGGGCTCGTGGCCGGGGTTGGCATGGAATTTGTTGCTCTCGACTTGAGGGCGGCCCTGGACGCCATGGGGGCGGTCACGGGTCGCAGTGTGAGCGATGATCTCCTCGGGCGCATCTTCGAGAGGTTTTGTGTCGGGAAGTAAGATGAAATGCGCGGTCTGCCTCACGCCGTCGGACGGCTCGTTTCGTTGCCGCGAGTGCGGCGCTCGGATGGACGACGCGAAGCATCGCGAGCTGCTTGGCGTGCGGTACCTGCTCGGACAGATCACGAAGTGGGAGCAGGACGGGACGCTCGCGCAGGAAAAAACCGTCGAGCTTCGCTCGCGCTACGAGCGGCGACGGAACGAGATTAAAGAGGAGTTGATCGGGAAGGCTCCTTCCACGCCGGGCGAGGTCGCGCACGAGGCGCAGGCGAAAGCGGAGGTGCTGTTGCGGCAAGTTACCGCTGCTGCGACCCCTGAGGTGGCGATGGCGATTCCGGTGCCGCCGCGCGCCGCCGTTCCCCCGGGCGCCGACACGCCGTCGCTCGTTGCCGAGGAGAGGCCCAAGCCGATGCCGCGGCCGTTCGTGCCGATTCCCCCGCCGCCTCCCCCGGCCCCGCTCGGCGAGCGCATCAAAGACCTCTTCACCGAACGCAACGTCAACTGGCTGCTCTCGGTCGGAATCGCGATCTTCATCATCGGCCTCGCCGTCTTCGTCCACTCGCAGTGGCAGAGCAACAAGCTCGCGCCGGCGACGAAGATCGCGATCCTCTTCGGCTCGACGGTGGCGATGGCCGGCTTCGGCATCGCACTGCGACGCACGAAGCTGAGCATCACAGGACTCGGACTCATTGCGCTGGCGGCAACGGCGCTTCCCGTCGACTTTCTCGCGATCATCGAGTTCGATCTGCTGAAGAACGTACCTGCGGATCGCGTCGGGTTGGCAGGCGCCGTGACGTGCACGATCGCCTACGCGGCCCTCGCGGCGTTTCTGGCGAAGCCGCTTTTCGCCGGACTCGCCCTGGTCGCTGGCGCAGGGGTTTACACATTCGCGTTGAAGGTCGGGGGCGTGGCGTGGCCATCGATCGTGCCGCTGCTGCCGATGCTGATGCTTGCGTACGCGGAGGTGCGGAACTTCTTCGTGCGCGGAGGGATTTACCGCGAGCCGTTGCGGTGGATCCCGTCGTTCGGGTTCGCGATCGCCCTCGTGCTGACGCTGGGGCTGCTCGCGGCCGGGTCGCTCAATTTGCGCGACGACTTCCCGTGGCTTCAGGCGGCGTTGGCGGCGACGTTCGTCGCGGCGGTGCACGCCGCGTGCGCGACGGGGCGCTCGCGCTTCACGTGGGCGGCGGTCGCAACGCTATCGGCCGCCTTCGCGTTGACGATCCATCGCGTCGACACGGACGAGATGCACGTGCCATATTGGCTCGCGATCTATGGCGCCGCCCTGTCATGCGCCTGGGTCGCATTCCGCGACGAGAAGCTGCAGCCGCACGCGATGGCGCTTGCCACCTTCGGGAGCGGTTTTGCGGCAATGTCGATCTTTTCGGCCCTCGCGCTCGCGGCGCAGCACCGCGATTTCCACGTGTTGACGTTCACGTGCACCCTTGCCGGCGCGCAGTACCTCGCGCTGGCGTGGCTGATGCGCTGGAATGCAGCGTGGGGGATCGGCACGGCGATGGGCGCGGGCGCGATTCTCGCCGGGCTGATGGATCGCAGCATCGAATCGTACTGG
>CAYXVY010000007.1:0-9759 GCA_964468745.1 uncultured Planctomycetales bacterium | reverse complement strand
TGGCGACTCGCGTGTCCTCGCGTGTCGCGACTTATCGCGACTCGGGACGAACTCGCCACCCGTGACCCGCCACTCGCGACTACTCCTACTTCTTCTTCGTCGTATCCTCCGACGCGATGTCCTTGGGGCGCTTCAGCTCGGGCGTTGCGCGGCGCAGGAAGAGGATCGCGAAGCACGTGTTCACGAGGTCGTCGCAGGCAATGTCGCCGACGATGGACTTCTCCTTCTCCTCCCAGTGGCCGTCGGCATTCTGGTTGGCGAGAAGCCACTCGGCGCCCCCCTTGTACCAGTCGCGTCCGCCGAATTCCTTCATCCCGCTGATCTGGCCGACGCGTTCGAGGCCGTAGAGATAGTAATAGTGCCAGACCGGGCTGCCGCCCGGGTTCGATGCGTAGTCCATGCGCGAGCCCAGCCAGTCGAGCCCCTTCTTGACCGCCGGATCGGACTTCACGTCTTTGCCGAGATAGAACTTCGTGACGATGAGGGCCGTCAGGCCAGCGGTCGTCATGCTTCCCGTCGACGAGACGTGGACCAGGCCCTTTCCCATCTCGTCGGTGAGGTCGGCCAGGCCGTATCCCCAGCCGCCGTCCTTGTTCTGCTTCGACTCCCACCATTTCTCGGCCTTCTCGAGCGTCTCCTTCGGGATCTCGATGTTCGCGCGGGATGCGGCGAAGAGTCCGAGGATCGCGTACTGCGAGTTGGAATTGTCGCCCGATTTGCGCCCGCTCGCCCTCTGCGGCGGCGGGAGTTTCATCGGTTTGCCCGGCGCGATCCCGTCGTCGTCGCTGCGTGTGCTCGACGGGAGAACGCCGTCGTCCTTACGTTTCGTCGGCGTCGGGTCGTAGATCGCGGGCACTTTGCGCGAGCGGCCCTCGTACGCCCACTGGCCGTTCTCGCACTGGCTTTCGACGAAGAACATCGCGAGCTCCGCGAGCGCGCGCTGGTACGCCTTGCGGTCGAGCTTCTCCATGAGCAACCCGCGCAGGCCGACGTTGTAGCAGTCCTGCAGCGGCCGCGCGAACATCTTGTTCATGTTCGCGACGAGAAAGGGGTGGTCGCGGCGCACGCCGGCATGGGTGAGCGTGAGAAGGATGAGCTCCGCCTTCTTCTGTTCGCTGATCGTGCCGCCCTTGCACTCCTTCAGGATCCACTGGCAGCCCTTGTCGATGGCGGCATCGACCTTCTTCTGGAACTCCTCGTCCTTCGGATCCTTCTGATCCTGCGCGATGGCGAGCAGCGGAAAGCACGCGATGACGAGTGCAGCGATTCTCATGGTGTTTCTCCCTGTAGAGAATACGCCGCCGGCGCGTCAGCGAAGTCCGAATCGCTCCGCGGCGAGGGACGCAACGTGGCGACCGATAGCCAGGGACGCGGTCGCGGCCGGGGAGGGGGCGTTGAGAACGTGGATCGCGTTCCCCTCTGTGGCGATATGGAAATCGTCGAGCAGCCGGCCATCAGCGGCCACCGCCTGCGCGCGCACGCCGGATTCGCCGCGGACGATGTCGTCGGCGCGCACGTCGGGGACGAGACGCTGAAGCGCCGTGACGAATGCGGCCTTGCTCAGCGAGCGCACCATCTCGACGCTCCCCGTGCGCCAATGCCGCGACGCCATCGCCCAGAATCCGGGGCTCGTAAGCATGCCGGCCAGGTCGCGCACGTTCACGTCGCCGAAACGGTACCCCTCGCGTGCGAAGGCGAGAACGGCGTTCGGGCCCGCTTCCACGTCTCCATGCACGGTCGTCGTGAAGTGCACGCCGAGAAACGGGAACGCGGCATCGGGGACGGGATAGATGAGGCTTCGCACGAGGTGGCGGCGTTCCGGTCGAAGCGTGTAGTACTCGCCACGGAACGGGACGATCCGCACGTCCGGAGTCGCGCCGGCCAGCCGTGCGACGGAGTCGCAGTGCAGACCTGCGCAGTTGACGAGGCGTGCGCAACGAATGCTGCCCGTCGGCGTGCCGAGTTCGAACCCGTCGCCCGTCTGCTCGATGTCGATTACGCGCGTACCGGTCCGCACGATGGCGCCGGCCGCCTGCAGTTCCCGCCCCATCGCGGCGGCGACCTCCGTGTAATCGACGATGCCGGTGGCGGGGGAGTGGATCGCGCGCAAGGCGAATGCGTGTGGCTCCAGCTCGCGCAGGCGCGTCGGTTCGATGAGCTCGACCGGCACGCCGTTCGCGCGCCCCCGCTCATACAGTGCCTGGAGTCCTGGCAGCTCGGACGGGCGTGTCGCGACGATCACCTTGCCGCAACGGACGACGCGCACCCCATGCTGCGCACAGAATTCCTGCAGCAGCCGGCCTCCCTCGACGGAGAGGCGCGCTTTCGCAGACCCCTGCTTGTAGTAGAGGCCCGAGTGGATGACCCCGCTGTTGTGGCCCGTCTGATGCGTCGCGAGCTTGGGCTCCTTCTCGATCAGCGCCAGGCGGATATTCTGAGCGCGCTCGAGAATCGCCCGCGCGGTGGCGAGGCCGACGATGCCGCCGCCGATGACGGCCACATCGAAGCGCTCGGGCACGCGCCCATCATAGTTGAAGTTGCCGCACATGGCGGCTCACTCGGCTGTCGGTATGTGCGTACTATGTTGAGTTGAGGAGAGGACTCATGAGACTCGTCGCGCTTCTTTCGATCGCCGGATTCATCGTCGCGCCGCGGGTGGCGGCGGACGAAGCGGTACCGCAGTGCTGCCTTCAGGATGAACCGAAGAAGCAGGACGAGTCGAAAGAGGAGGAGGTGGAACTTGAGATCACCGTCGGCAAGCGCCCCGCCGCGGCCGACATGCAGCAGGACTCCAACTTCGAATTGAAGACGCCCCTGTCGCTCGAAGGTGTGGCGGCGCGCGATCGCGACGTCTCGACGGCGGTGTCGCGCGGCATGCTGTACCTGCTCGTCTCGCAGCAGGAGGACGGCACGTGGAAGTTCGAGCCGAAGCACCAGGTGCGCGAGGAGGTGCCGAAGAACGAGCGATTCTTCGTGCCGACCGCGACGCAGACGCTCAACCGGACGGTGACCACGGCGCTCTGCTGCATGGCGCTGCGGGCGCACGAGGCGCTGGCGCCGGAGAGTGTGCGCGCGGCCGTGGAGAAGGCGCTGCCGTACGTGATCGAGAACGCTCCGAAGCACGAGTCGCCGCAGTACGCGGTCTGGACGTGGTCGTTGTCGATCGAGTTTCTGATCGGCGAACTTGAGCGCACGAAGGACGCGGAGCTGAAGGAGAAGATCTCGAAGGCGATCGGCGGCGCTGTCGACAAGCTCGTGAAAGGACAGCACGGCGGCCAGGCGCGCGTGCCGTCGGTCCTGCCGAAGGCGGTGGAAAAGCCGGCCGCAAAAACGGAGGAAGTGAAGAAGGATAGGGGATATTTCGGCGTCACTCCCGTGGCGGAAGAGGGAAGCGAGCTGCCGGGGATCCTCATCTCGACCGTCCAGCGCAACGGGCCGGCGTCCAACGCCGGGCTCAAGAACGGCGACCGGATTCTCGAGATCAACGGCGTCCGCATCACGGGCATCGATCATCTCTACCAGCGCGTGGCGGAGCTCCCGGTCGGAGAGCCGGCGAAGGTCAAGGTCCTGCGCGGCGCGAAGTCCGCTGCGGGCAAGCGCGCCGCGGGGATGAATCAAAAGGACGGCGGCTGGGGCTACTACTCGTGGATGGAAGCCGCGACGAACTGCACCGCCACCGCGGTGCTGGCCCTCGAGCACGCGAAGTCGGCGGGGTTTGACGTACCGGAGACCACGCTGGACCGTGCGCACGGATATCTGCTCGCGGCGCGCATGATTCGCGACGAATGCGACGAGGTGGGGTTCCGCTACACGATGCAGGACAGGGCGGACGGTCTCGACGTGCGGGCGAGCGTCGCGCGCGTCGCTCCGTGCTTCTTCGCGCTGAACGCGGGCGGTCACGCGAAGGTGGCCGAGGTCGAGAAGGCGATCGAGGTTTTCGTGCGCCGCCGCGGCGAGCTCGACAAGGTGCTCGGATATCCGGGGAACCACGTCGGGAAGAGCTACTTCAACTCCGCCTACTACTTCATGTGGTCGCATTACTACACGTCGCGCGCCCTTTCCGCGGTCAGGAATGATGCGAAGCGGAAGCAGTGGGGCGCGAGCATCCAGGAGGCGCTTCTCAAGCTGCAGCGCGAGACGGGGACGTGGACCGACCACGAGGCGTGGGGCCAGCTCTACGGCACGGCGATGTGCCTGATGGCGCTCGGCGAGCTGAAGTTCGTGACGCCCGGGGCCTACGCGAAGCCGCTTACGATGCTGGAGCGACGGGAGTACTAATCGCGCGCACCGCTTGCTCGGAGCGATTCGCGATCTCGATCCATCCGTCCGCGTCGTTCGCCACATTTTCGAAGGTGAGCGGCGTGCCGACGGTGAGCACGAGCTTGCGGGGCCGCGGAAGGGACTTGTGCGCCGGCAGCGCGGCGAACGCGCCCTGAAGATGACAGGGGACGATCGGGACGGTCGTTCCGGCGACGAGCATGCCGATGCCGCGCTTGAATCGCGCCATCTCGCCCGTACGTGTGCGCGTCCCCTCGGGGAAGAGGACGTAGGCGCACGGCTGTTCGAGAAGTCGTCGCCGCATCTCCTGCACGTCGTTCGGATCGCAGTGCTTGCGCCAGAGTGGAAGCGCGTTCATCGCGAACGCCGCGAACGTGCCGACGGCAACCGACTCGAAGAATGTGTCGCCCGCCGCGACCGCGAAGGTGCGTTCGCGTCGTCGCCATCCGAGCGGCGCCATGAGCGACGGCGCGTCGAGGTGGCTCGAGTGATTCGCCACGAGGATGTAGGGCGGCTGCTTGGGCAGCCGGTTGCGCCCGACGACCGACAGGCGGTGCCAGACGGCGAGGTACGCGCGCACGAGCGTCCACCAGAAGAGATGCACGCCCAGCTCCGCCAGCCCGCTCTCGCGCTTGAGGCTCCGCACGCGCTCCGCGTGCGTGAGACCGAAGTCCTCTGCGGGCTTGTATTTCCAGCCCTCGGTCACAGCAGCCAGCGCCCCTGCGCGTCCTGCCCGAATCCCACGAAGTAGCCGACGTAGTGAAAGTACGCCGGGGCGGACAGCAGGACGCTGTTTGCGCGGTCGAGCACGCCTCCGTGGCCGGGGATCGCGGCCCCCATGTCCTTGATCCCGAGGTCGCGCTTGATCGACGAGAGCATGAGGTCGCCGAGCTGGCCGGTGACGCTCAGCATGAAGCCGAGGATGACCAGCCTCAAGGGGTGATCGAGCTCGGTTCCGGCGTAGACGTATCTGCCGACCAGCGCCACGAGCGTCGTCGTGGTGGCGATCGCGCCGAGGGATCCCGCGACGGTCTTGTTCGGGCTCGTATTGGGCGCGAGTTTGCGACGACCCAGCGCTTTGCCCCAGCAGTACGCGAACACGTCGTTGAGCTGCACGGCGGCGAGCAGCAGCAGCACGCGCGGCCGGTAATCGGGCGCGTTGCTCATGAACGAGAGATGCGCGAGCGCGCCGCCGAAGAGCATGAAACCGAACACCCCGAGCCCCACGCGCTGGATGTACCCCTTCGGCTGGTCGGCGCCGATCGCGGTCGCCGCGATGAGGACGACGGTCAGCGGGAAGAGCGCGACGAAGAGCCGATACCACGTGTCGAGCGCGGCGAAGGCGAGAAGCAGGATGCCGAGGACCACGACGAGACTGATAGCCCGATCGCGGAACTCGCCAGTCGCGCGCGAGAATTCACGGAAGCAGAGAAGCGAGAGGATCGTCACCGCGGCGATGAGCGTGCCCGCGCCGAGCAGGATGGGGCCCACGATGAGCGGCACCATGATGATCCAGGAGATCGTGCGCCGGCGGATGTCGTCCCGCGTTTCCGGCTTGAAGGGGGCGACGACGACCGCGATGAGCGCGATGACCAGGAGCGCGCCGACCCCGACGCAAATCCAGACGGTTACGGGATGGGCGAAGGCGCGTTCGTAATCGAGGAGCCGCTGCCTCATGGGCGCTTCTCCCGAAGATTGCGAGCGATGTGCGCGAGGCGCCTGAGGGCGGTGATCACGCTGCCGAGGGTGACGATCGCCAGCGTCATCGATGCAAGCCCCAGCGTCGGGTGGGGCGGGCATTGCAGCCTCCACGTCGCGGGCGCGAACGCGAGATAGAGCGCGGACACGGTGACGAGGAACATGCGGTGCGGCTTGGCCATCGGCCCTGAAAAGTCGCTCGGCGCGCCGGCGCCCTTGCCGGTGGCGCGGATGTAGGCGGTGAACATCGCCGCAAGAGCTGCGCCGAAACCGAGGAGGGCGCTGCCCCCGACGGCGTATCCGAGTCCCACGAGTGTCGCCGTGTCGGAGACGCGGTCGGGGATCTCGTTGTAGAGCTCGCCGACGGGTGAGGCCTGGCCCGATTCGATCGCCACCATGCCGTCGAGCATGTTGCAGATGAGGCGCAGCTGGACGAGCGCGGCCCCCGCGAACCAGAGCGCGCGTTCCCATGCGGGCAACCTGGGTGTGCAGGCGAATGCGGCGCCCGCCGCGATGCCGGCCAGCATTCCGAAAACGGAAATGGCGTTCGCCGAGATGCCCGCGCGTACGAGCGCGGACGATACTCGTTGGAAGAAGACGATGCGGCGGCTGGCGAGCGGCCGGCGATCCTGCGGCGAGTACGCGTCGTCCGTCACGGCCTCACTATACCGCCGGGGCCCTTTGTTTCCCGCCGTGGGCGCGATAGAATCACCCGCGATGCTCAAGAAGCTCGTCGAATTCCTCGAGCGCGAAGTGGAGATCTGGACCGAGGAGAACACGGAGCCGTGGGTTGGCCTCCTCAAAGCGGTGACCGACAGCTACATCGTGCTCGACATCGACCAGCTCGAAACGTACATCAACGCGCACAAGGTCGTGGCTTTCCGGTTGAGCGAGGGGGAACAGGGCGTGGTCCACGACGACGAGGCGGACGAAGAGGAAGAAGAACGCTAATATGCCCGCCCGAACCCTTGGCGAGCTGAAGAAATCCGGTTGCGAGGTCGTCCCCGTCAAGGAGGAGATGCGCCGGAACGCGATCCGGCTCCTCAAGTCGGGCGCGCGCATGTTCCCGGGGATCGTCGGCTACGACCGCACCGTGCTGCCGTCGTTGCAGAATGCAATCCTCGCGCGGCACGACTTCATCCTGCTCGGCCTGCGCGGCCAGGCGAAGTCGCGTATCCTGCGTTCGCTGACGTCGTTCCTCGATGAGGCCGTCCCCGTGATCGCGGGGTGCGACGTCAACGACAATCCGTTTGCGCCGATCTGCAAACGGTGCAAGCGGCTCGTCGTCGAGCAGGGGGACAAGCTGGAGATCGCATGGTTCGGGCGTGACGAGCGCTATCGCGAGAAGCTCGCGACGCCCGACGTCACGATGGCGGACCTTATCGGCGACATCGATCCGATCAAGGCGGCCAACGAGCGACGCTCGCTGTCCGATGAGGAGGTCATCCATTACGGCATCATCCCGCGGACGAATCGCGGCATCTTCGCGATCAACGAGCTGCCCGATCTTCCGACGCGCATGCAGGTCGGCCTCCTGAACATCATGGAGGAGCGCGACGTCCAGATCCGGGGATTCCCGATCCGGTTGCCGATCGATGTGTGCATCGTCTACTCGGCGAACCCTGAGGACTACACGAACCGCGGCTCTATCATTACGCCGCTCAAAGATCGTATCGACTCACAGATCTCCACGCACTATCCGGTGTCGATCGAGGACGCGATGCGGATCACCGAGCAGGAGGCGTGGACGCGCCGCACGGGCGCAGCGGACGTACGGGTGCCTCCGTTCGTGCGCGAGCTCGTCGAGCAGGTCGCGTTCTCGGCGCGAAAGAGCGAGTTTGTCGACCAGTCGAGCGGCGTCTCCGCGCGCCTCTCAATTGCCGCCATGGAAAACGTCGTCTCGAACGCGGAGCGCCGCGCACTCGCATCGAAGGAGCCTCGCGACGTGACGCGCATCTGCGACGTCTACGCCGCGCTGCCCGCGATCACGGGGAAGATCGAACTCGTCTACGAGGGCGAGCAGCAGGGGGCGAACGGCGTGGCGAAGCGGGTCGTGGGCCAGGCGATCCAGGATCTGTTCGGCCGCACCTTTCCGGGTGCCTACAAGACGAAGACGCCGGTGCCCCGGCACGGACCTCAACGGAAGGGTAGCCGCGACACGCTGGACGATGCGTCGCCGTACAAGGGGATCATCGACTGGTTCGCGGCCGGCAACACGCTCGAAATCTCCGACCGCTTGTCGGGCGCCGACTATGCGCGGGCGCTGGATCGCGTGCCTGGACTCCGCGAGCTGGTACAGGCGCACATGAAACCGGCCGGCGAGGAGGAGTATCTCGTCGCGATGGAGCTCGTGGTCGAAGGGCTGCATCAGAATTCGTTGATTGCGCGGGAAGATCTCGATTCGGGCGTCTCGTATAAGGACATGCTGAAGACGATGTTCGAGTCGATGGGCACGCGTGATCGGGAGGACGAGGCGTGAGGCCCGCATCCATCGCCTGCTTCGTTGCGACGGTGCTGCTGCTGCTGGCGTGCGGGGGGTGTCCCTCGCAGAGCGGCTTCGAGGCGCCCGATGTGAACATCCAGCCTCCGAGCGACAAGCAACTCGAGGTGTGGAAGGGCGAAGCGTATCGTCACGACGCCTGCAGGGTGGCGGACTACGAGTTGAAGATGCGGCTCGACATGTGCCAGTGGCGGGCCGAGCCCTTCAATGCCGCGAAGTACACGTACTTCGAGAAGAACGAGCAGCGTCCCGACTGGGGATCGTACGTTGTGCGCGGCTCGAGCGACCGGTCGGGTCGCCTGTGGCGATATCGCGTCAAGCTTCGTCGCAGCGGGGACGTGTGGTACGCGGTCCAGGTGAGCCACTACGTCGTGGTCGAACTGGAGCACCCGGCCCTCGAATCCGGTGGACCGCCGAATCCGCATTAGCGCATGGTCGCGTTCCGCTACGAAGGCTGGGACGAGGAGCTGTCGACGAAGCTGAAGCAGTTCGCGACGCTCATGGCGCTCTTCCACCATCTGATGCTGCAGTCGAACGGCGACGTCGACCGTGCGATCCGCATGATGGAGCAGCTGCAGGGGATGGGGCACATCGACCCGGAGACGGACCTCGACGAGTTTCGTCGCGCGCTGGAGGAGGGGAAAATCATCTCGCTGCGCAACGGTGTTCCGAAGCTCACGCCGAAGGGCGAGATGTTCATGCGGCGCGAGTCGCTCAACCAGATTTTCACGAACCTGAAGAAGGGCGGCTTCGGGCAGCACGCGACGCCGAAGACGGGCGAGGGGGGCGAGCGGTTGCCTGAGACGCGGCCGTGGCGATTCGGTGACGAGATCTCGGGCATCGACTTTCAGCGCACCATGCACAACTCGCTCGTCCGCAGCGGCCTCGAGATGCGGCTCTCGGAGGAGGATTTCGAGCTGCACGATACGGAGCACACGACGCAGTGCGCGACCGTTCTCATGGTCGACGTATCGCATTCGATGATCCTGTATGGCGAGGACCGAATCACACCCGCGAAGAAGGTGGCGCTCGCGCTCGCGGAACTCATCCAGACGCGCTACCCGAAGGACAGCCTCGACGTGCTGCTCTTCGGCGACGACGCGCGGCAGGTGCAGGTGCGCGACCTTCCGTTCATCGGAGCGGGGCCCTTCCACACGAACACGCGCGCGGGGCTGCAACTTGCGCAGAAACTCCTGCGGCGCAAGAAGCACCCGAACAAGCAGATCTTCATGATCACCGACGGGAAGGCGAGCGCGATCACCGAGAATGGCCGGCTTTACAAG
>CAYXVY010000006.1:0-16879 GCA_964468745.1 uncultured Planctomycetales bacterium | reverse complement strand
ACAGGTTGCTCTCCGCGTCCGTCAGCGAATAGGCGACCGAGATCAGCCCCGATCCGCTCGGCACCGCGATGCCGACGGAGGGCACGCTATTCGATGAGTTGTCGACGGAGAAGTCGAGCGTGCTGCCGGCGGTGCCGCTCGCGCCGTCCGACGGGGTCACGCGGATGCGGACGTCGGGTTCTGCTGCGCCCGTCGCCACACCGTCCATGAGGGAATTCCAGAGCAGGGTGTGCGCCGTCCCCGGAGCAGGCGCGGACGTAAGCGCTGTCGTCCCTTCGCCCCCTGGAGCGCGCGTCGCGGCCTGCCAGGTCCCGCCGGCATCCTTCGAAAACTCGGCGACGATCGAGATCAGATCGCCTTCCGTGTCGGCGAGCAGATACGTGAGCGTCACGGTCCCGCCCTGCGTTCCGGCCGGCGTCGCGACCGTCGCGACGAGGGTGGACGTGGGTCCGGGGGTGGAGCCGCCGCTGTCGCCGCCGCCGCACGCGGCCAGCGCCAGAACGAGCATCATCGTCGCGATCCGGTCCATGAATGCCTCCTTATCTCAGTCCTCATGGGAGGAAGAGAAAAGGGGGACGGACCGCCGCCGGAATTATTCGCCTTTCTTGAACTCTTTCAGCTCGTAGATGACGGCGGTGCCGCTCCCGCCGAAGTTGAAGTCGAATTCGGCGCGCACCATGCCGACGTCGGGCGCGTACCACTCGGAGCCCGTGACGCCGCCCGCCTCGCTCTTCGCGGTGGTCGAGAGCTTCCACGCCTTGTATTTGCCGGCGGGAACTTCAACCTCCTCTTCGCCGATCACCTCAGCGGTATAGGTGATCACGGCGCCGTCGCCGGTCTTCGACTCACCGGTCCACATGGCGCTCTTCTCGAACGGCGTCTTCAGCTTGAGGTACGGCTTCTCGACCGTGAGCTTCGTCGTCTTGCCGCGCTGCCCCTGGTGGACTTTGATGCCGCCGGCGTCGACGGTCAGCCACTCCTTGCGCATGACGCGGTCCTCGCCGGTTCGGTGCTCGACCACGAAGCACTCGACGTCGCCCACCTTCTCCTTGCCGGTGACCTCGTAGATCATGTCGACTTCCTGGTCGGTCTTGTAGGTCCACTTCGCGCCCTTCGCCAACGGGAGCCACGACGTCTTCTTCTCGTCCTGGGCCGACACGGAGCCGCCAAGAACGCCAAGAACGCCAAAGAGGAGAAGTTTTTTCATCCCATGACCTCCTGCCCGATTGAAACCGCGGCAAGTCCAAACGAGGCGGTCGACTATCGCGCGATTTCCTTCAGGTTCATGGACGCGGTCCGGCCGTCGTACCACTTCACCCACTGTTTCACGAGGCCGATCCCCTTCGCGTACCACTCGACCTTCTCGTAGACCTGCGTGCGGTCACAGAAGCCAAACGTGCGGACGCGGGCGCAGGTGAACTCGCCGGCCGGGACGCGCAGCCGCTCGTCGTCCTCGTAGACGCCGTTGCAGATGAGCTCGACGGGGCCGTGAATGGTCTCGTACTCCCATCGCGTGCCGCGCACCGCGGGGTACCGAATCCAGATCGCGGGGTCTTCGAAGTCCTGCCACGACTTGCCGTCGCTTGTGCGATAGAGCTTCAGGCCGTCGCGTTCGGAGCGCAGCCACCAGCGCAGGCGCGTCTTGTCGTTCGTCTCCTCGATGACGCGGCAGTCGAATCGCCCGACGTTTTCGCGAGCAACGACGGCGCGGTTGAGCGTCCCGCCGCCCTCGATGGCATACGTCCAGCGCCACCCCACTTCGAGGGGCTGGTATTCACCGGCCGTGGTCCGGTCGCCCCCCACCGTCGGCCGTACGGCCGAGCCGCAGCCGGGGATGATGACGATCGAGAGGGCCAGCAGAAACCTGCGCATGCGAGACGGTAGTATAGATAAGGAGATGGGCAGCGAGAAGATGGACGCGAAGAGCTGGAGGCTCACGCTGCTCAGCCTGACGGGCCTGCTCTACGCGTTCCTGGTTCTGCTCGTCACAAAGCCGGCGATCGTCTATGGATGCTGGTACGAGGGCGGCATTCTCAACATTTTCATTCCCGACTTCCTGCTGACGATCTTCGAGTGGACGAGGTTGCTGCGGACGTGGTTCTGGCTGGTGACAATCCCGTTCGTCGCGCTAGCGATCGTGACGTGGCTGGGGATTGTGGATCGAGTCGCCAAGCCGCTGTGCGCGCTGATTCTCACGATCATCCTCGCATGCGGCGTCGTCGTATTCATGGTGCGGGGCGAGGTCTCCCAAACAAGCGGGCTCAAGAAAGCACTGATCGAAACGCCGTGATCGGGATCGGGATTGGGCTTCTGGTGCAACCTCCCAAGTGTTCGTTGTGTCAGACAAGGTACACCCTATGACCCTTTTACCCGAAGTGGAGCGGGACTGGGTCCGGAAGGCCTCGAGCGGCGACGTCGAGGCTATGGAGATCCTCTACAACGAGCACAAAGGCGTGGCATTCGCGGTCGGGCTTTCGGTGTGCGGCAACGCGGCAGACGCGGACGAGGTCGTTCAGGAGACCTTCCTCCGCGCATTCCGATCCCTGTCCGGCTGGAGGAACGAATCGAAATTCTCCACGTGGATCTACTCGATCGGCCTGCGAACGGCGCTGAACTGGAGGGCGCGATTCGTCAAGCGGCCGCCCCCTCCCGTGCGCCCTGAGGCCGAAACGCCCGCGTCCGATCTCGAGCGCCAGGAAGCGGTCGCCGGCCTTATGGCCGCGATCGACCAGCTCCCGCTTCAGCAGAAGTTGACGCTGACGCTCAAGCACCTGCGCAGGCTCTCGCTCGAACAGATCGCCGAGCTGCAGGGCGTAGCCGTCGGCACCGTGAAATCGAATCTCCACCACGCCATCGCCAAACTGCGCGACCTGCTCGAAGAGGAGGCCACGCTGTGACGTGCAACGAAGCGCGCCGCGTCGGGGACATCGAGCACCTGTCCCGGTGCCCCGAGTGTCGTTCCCTGTTCGAACCGAAAGGGTCGTTTGCCGAACTGCAGGCCCGACTCGCCGCGGAGCCGTCCACGGGATGCGACCCAGCCGCCCTGATCGATGCGGCGTACGGCGCGACGGTGCCCGAGCACGTCGCATCGTGCGCCAGGTGTCGCAAGACACTCGACGACTTCCGTGTCGTCGTCGCGAAACTCGACGGGATACCGACAGGCGCTCCGCCGTTTCCCGCGGAATGCGTCGCATTGGACGAGTCGATCTCGCTTGCCGCAAGCGACGGGACGCCCGCGCTCGAACATTGCGCCGCGTGCCGCGAGAGGTACCAACAGCGTCGAGACGTCGTTCAAATGCTGGATCTGCTGCCGAACGACACGTCGCTCACGTTCGCCCAGATCAAGTTCCGCCGATCGTACGCCCCGCGCTGGGCCGCGGCGGCAGCGATCCTGCTCGCCATCCTGTTCGTCACGCGCCCCACGGCCCTTCCGCCGCCGGTCACCGCGAAGACGTACGTAAGCGTCGCGAGCGTGCATCGCCTCGCGGAGACGATGAGGACGGCCGACGATGAGACCGCGCTCGAGGCGGTCGAGATGTTGTCTTCCATCGGAGGTCCTGTCGCCGAGCACTACCTCATCGCAGCGCTCGGAAGGCGGCCGTCAATCGATCCCTGCATCGCCGCCGCGCTTGCCTCGATGCGCTCCGTCGCCGCGGTGCCGCTGCTCATCGCCCACGCCCGCGAACGCGCGGAGACGTTCCTGCCAGCGCTCGCCGAAATCGCCGATCCGCAGGGGATCCGGCTGATGCTGGAGGCGCTCGACGAGCCGACGCTGGCCTCCGTCGCCGCGCGTGGCCTCGACCGCATGCCGGAGACGCAGCTGCGCCCCGAGCTCGAGATCTTCGCCGTCGGCGCCACGTCGGAAGAAGCCGCCTCGCTCGCGCGCGCACCGAACCGGATCGCGCGCGAAATGGCGATCGACATCGCGTCGAACGACCCTGGGCGCCGCGCCGCAGTCCTTGCCGCCGCCGATCTCGATCTGCTGGTGCTTGCGGCAGGTGAGGCGCCGCTGGAGGACGACGTTCGCGACCGACTGCGCCGCGAGCCGCGCGATGCCGTTCTTTCCGCGATCCGTCACGCCATCGGGGTCGAACCCGCCGCGGCCGCGCGCGCCGCCGCCGCGATTTCCGCCGGAGAGCTCGTGGACGAGCTCATCCGCTCGCTCCAAAGCAAGCCGTACGACCGGCTCAAGATCATGCGCTCGCTCGTCGAAATCGGCGACCTGCGTGGCATCCGCGCCGTGCTCGAGGACGAGGAAGGGGCGGAAGCGCTCGTCGATGCCCCCGCGATCCTCGTCGAACGGGCCGCGCGGGCATCGCTCGACGATCCCCGCGTCGTGCGCACGCTCGCCCTGCTTCCCTCGGAACACTTCACGCCCCTCGTCGTGGAGGCGCTCGGCCGTCCGCGCTCGCGCGTCGAGGCGATTCACGCGCTGGCGCACCTGCGCCACCTGCCGGCCGTCCCGAAGTTGATCTCGCTTCTCGACTCCAAGGACCGTACCGACGCGCACCGCGCGCTCATCCTGATCACCGGCGCGCCGCTCGCCCCGCGGCGCTCCGAATGGAATCGTTGGTGGGCCAGACACGGAGGCTAATCATGTTGATGCTGCTGTGCGCGCTCCTGCTCCAAGACGCCGATGTGGACCGAAAGCTCGACGACACGCGCGTGACCATCGACAAGACGGGCAAACTTGCCGCGCTTATCGAACCGATTCGCGCCGCCGCGGGCGTCAACATCATCGTCGACCCGCGCGCGCCGTCGCGGACCGACACGGAACGGGTCTTGGAGCTGAAGCTCAAGAACGTCAAGGCGCGCAGCGCGCTCGCGTGGGTGACGCGCCTCTATGGCCTCGAGTACGTCACGCAGGACGGCGCGGTCGTAATCGGCGCGCCCGGCCAGCTCGAGGGGGGTGTGACGACGAAACTCTTCGACGTCGCGGGGCTCTTGTCGCGCCCGCCAGACAATCCGGCGCCTGCGATCGCGATTCCGCGCGAGGGGCAACCTGAGTTCGGGGCGCCGTACGAGGCGGAGAACCCCCCGGCGCCGGACCAGGAGCTGGCGGACATCATCCAGACCGTCATCGCGCCGGGGACGTGGGAGGGGCCGTTCGTCGCCCGCATCGTCAAGGCGGGGCGGCTGTCGGTCACCCATCACCCGTACGTCGTGGCGCAGATCGAAGAGTTTCTGAAGCTCCTCCGGTCGAAGGCGCCCGCGATGGTGACGATCGATGCGGACATCTTCGAGCTCGACGCCGAGGCGGAGAAGTTCTTCGAGTCGCTCGGCGGTGCGGCGATGAGCGAGGAAGATACGAAGAAGGCGCTCGAAGCGCTCAAGGGGGCGCGCTCGACGCGCTGCATCCAGGCATTCCACTTCAGCTGCACGGAGGGCCAGCTCGCGCACGTGCTCGCGAACAATTCCGCGGGGCGCGCGTTGACGTTCGAAGCCCGTCCAGCGTTGACGCCGGCGGGCGCCGTTAAGATCGATTTCTCGCTGGAAGGTGTGCTGAACGAGAAGTCGATCGCGGGATCGACCACGCTGCGCCTGCGCACCACCACCGTCATCCCGAACCGCGGATCCGCGGCCTTCCTCCTCCCCCGCCCGGGCGCGGAGGAGAAGACGGCGGCCCTCATCGTGCGCGTGATCGCCAGCGGTGAGAACAAGGACGCGGACATGCAGCTCAGCGATCGCAGCGACGCCGCGGTGCGCGAGAAGATCGCCGCCGCGAAGTTGGTGTCGTTCGAGTTCACGAACGTGGCGTGGTCGAAGGTCGTGGAGTCGCTGCGGGAGAGGCTCGGCGTAAACGTCGTCCTCCATCCGGACATGGCGGACCGGCTTTTCACGATCAAGACGACGGATCTGTCGGCCACCCAGTTCCTCAATCTCGCGCTCCGGCCGATCCAGTGCGAGGCGGTGCCGGTGGATGAGGCGCTCTACATCGGTCCGCGGCAGTCGGCGCGCGGCCGGTCGCTCCTCATCGCGGGGGTGCGCGATCTGGCGCTCTCGCCCCACGATTTCCAGGAGGGTCAGCGCGCGGAGGCGGCGGCATTCGAGCCGCAGTCGGTCGCGACGCGCCTTCGCGAGGCGGTGCAGCGCGACGCGTGGCAGGACGACGCCGTCGCGCGCGCGACGACGAACGGGATTCTCGTCATCCGGCAGACGCCCGAGGTGCTGCGCGACGTGGCGGCGTACCTCAAGGAACTGCGTCGCTACGAGACGGTCGTGACGAGCGTGCGCGCGGACATCGTCGCGGTGCCCGCCAAGGCGTGCGAGGACCTGCTGTCCGGCGAGTACCTGGTCGACGCAGCCGCGGCGGCGAAGCTGATCGGCGCGGCGGTGGAGCCGGCGGAGCGGTTGCAGCTCCACGGATTGAACGGCGTGCGGCTTGGACTCATCTGGGAGCGCCGGCGCACGGAGTCGAACAAGTTGTTCGAGGCGCGGTCGACGCTCGACGTACGATCGGAGACGACGGCGTCGGGCGTGCAGACGTCGCTGCGCGTGGACGTCGTCGATTTCCAGGGCAAGACGCTCGCCATGTGGCGCGCGTCGATGCGCAGCTCGGTGGCGATCCCCGTCGACAAGGCGGCCGTGTTCAAGCTGGGGCTGGTCGACGGCTCGGAACGGACCTATCGCCTGCTGATCGTGAGGGCGGCCGCGAAGTAGACGCACAGAAGCAGCCAGACGAATCCCTGCGACGCCGGTGCGGCGTTCGTGCAGTTGTAGAAGCGCGTGGAGTCGTCTTCGATCGGAATCCCAGGTCCGCCGCCGCCCGGCCCGGGCGTGAAGAGGATCGCGAGGCTGTCGTGCAGGGCGTTCGCCGCGGGGGCGCCGTCGTGGAGATACTCGAGGCCGTCCGCGCCGTTGAGCGCTTCGATACCGACGGTGGCGCTTGTGCCGGAAGAATCGCTGCCCGTCAGGGTCATGTACTGCAGGCGGATCAGGTTGCTCGTTTCGAAGAGGGTGATCTGGAAGGTCAGGTGCGTCGAGGTGCCGCCGATGATCGTCGTGACGTCGTCCCACGAAACGACGAAGCGCCGGTTCGGGCTGACGCCGAGGGTGGCGTGGTGCACGTTCATGCCGTAGGCAAGCAGGAGGTCGTCCCAGAAGCCGGCGACGATGCCATTGGGGGTGGCGGCGAACGGGATGGCGGTGTTGAGGGCGGCCGTGCTGGCTCCGCCGAACTGGATGAAGCCGTTGGTGCAGACGCCGATGCTGCTGAACGTGACGCCGAAGTGTGTGAAGGTGAACGGAAGGGGCAGCGTGGCCGAGTCGTCGTCGACGAGCGTGAACGGGACGATGCTGGAGGCGGTGATGTCGTCCCAGGCGAAGGTGACGGCGCCGCCGTCGCTGTCGGCCATGGTGTAGCCGCCGGTGCCGGCGGCGGCAGGAGACAGGAGACAGACTACAGAAGACAGGAGGAGGAGACGCATCTGCTAATTGAACACCACGCCCCCACCAGGGATTTGAACGATCGGAGGCTACGCGGGGCGGCGTTTCGGAAGTTCGTCGTTCAGGTACTTGATGATCTCGCGCGTGTCGGTTCCGGGGCCGAAGAGGCGGCCGACGCCCTGCTTGGAGAGCTCGTCGGAGTCCTCCGGCGGGATGATGCCGCCGCCGCAGAGGAGGACGTCCTTCATCTTCTTCTGCTTCATGAGGTCGAGGATCTCAGGGAAAAGCGTCATATGCGCGCCGGAGAGGATGGACACACAGATCGCGTCCACGTCTTCCTGCAGCGCTGCGTTGACGATCATCTCGCAGGTCTGGTGCAGGCCGGTGTAGATGACTTCGAAGCCGCCGTCGCGCAGGGCCGCCGCGACGACTTTCGCGCCCCGGTCGTGTCCGTCGAGACCGGGTTTCGCCACGAGGACGCGGAATTTACGGCTGGGTGTGCCCGTCACCGCGCGTACAGTAGAGGATCGACGGGGACGCATCAAGGAATAGGGAGGAAGCTGAGACAGAGTCGGTGTGAGATACGCGAGAAAGGCCCGGACAACACCGAGAGATCAGAGCCAGCCGAGACCGGCCGGTGAAACATCTGCACAAGCAGGAGAGTGACGGCGTCTAGTTGTGCGAAGGGCAGGTCGGGGGAGGTTCTGTGTCGTACATCCTGCTCTTCGCGCTTTTGCAGCAGCAGACCGTCGATGAGCTGATCGAGCAGCTCGGCATCGATGACTACGGCCTTCGCGACGCTGCGCATGCGAGCTTGCGTGCGATCGGCCGACCCGCGCTTTCGGCGCTGCGTCGTGCATCCAAGGAAGATAATCCGTAACGTGCGGAGCAGGCCTACGCGGCCCAGGTCGACATCGACCGGCGTGTGAACGGGCTGATCGCGTGCCGCGAGAGCAGAGACTCGTGGCGCCTTGTGCACCCGGACGGCGGCGAATGGACGGGAAAGTTTCTCGATCCTGCCTGCGAGGGAGCAATTCTCTGGGTGCCCGGCCAGCGAGCGTACGTCACCTCTCAACTGGTCTATGGAGAGATGTCGCTGCCGCCGGATACATGGATGGATATGTCGTGCACGATCGCGTCGCAGGCCGTCTGCATTATTCGGCCCGATGGACAACGCGAACAGCTTCCCGGTTGGAACTGGGAACCGGCTTGCGTTTCGCCCGATGGCACCGGCATCGCCGGAATCGCAGAGGGTCGTCGACTCGTCATCAACGGCAAGTGCATCAGTGACGACTTTGACAAGGTATGGGGGCCGATCTGGGCGCCCGGCGGCGAGTCCATTGTGTTCCGCGGCGTGCGGACGCTCGGCGGCGTCGGCTTGTATCGGATCGCGATTGACGGCTCACGCTGTCAGCGCATCATGAAACCGATGTCGTATGCGACTTTCACTCCTCAGGGCAACGCTTTTGTCGCGATGGAGGACACGATTCACCCGGGCCCCAAGTCCATTTTGAGGGTCGCGCTCCGAACAGGCGACACGTACGTCATCGCACACGGCACCCACGGCATGGAAGCGATGCAGCTCTCACCGGACGGCAGGCGCGTAGCGTTCGTGCGCCACAAGGACTCGCGAATTATCGTTGTGGGCATCGACGGCCTCGTTGAGTCTGAGCTCAACAAGGGGAGCAGCATTGCGTGGTCACCCGACGGAGGCGAATTGGCGTACGGCAGGGACGGCCACATCTACATCATCGATGTTCGGACTCGAATCGAACGCAGGATCGCGCGTGGATGGAATCCTGTCTGGTCCCGCTGATCACTTCTTCTTCCGCGGATCCTTCAGCGTCTCGATCCACTCGCCTTCCTTCTGGCGGTAGAAGATCGTGAGCTGGTCGGCGGTGTCCGTCCCCTTCCCCGGCTCGCAGGCAATCGTGATGACCAGGAAGCCGTCTCCGCGCTCCAACGTCGTCTTGATCCCCGCGCGCAGTTCCTTCGCCTTGTCGAGCGACATGTCCTCGCAGACCGCCTCTTTCTGCGGGCAGTGCGTGAGAAAGTGCTCGACCTCGTGGCGCAGGCGCAGGCGTTCGACTTCCTCGTCGCGCAGCAGGCTCGCTCCCAGTTCCCCGGCCGCCCGCACAGCGGGATTTGCGTCCTCGCCCAGCTTCGCGAACGACGCGAGCAGAACCTCCTTGAGCTTCGCGGGTGGGACAACAGTCTGCGGCGGATCGGTCGGAAGCGTGTCGCCATCGGCCAGATCGGTGAGGATCACGGCGACCGACGCTCGCACGACATACGCGGAGTCCTTCATCGGCGCGTCAAGCGCTCGCACGACGGCGAGATTGTGGGCGAGCAGCGACTCTTCGGTCACCCCTTCACGCATGGCGAGCTTGCTGCGAAGTGTCGCAAGCGCAAAGCGCCGCTTGGGCGACGCCCCCTTCTCCAGCGCGGCGAGCAGCACGGGGACGATCTTCGCGTAGCCGTACGGGCCGAGCTTGCTCCCGACGTCGAACTCGAGCGGCCGGAATTTCGCCTCGTCGGCCGCCTCGGGCGCGTCGAGCCGCGCGAGCTCCTTCTCGATCGCCTCGCGGTCCGCCTTCTCTACTTTGCCGATCCAGTCGGCCAGCGGATCCTGCATTAGCGCTGCCAAGAGGATCCAAGTCACACGTTCATCTCCTGATCGGGATCGGGATAGGGATCGGGATTCGATCTACCAGTAGATGGGCGGCTCGCGCCACTCACCAAAGTCCTTTTTCATGACTTCGATGATCTCGCCGAGCGTGGTCTCGCACTTTACAGCGGCCAGAATCGCCGGCATCTGGTTGCGCTTCTCCTTCGCGCACGCCTGGATCTCTTCGAGCGCCCGCTTCACCGCCGCGTTGTCGCGTCGCTCCTTGACCTGCTTCACTTCGGCGATCTGGTCACGCTCAACCGCGGGATCGATTTTCAAAATCGGGAACGGCTTCTCGCCTTCGATAAAATCGTTCACCCCGACATTGACGTACCGCTTCTCTTCGACGGCGCGCTGGAAATCGAGCGCGCTCTTGGCGATCTCGCGCTGCGGGTAACCCCGCTCGATTGCGGGCACCATTCCGCCCATCCCTTCGATCGAATGGAAGATCTTCTCCGCCTCCGCCTCCATGCGATTGGTCATCGCCTCGATGAAGTACGAGCCGGCGAGCGGATCGATCACGTCGGTCAGCCCGCTTTCGTTCGCCAGGATCTGCTGCGTCCGCAGCGCCACTTTCACCGCGTGCTCCGTAGGGAGCGCGAGCGCCTCGTCCATCGAGTTCGTGTGAAGCGACTGTGTCCCGCCGAGCACGGCCGCAAGCGCCTCGATCGCCGTGCGCACGATGTTGTTTTCCGGCTGCTGCGCGGTAAGGGAGCACCCGGCCGTCTGCGTATGAAAGCGCAGGCGCCACGACTCCGGGCTCTTCGCGCCGTAGCGGTTCTTCATCCGCTTCGCCCAGATCCGGCGCGCCGCGCGGAACTTGGCGATCTCCTCGAAGAAGTTCATGTGGCTGTTGAAGAAGAACGACAGCCGCGGCGCGAACTTGTCGACGGGGATGCCCCGCTTGATCCCGTATTCCACGTACGTGAAGCCGTCCATCAGCGTGTACGCGAGTTCCTGGACCGCGGTCGATCCGGCCTCGCGGATGTGATAGCCGCTGACGGAGATCGTGTTCCACTTCGGCATGTGGTCCGCGCACCACTCCATCATGTCGACGATCACGCGCATCGACGGCTCGGGCGGGAAGACCCACTCTTTCTGCGCGATGTACTCCTTGAGCATGTCGTTCTGGATCGTCCCGCGCAGCTGATCCGCCCGCACGCCGTGCTTCTCGGCGCACGCGACGTAGAACGCGAGCATGATCGCCGCCGTGCAGTTGATCGTCATCGACGTTGAGACGTCGCCCATCGGGATGCCGTCGAAGAGCGTCTCCACGTTCTTCAGCGTACAGACCGCGACACCCTCGCGCCCCACTTCGCCTCTCGAGCGCGCGTGGTCGGAGTCGTACCCCATGAGCGTCGGCATATCGAACGCGATGGACAGGCCCGTCTGGCCATGATCGAGCAGGTACTTGAAGCGCCGATTCGTGTCCCGCGCGTTGCCGAATCCGGCGAACTGGCGCATCGTCCAGACCTTTTCGCGGTACATGGTCGCGTGCGGGCCGCGCGTGAACGGGAACTGCCCCGGCTCGCCGAGGTCGCGCGCCGGATCGAATCCCTTGAGATCGTCCGGGCCGTAGATCGTCTTATCGCCCGGCACCGCGGTGCCCGGGAATCTCGACCGATCATCCCTCCTCGGCGTCGGCTGGATCACGCTGCGCCTCCAGCGAGAGATGAAAGATCAAAGAGCAGAGATGAGAGATGCCGCAACGGGTACAGTTCTTCTTTCATCTGTCCTCTTTCATCTCTGATCTTTCGCGCCCATGGCGTCGCGCACGAGTGCGTCGGCGGCGTCGTAGCTGGACCGCTTGCGCGCCATAACCTCTTCGGCCAGCGACTCCAGTTTCTTCGATGCGCCGTTCCCCTCCCAGAGGCTGCGATGGATCATGAACTCGACGATCTGCCTGAGGCGCATCTGCATATTTCCGCGGCGACGTTGTTCAAAGCGTCCGTCGGCGCGCGTTGTTTCGACAAAGTGATCGATCGCGGCGACGAGCTCGGCGACTCCCTTGGACCGGAACGCCTCGGTCAACAGAATGGGGGTGTCTCGCCGCGATTTCAAGCCGAGGTCGAAGGCAGTGCGGATGTCGTACTCCATCTTGTCCGCTCCGACGCGATCGGCCTTGTTGATGACGAGGATGTCGGCGATCTCCATGAGTCCCGATTTCATCGCCTGGATGCCGTCGCCCGATTCCGGCGAGACGACGACGCACACGCAGTCTGAGGCACGCGCGATTTCAATCTCGGATTGCCCGACACCGACGGTTTCGATGATGACCGTCGCGCAGCCCGCGGCGTCGAGGAGATCGGCCGCGTCCTGCGTGGCGCGGGCCAGCCCTCCGAACGCGCCGCGCGTGGCCATCGAGCGCATGAACACGTCCGGGTCTTCGGCAACGCGGCTCATGCGGATGCGATCGCCGAGAAGGGCGCCGCCGGTAAAGGCGCTGGAGGGATCGACGGCAATGATGCCGACACGCTCACCGCGCCCTCGCAGCACGCCCGTGACGGCGTCGCAGAGTGTCGACTTCCCCACCCCGGGCGGGCCGGTGAGACCGACCCGCAGGGCCTTGCCGATGCTCCCGGAGATGGAGCCCATGATCGCGCGCCCCTCCGCCGAACCGTTCTCGACGGCCGAGATGGACTTGCTGATGGAAAGCTGGTCGCCCGCAAGAACGCCCTGCGCGAGATCCACAGGTCTAAGATAGCAAATACCCCCATTGCCGAACAAACAAGCCTCCGGAACGCTGGATCCCCATGATGGCGACTGGGCTTCTTGACGTCTGCCCGCGAAGCCGGATATCGTCAGTCTGGCATATGACAGTCCCGCGGCTGGGCGTGATGGGGGGCAGTTTCAACCCCATCCACCACGGGCACCTCATCGCCGCCGAGCGCGCGGCCGAGCAGCTCAAGCTCAGCCAGATTCTCTTCGTCCCCACGGCGCTGTCGCCCCTCAAAGAGGGGCACGAACTCGCCCCGCCGAAGCACCGGCTGGCGATGGTCAGACTCGCCGTGGCGGGGCATCCGGTCTTCAAGGCCTCCGACGCCGAGGTCAAACGCGGTGGGACCTCGTACACGATCGATACCGTCGAGTCGCTCAAGACGCGCGCCGAAGTTTTCGTGATCATCGGCGACGACACCGTCGGCACGCTTCCGAAGTGGTATCGCATCCACGAACTTGCGGAGCGCGTGACGTTCGCCGTGGCCGGCCGCCCCGGCAGTTATGAGCCCGCGCCCAGCGGGCCGTGGCAGTTGCGCCGGATTCGCACGGCGCTGATCGAAATCTCGGGAACGGAGATCCGCCAACGCGTGCGGCGCGGCACGTCGATCCGGTTCCTGGTCCCGGACGCCGTGCGGGCGTACATCCGCAAGCATGGATTGTACCGCTGAGATGCGGACGCGGATGAACACCGAGAAAGCCGAGGGAACCGAGGAAGTCTTGTGGGGGCGCCACCTCCCTCCTCAGGTTTCTAGGATCTCTAGGTGTTATTTGAGTAGTCTCGGCATGAGGATCCGCTCGGACTCTCGAGCGGCCACGTAGTCATATGCCCCTAATCCGGTCCATAGTCGCGGTCAACTCGTGGTTCGAGGACGCGTGCGAGGGCGCGGGTCACGCGCTGCACATGCTCTGGCGCGCGGTGGGGTACATCGCGCTGGCGCCGAAGAAGCGCGAGGCGATCGTCGCCCAGATGTTCAAGGCCGTCTTCGGGAGTATCGCAATCGTCCTGCTGACGGGCCTCTTCAGCGGCATGATCCTCGGACTCCAGTCCGGCATCGAGCTTCAGAAGTACGGCCAGGAATCGAGCATCGGATTTCTCGTCACCGCGGGCATGTTTCGCGAGATGGGCCCCGTCATGACGGCGATCGCGCTCGCGGGCCTGATCGGATCCACGTATGCCGCGGAGATCGGGACCATGAAGGTCGGCGAGGAGCTTGACGCGCTCGAGGTCATGTCCATCGACCCCGTCTACTTCCTCACGATGCCGCGGCTCATCGCCCTCCTGGCCGCCGCACTGGGCCTGACGCTCGTTTCCGACCTCGTGGGCACGCTGGGCGGCGCGATCGTAGGCAAGGCGTACCTGAACGTCAGCTTCGATGTGTACTTTCAGAAGGCACAGGAAGTACTAAAGCTCCGAGACATCTACGGCGGCATGCTCAAGACGAGCGTGTTCGCGGTAACGATCACGACGATCGCGTGCAGCCAGGGCATGCGCGCGACGCATGGCGCGGAGGGGGTCGGGACAGCCACGATGCGGACGGTGGTCTTTTCGTTCGTGTACATCCTGATGTTCGACTACCTCATCGGCTGGGCGCTGTACTGATCCCGATCCCGAACACGAAGATTGTAAGATGGTCCTTAGAGTGATTGACCCGACGAGCAACGATCCCCTCGTGGCTCATCCGCAACCGGTGAGCTTTACGGGGATGGTTCCGCCCGTCGCCGTCGAACTGGCCGACGTGCACAAGAGTCTCGGCGGCCGGCCGGTGCTCGACGGGCTGTCGCTGCAAGTCCTGAAGGGCGAGACGTTCGCCATCATCGGCGGCTCGGGCACCGGCAAGAGCGTGACGCTCAAGCATATTGTGGGGCTCATGACGGCGGATCACGGGCGCGTCCGCGTCAACGGCACGGAGGTCGCCGGCGCCAACGGCCATCTCGACGCGATCCGCCGGCAGATCGGCTACCTGTTCCAGGAAGGGGCGCTGCTGCGGTCGATCACCGTGTTCGAAAACGTCGCGCTGCCGCTGCGCGAGCACGAACAGCTGACCGAGGAGCAGATCCGCGAGCGAGTGATGACGAAGCTGGCGCTCGTGCGGCTCAGCGATGCCTCGAAGAAGATGCCGGGGGAGCTGTCGGGGGGCATGCGCAAGCGCGCCAGTCTCGCGCGCGCGATCGTGCGCGACCCGTCGATCGTGTTGTACGACGAGCCGACCAGCGGCCTTGACCCTGTCACGTCGAGCACGATCAACGACCTGATCCTCGATCTGCAGAAGAAACTCGGCGTCACGGGGATCCTCGTCACCCACGACATGGCGAGCGCGTTCAAAGTCGCGAACCGGATGGGCATGATCCTCGCTGGAAAGATCATCAAGGTCGGGTCGCCAGACGAGTTCAAGCATTCGGACGATCCGATCATCAGGCAATTCATCACGGGCGAGTCCGTCGGACCGCTGACGAAGGAGGCATAGCGTGCAGAAGATGCTTGGATTTTTCTTCGCGGTGATCCTGACCGTCCTCGTCTTCCTCACGATCTACATCCAGAAGTGGAATCCATTCCAGCGGGCGCACGCGATCAAGATCCTCTTCTCGGAGGGTGTCGAGGGCCTGCGCGCCGGGGACGACGTCCGCGTCGACGGCGTGATTTTCGGCAAAGTCAAAAAGGTGGACCTGGATCCTGCGGGCGTCGTCGTTCAAGTCAACCTCGAGAGGCCCGTCGCGCTCTTCCAGGGTGTGGATGGCGACCGCAAGCGGCCGAAGTACCAGATCTCGATCTCGTCGTTCACCATCCTCGGTGGCAACTTCATCTCGATCAGCCGCGGCACGCCGGGAACTCCGGAAGTCGATTCCACGCAGATGCTCCGCGGGACCACGAAGCCGTCGGCGTTCGACGTGATCAGCGACGTTTTCAATGAGAACCGGCAGGAACTCAAGGACCTGATGGCGAATGCCAGCGATACGTTCCGTGAACTGAAGAAAACCGCCGAGCAGATCAACTCCGGCGAGGGCACGGTCGGCAAACTCCTGCGCGACCCGAAGCTCTACAACGAGGCCGTCGGCACGATCGAGGACGTCAAGAAGGCCGTCGCCGACATCCGCAGCGCCGTCACGGATGTGCAGGCGAAGCTCAACCGAACCGACGCGACTCTCGGCAAGATCCTCAACACGCCGGAACTGCACGACGAAATCGTCGCGACGGTGAAGGACGCGCGCAAGTCGATCAACGATTTGCGCGACTCGGCCAAGGAAGCGATCGACGAGATCAAGTCCGTGGCGCAGTCCGTCAAGGAAGGCAAGGGCCCCATCGGCGCGCTGCTCCACGACACCGAGATGCGCGACGAGATCAAGGCGACGAGTTCCAACCTGAAGAAGATCACACAGGACCTCGAAAAACTGACCGACAAGACGGCGAAGGGCGAAAACAGCGTCGGCGCCCTCCTGCAGGACGACCGCAAGCTTTACAACGACGCGACGAAGGTGCTCGAGGGAGCCGACGCCATTCTCGGCCGCGCCGGCCGATCCATCGTGACCGTCTACGCGGGAAGCTCGCTCTACGCGGACACGGACATGCAGATCTCGAAGCTCGGCGTCCGCATCGCGCCGGACGAGACGAAGTACTTCTTCATCGGCGGCTCGTTCATCTCGCTCGACGCGGCGAACAAGAAGATTCGATTCAAGGAGCAGATCGCCAACGGCGACAACGACACGCTCGTGAAATTTGACGGCGGGATCATGTATCGCCTCCCCTGGTTCTTCGACAACCACGTCGGCATCAAGGTGGGGCTCATCGACGGCAAGCCGGGCGGCGGCATCGACGTCGACTTCGAGCTCTTCGAGGGATACCCCGTGCACATCGGTTACGAGATTCGCGACGCGTACAACCACGTGAACGAAGAGGACCTCGACGAGGAAATCAGCGGGGCCTACATGCGCGCCCTTCTGCGCGTGCCGCTCTACAAGAAGGAAAAAGGGTGGCTCGGGGAGATCCTGCACGCCACGAAACTCGTCGTCGGCGCCGCCCGCTTCCCTGACGACCCGGAGTTTTTTGTGGGTCTGCAGCTGGAGTACACGGACAACGACGTCAAGTCGCTGCTGGGCCTGCTGAGCGCGGGA
>CAYXVY010000005.1:0-7998 GCA_964468745.1 uncultured Planctomycetales bacterium | reverse complement strand
GGCGACAAGTGCAAGTGCAAGAAGAACCACGACCTCGACGACGGAATCGACCGCTTCCTCAGCGGGATGCCCTTCCAGACGGAGAGCATCACGAAGGACAAGTTCGAGCACGACGCGAAGATCACCGACGACTACCTGAAGGGGTACATCGCCATCATCGCGATCTGCACGCACATCCGCGAGCACTGCGCGTGCCCGACGTGCAAGCCGGGCGGCAAACCAAACATGCGATTGTACAAGTGAACGGATTGCACAAAGCATGATCCCACACGGTTCGTGATGGGAAAAAAGGGAACGACCAAGATCAAGCGGTACGTCGACGCCGGAGGCTATCTCTTCAGCGAAGACTGGGAACTCGAAGAAATCCTCGAGCCCGAATGGGGCGACGTGGTCAAGCATTCGAAGTACCTCGGCGAACAGGACGTGCCGGTGCTGCCGGCGCGCGGCGCGGGCACGCACCCGTACCTCAAGAAGATCTTCGTGAAGCCCCCGACCCGCAAGGACGGAGGCGGCACGACGGTCGAAGAGGATGTCGCGAAGATCGACCACACGTGGCACATCGACGCCGACAGCCCCGCGATCGCGATCATCAACAAGAAGCGCGTCACGACGCTGATGTTCAGCGAGACCGTCGGCGCGCAGTCCGAGAATGAACAGGTCAAGGGCAGCGACGCAGTCGCAATCGTCTTCTCGTCGGGCGGCGAGAACGAGCCCGATCCGGTCGCCACGGGCACCGCGATCAAGCAGACCTACTCTCTCATGAAGGGCGGCCGCGTCATGCACGTGCTTGCGCACTTCGGCAAGCAGGCGGGCGACGGCGCGGGCCAGAAGGGCGAGTACACGCTGCAGAACCTGCTGATCAATTACCTGATCGAGGCGAACGAGCGCAAGATACTCAAGAAGTAACCGCGAACTCAACGGGGAGCGCAGTGGCAGACGTCACTGCGCTCCTTTTGTTTTCCAGCCGCTATTCGTGCAGCGCCTCGCCGCGTTGCAGCTTGATCGCGTTCTCCACCGTCTGGTTGACGAACCGCGCCGTCGGGCTGTGCGCTGCCAGGTAGCGCGCGGCGGCGACGAGCGGAACGGGCTTCCCCAGCGCACGCGCCAGCGTCACGCCATATTCGATCGCCTGGCTGCCGTGGAACCCGAGATCCTCGCGGATGCCGGCGCGCACGAACGCCGTGCAGAGCGCCGTCACGTCATGGCCGGCGCTCCAGTAGGCCAGGATTGGCGCGGCAACCTCTTCCGTCTTGCGCAGGCTGATGGCCTCCTCGAGCGTGCGAATGAGTTCCGGCGCGGAGCGCCCCTCGAACGACCGGGCGCCGGCTTCGAAATCGTGCTTGGGAATGTTGAGGAAGCGCGCGAGGAAGACGTACATGGCGCAGTCGGCCAGCGCGCGACGCAGATGCGGCGACGGCGTTCTCGCCGCCATGCGCCGCAGCGCCTCGGCGGTCGTGAGCGCGTGGTGCGCCCAGTCCCAATCCGTGAACTCGTTGCGTGTGTGGAAGCGCGCCAGCCGGAGCGCGGCCGCCTCAGCGACGGCGCTTGCCAGCTCCGCGAGCCGGATGCCCCCCGCCGCGACGAGCGCGTCTCCGATCGCCTGCGGATCGTCGCCGAGGACCGTCGCGATAAATCGAGAGCGGTCGTACTCCTCGCGATTCGACTTCCCCATCGCCTCCGCCGCGCCACGACCGATGGAGATCAGGTCGTGCGGCTGCTTCCACATCATGTCCTCTTCGTGCCGCTGCCCCGTGCACAACTCGTGGATCAGCGTCGGAAGCACGGCCGGCGCGGACTCCCAGCCGATGTGCCCGAGTAGTTCGAAGGCCTTGTTCGTGAAGTCCAGGACGTGCCCCTCGTCGAGGAACACGGGCTCCGTGATCGCGGCGTGGAGCATCGCCTCGACGCTCCCCGGCGGCGCGCCGGAGAGGATGACCGTCGTGAGCACGCGCTCGGCCGCCTCCTCTTCGCGGTCGTGGACGAAGCCGCGGAACCATGCGACGAGCTGCTCGTATGGCGCCCGGGTGCCGGGCAGGCCGCCCTTCGCCCGGCGATGCGGCGTCTCGCGGATGTTCTCTGCGACGCGGCGCAGCCCCTGCACGAGCGCGAGCACGCGGGCCTCGGGCGGCAGCGGCACGTCGCGCACGACGTTCGCCATCGCGGTCAGGATCGAAAGGCCGTCCGCGAAATCGTCACGGAAGCGCGTGCCGAAAGTCACGCCGCGCGCCACGAGGTCTCGTACGGGCACACCGCTTTCGAGAAGCGTGTAGGTCGCCTTCGACAGCCGCAGCGTCGAGAACCGCTCCATTCCGTAGTTGAACTCGGTGCGCCAACGGGCGACGACGTCGTCGCGCGCCGGCTCCGGGAAGCCGACCCACACCTCGGTCCCGCGCACCTCGCAAGCGAACGCCTCAACGGGGCTTCCGCCCTGCGTGAAGCAGCCGCCGCCCGTCGCGTCGAACTGCCACGAGTGCCAGTGACACGTCAGGATGCCGTTCTTCAGCGTGCCTTTCGTGAGCGGAAAGCCCATGTGCGGGCAGCGGTTGTCGACCGCGAATATCCGATCGCCCTCAGCGAAGATCGCCGCGACGCGTCCGTCGTGTGACACGGCCGCTACGCCACGCTCCGTGAGCTGGGCCAGAGAACACGCCTTCATCCAGTGCGTCATGGATCCTCCACGTGAGAGAGTACCTCGGCAAGCGAGGGTCGGTCCACAAGCTCGCGACCCACGTACGACCATCGCAGCAGGCCGTTGCGGCCAACGACGAAGCAGGCGGGACGGTTCACCCACTCGAGGACGCCATAGATCTGCTCCGCCACGCCGTACTCCGCCGCGAGCTGCGCGCACGGGTCGGCCACGATGGGAGTCTCGCCGTGTCCGACCTTTGCGCGGAATCGCGCCACCCGCTCCTCGGCGACGGAAATGACGATCGTCACACTCGCTCCGCGCGCTCGAAACTCCCCCGCATGCGCGATGACCTCGCGCACCTGGCAGAGTCAGACGGGTCACCAGTCCGCGAGGACGAACAATAGCACGTGCGAACCTGGGAATCCGCCCGGCGCGGGAAGGCCGATGCGGGCGCGGTCCCAGCGTTCCGGCACCCAGGCCGGCGCCACAGGCCGGACGAGCAGTGCGTTCTCCGCCTGCACGTGGATCCAGTCGGTGGACGTCTCGTACGGGCTCACGCGTTCGAGCGGCTCCGCGAGGATCTCGCGGAGACGGACCGACCCTCCGAGCCGTCCGAGCAGCCGGATCGCCGCGGCACGGACTTCGCGCGGATGCCCCCGTCGCGAGAACTCGAGGGCCGCCGCCCGGGAACGCTCGTCGCCCAGCCAAGCCAGCGTGTCGAACGCGTCCGCGTCCGGCGAACACAGCAGCCCGGGAACCGCGCCGGCACCGAGCGTCAGCGCCGCCGCACGCCGCTCCATCCTCTCCCGCCACGCGACGTCCACCTCTTTATATACAGTTTAGACTGTATATATGGGTCAATAAAAAGAAATTGCCCCGCGCCGGGACCCGGCGTACGATTCTTTCATGAGCGCGTTTACCGAGGCGGACCGTCCGGCCATCCTGGACCTGCTCAAGATCCACGGGCCGTCGAACGTCCCCGCGCTGGCCAAGGTCCTCGGCATCAACCTGACCGCCGTCCGCCAGCAGCTTGCCGTCCTCCAGCGCGAGGGTCTCGTCGACATGAAGACGGAGCGGCGCCCGGTCGGCCGTCCTACGCACATCTACGCGATCTCGACGAAGGCGGAGGCCCTCTTCCCGCAAGCGTACGGGCCGATGGCGGTCTCGATCCTGCGCCAGATACGCGAGCTGGACGGCGAGGAAAAGGTCGACAAGCTCTTCCAGCGCCGTTTCCGCGAACTCGCCGACGTCTACCGCAAGCGCCTTGCCGGCAAGAGCCTCGCCGAGCGCTTCCGCGAACTCGCGCGCATCCGCGACGAAGAGGGATACATGGCGCGCTCGCAGCCGCGCTGCCTCACGGAACACCACTGCCCCATTGCCGCCGTCGCGAAGGAGTTCCCGCAGGTCTGCCGCTACGAGAAGTTGCTGTTCGAAGCCGTCCTCGGGATCAAGATCGACCGTTCGAAACACATCGCGTCGGGCGATCACGCGTGCGTCTACAGCCCCCGCGCCGTGTGACCGACGCGTCTACGGACCGCCGAGCGCCCGCCGCGCCTCGGCGATGACCCCTGCAAGCCGCGTCGCCGCCGACGGATCGAGCTGCACCGCGCGATCGTAGTCGGCCATCGCATCCTTCCACCGCTTCTGGAGCGCGCGGATCTTGCCGCGCGTCTCGTAGACCCCCGCGGCCTGTGGAACCGTCTGCACGCCCCGGTCCATCACGCGCTCGGCCCCGACCCAGTCGCGGCGTTGCATGAACACGACCGCAAGATTCGTATACACGGACGAGTTCCGCGGGTCGAGCCGGACCGACTCTTCAAGATCGCGCTCCGCTTCGTCGAGCCTTCCGAGCTGAAGGCGGGCGAGGCCGCGATTCCCCCAGGCGAGTCCGTCGCGCGGCGCGATGCCGATCGCAAGCGAGTAGTCCTTCTCCGCCTGGTCGTATCGCCCCATGAAGGCGAGCGTATTGCCCCGCCCATTCAGCGCATCGACGAAGCGCGGATTCAGCCGCAGCGCCTCGCCGAAGTCGCGCAGCGAATCCTCCATACGTCCCCGGTCGCGCTGGGCGAGCCCCCGGGCGTTCAGGGCGTAGATATCGGCCGGATTCACGGCAAGCGCTCGTGCCAGCAGGTCCTCCATCCGCACATAGTCGCGCTTTCCCCGCGCGAGCAGGGCGAGGCCGACGAGCGATGCGCTGTGCCGCGGGTCCAGCTTTAGCGCTGCCTCATAGCCGCTTTCCGCCGCGGGAATCTGCCCCTCGTCGTCGTCAATGCGCGCCCGCCGGTAGTGCGCTTCGACAGACGAGGGATCGAGGGCGAACGCCCGATCCACCGCCTTCCTGCTCTCCGCGTACTTCCGGCCGCCGTAATAGAAGGTCGCCAGCAGAAGGATGAGCGGAAGGTCGCGCGGGGCCCGTTCGACCGCGCTGAGATAGTCGCGCTCCGCCGCGTCGGCGCGGCCCCACCGCTCGTACAGGATGGCGCGATTGCGGAATGCGTCCGCCGTCTCCTTCCTCCGGATGTACTCGTTGAAGTCGGCCTCCGCCTCCGCGTAGCGTCCCTGGTCGAGGCGTGCCCCGCCCCGATTCGCGTACGTGGGCGCGTGATCCGGACACCCCTCGATGACGATCGTGAAGTCCGCTTCGGCCTCGGCCGGGCGTCCCCGCGCCAGGCGGATGAGGCCGCGCTGAAACAGCGCCGTCACGTTCGTCACCCCCAGCGTCGCCGCACGATCGAGGTCCGCCTCCGCCCCCTCGTGGTCCTTCAAGGCGGCTCGCGCGAGCCCGCGCAGGCAGAACGCATCGGCGTCCCACCCTGCGCGATCCAGATAGATGGATGCACGAACGCCAGCTTCCGCCCATTCCCCCCTGGAGAAAGCGATGATCGCATCGAGCAGCGCGACGAGATGTTCAGCCAAGCCCGCCGAGCGTGCGGCCGCCAGGTCGCGCTCCCCCTCCTGCTTCATGCCCTGAACGTCCGGAGACGCCGCCTCGCGCAGCGATTGCGATCGCTCCAGCTTCAAACGCCCCCGTTCCAGCAGCGCTTCCCCGTATCCGTGCTGCACCGCCAGGGCGCGATCGAAACAATCCAGCGGGTCGCCGCCCAACTGCTTGCGGCACCGTCCAAGTGCAACCCAGGTCGGCGCATGCTCCGGATCGATCGCGAGCGCCGCCTCCAGTGCCTGCGCGGCCTCCCGGCCCATCTCGATTCGCCGCCCGGACTGCGTCGCGACGGCCATGTTGAACTCGCGCACCTTCTCGCCGGCGGCGTCGCGCGCCACGCGGGCTCGCTCGACCTGCGCGCGCTCCGCCGATTGACGACTCATGCGCACGCCAACGCCCACCGCCACCGCGCCGAGAACCACGCAGGCCGTCACGGCCACGGCCAGCGCCTTCGACTTCGCAAGCCGTTTTCGAAGGCGATAGCCGGGCGTCGCACGCCGCGCCTGGATCGGCTCGCCCTCAAGGTACCGTTCGAGATCATCCGACAGATCAGCTGCCGTCGCGTACCGACGATCCGGCCGCTTCTCGAGACAGCGCAGCACGATCGTTTCCAGGTCGCGATCGATCGACGTATCGAGCGAACGCGGCGCTACGGGCTCGTCCTCCTGCACGCGGCGCAGCGTCTCGGGCACGCTTGCGCCGCCGAACGGCTTGCGGCGCGCGAGCATCTCGTAGAGGGTCGCGCCCAACGAGTAGACGTCGCTGCGCGCATCCGCGCGCGCGCCGAGCGCCTGCTCCGGCGACATATAGGCCGGGGTGCCGACGATCGATCCGGCGACCGAGACGTTGGACGCTCCCTCCGTGCCACGCGCGAGACCGAAGTCCATCACGTAGACGTGCCGATCGCGTCCAGCCCCGGGTGACGTCACCATCAGGTTCTCGGGCTTCAGATCGCGATGCACGATTCCCCGCTCGTGCGCCGCGTGCACCGCGCGCGCGGCATCGCGCACCAGACCCACGAGCGATCGTCGATCGGACTTCGGCACGTCCTTGAGCGTGCCGCCATCGACAAACTGCATCGCGATGTACAACCGCCCCTGGTCCTGGCCGACGTCGTATATCGCGGCGATGTTGGGGTGGTTGAGTTGACCCGCAAGTTGCGCCTCGCGTTGGAACCGCACGATCAGGTCCTGGTCGCCCCCTTTGAGAAACTTGAGCGCAACCCATCGGCCCAGCTGGCCGTCCCACGCCTTCCACACTTCTCCCATGCCGCCTGCGCCCAGCTTTTCGGTGCAGACGAACTTTCCGAATCTGGAGCCGGCGGGGGCCGCCCCTACGTCCTGCGGAGCAGCGGGCATCGTCGGCGCCGACGGGGACGACGGGGCCGGAGAGACGCGAACCGTTTCGTCGTAACTCGGCGGCCGCGTATCAGAGTCGCCCGCGTTCTTCTTCGGTGGCCGCCAGCGGGGCGCGGGCGCTGCTGAGTCCGTCATGCGCTAAGCACACTCTACCCGACCCTGCGGGGAATGTCAGCGCATCAGCCGGTCCAATCGCCGGTCGCTCAGTCTCCGGCCTCCGTTTTGGCACGCCGGACAATAATGCGTCTCGCTGTCCGCGTAGGCGACGCGCTCGATGCGCGCACCGCAGGCGGGGCACGCCCCTTTGAATTTGCCGTGCACCTTCATGGCCTTGCGCCAGTCGCCCTGCTCGGTGGGCAACGCACCTGCCGCGACGCGCCGGATCTCGTCGATCCACTCTCGCAGAATTTCCTGCATTGCGGCGTGCAGCCGCGTCCATTCCTCGTCGCCCAGCGACTGCGTCAGCTTGAGCGGCGACAGCCGCGCCGCGAACAGGATCTCGTCGGAATAGGCGTTGCCGATCCCCGCGACGAGCCGCGGATCGGTTAACGCCCCCTTGAGCTGTCGATTCTCTCGCATGAGAAGGTCGCGAAAGGCCGACGCCGTCACATCCAGCGGTTCCGCGCCGCGCCCCATCTCGCCGCACTCCGCGAGCGCGCGCACGACGTGCAGCGAGGCCATCTTCTTCGACGACGCCTCTGTCATGTGCAGCGAGCCATGATCGAAGTCGAGCTTGAGGCACCCGATCTTCGCGTTCAGTTTGCCGGCGGAGGGCTTCCATCGCAGGCGGCCGGAGAGCTTCATGTGGAAGATCAAATGTGGCCCGTCGTGCATCGACAGGTACAGGTGCTTGTCGCGCCGACCGACGGCCGCGACGACGCGGCCCACCGCGGACTGCAGCGGCGGATCGGCGGTACGCACCGTAAAGATGTTAAGCACATCGATCCGGCGTACGGTCCTCCCGACGATGAGCGGCGCCAGATTCTCGCGGTAGATCTCAAGCTCCGGGAGCTCCGGCACGGCTACTGCTCCCGCGCCACTCGATTCCACCACGCGGCCCATTCGCCGTC
>CAYXVY010000004.1:0-11208 GCA_964468745.1 uncultured Planctomycetales bacterium | reverse complement strand
GCTTCGTGCTGGCCGAGGGGACGAACGACCACTTCATCCCCGTCGAGAACCCCGCGCCGCCCCGTCCGCGCAACCCCGAACGCTTGATGAAGTCGATGATCCCTTCCTCAACCACCTGCTTGTTGTCGGGACCCCCCATCTTCGACTGCGGCTTCATCGTCGTCAGGACCTTCCGCGCCGCTTTGTACCCGCCGCGCGCGACGTAGTGATCGATCGTCTCGCTTCCCTTCTCCATCACGTGCTTCAGCAGCACCGGCTCGTAGCGGTGCTTCGGCACGTTGTAGGGCATCGCGATGGGCTTCCACGATCCCGCCTTCATCGATTGGATCATCGCCCCGGCCGTGTTCGGCGCAACTCGGTCGTAGTAGTGCTCGTTTATCTGCAGGCACGGCGCGTTGTCGCAATTGGCGAGACACTCGACCTTCTTCAGCGTGAATAGGCCGTCGGGTGTCGTCTCGCCGTTCTTCAGGCCGAGCGCCGCGCCGATGTGATCGTAGAGCGCGCCAGCGCCCTTGAGGGCGCACGGCAGCGTCGCGCACACCTGGAGGATGAATTTCCCGTCCGTCGGACGCTTGTAGTGCGTGTAGAAGGTGAAAACCCCGTAAACCGTCGCGGGCGAGACGCCAATCAGCCTCGCGACGTATTCCATCCCTTCCTCGGTCACGCTCCCGAACTCGCGCTCGAGGAGCCGCAACGCGGGCAACAAGGCGGCCTGGCGCTTCGGATAGCGCTTGCAGATCGCTTCCAGTTCGAAGAGCGTCCCCTTGTTGAATTCGGTACCCATCAGCGATCGAGCTCCCCCGCGATCACGTTGAGGCTCGCGAGCGAGGCCACCACGTCGCTAAGCAGCCCTCCTTCGCACATGAACGGCATCGCCTGGTAGTTGTAGAAGCTGGGCGGCCGCACGCGGAATCGGAAGGGGCGCTGCGTGCCGTCGCTCACGAGGTAGAAGCCGAGCTCGCCGTTCGGCGCCTCGGTCGCGGAGTAGACTTCCCCCTTCGGCGGGCAGATCCCGTGCCCGAACATGTACGTCTTGAAGTGGTAGATCAGCCCTTCCATCCCGCCGCTCGGGAAGTTGTTTTCGTCCTTCGAGGGAACGACGAGCCGCGGATCCTCCACGTTGATCGGGCCACCGGGCAGCTTCTTCAGCGCCTGGTCCACGATCTTGAGCGCTTCGCGCATCTCCTTCATGCGGACGACGTACCGCGCGTATACGTCCCCCTCGTTCGCCGTCGCGATTTCGAAGTCGTACTGCTCGTACCCGAGGTACGGGCGCTGCTTGCGCAGATCGCGCGCCATGCCGGCCGCGCGCAGGAGCGGCCCCGTGAGCCCGAAGTCGATCGCGTCCTGCATCGAGATCGGGCTCACCCCCTTCGTGCGCGTCGTGAAGATCGTGTTGTCCGACAGCATCTCGTCGATCTCGTCAATGGTCTTCGCGCACTTGTCCATGAATGCGCGCACCATCGGCTCGAAGTCGGGCGGCACATCTTTTAAAAGGCCCCCGATTCGGGTGTAGCTCGTCGTCAGGCGCGCCCCCGTTACCGCCTCGAAGATGTCGTAGAGTTTTTCGCGCTCGATGAACGTCCACAGCATCACGCTGAACGCGCCGAGATCCATCGCCTGCAATCCGACCGAGAGGATGTGATCCGCGATGCGCGACAGCTCCGCGAGGATGACGCGGATCGCCGCGCAGCGCGGCGTCACCGTGATGCCCATCAGCTCCTCGCACGCGACGGAGAACCCGACGTTGTTGTTGAGGGGCGACAGGTAGTTCATCCGATCGGTGATGGTGATGATCTGGTTGTACGTGCGGTATTCGCCCAGCTTCTCGAACCCGCTGTGGAGGAAACCGATCTCCGGATAGATCTTCATGACTCGCTCGCCGTCGACTTCGATTACGTTGCGCAGGGTGCCGTGCGTCGCGGGATGCTGCGGGCCGAAATTTACGATCATGCGGCGCGCACCGAGATCGCCTTCCCACTCCTTCTCGATCTGCATGATGGGGGTGTTGGGGGTCTCAGCCATCTAGGTGCCCCCGACATACTTGGGGAAGTTATCGCGCTCGCCGAGACCGCGGAGGGGGTAATCCTTTCGCAGCGGATGACCCGTGTAGTACTCCGGCAGCTGAATGCGCTTGAGATCCGGGTGCCCGCGGAACTCTATCCCGAACAGGTCGTAGACTTCCCGCTCCCCCCACGGCGCGCTCTTCCAGATCGCGGCCGCGCTGTCGATCACCGGATCGGACTCGGGCACGTACGCTTTGATGCGGAAGTAGCCATTGTTCTTGTACGAGTACAGCTGATAGACCACGCAATAGCGCTCCGGCGCCCCCTGGTTCAGATAATCGAGCGCCGTTACGTCCATCAGGCACTCGAACGACAGATCTGCGTCGTTCTTCATGAACGTCAGCAGATCGACGATGCGATCGCGCCGCACCTCGACGTACCGCTGGCCAGCGCTCTCCCCCATCGCGATGAGAGCGTCCGGGAACAGCGATACGACCTTCTCGACTGCGGCCGTTGCGACGTCTGGCTGAGTCACAGGTTACAAGTCGAGGCGCCAGTGATACGACCTGTGACTCGTGACTTGCGACCTGTGACCCGTTCAGGCACTGCGGGCGGCGAGCCCCTCTTTCTCCACGATCTCCTGGATCTTGATGAGCGCGTCGATGATGCTCTCGGGCCGCGGCGGGCAGCCGGGGATGTACACGTTCACCGGAATGAACTTGTCCACGCCCTGGATCATCGCGTAGTTGTCGAAGATGCCGCCGCACGACGCGCACGCCCCCTGCGAGATGCACCACTTCGGCTCAGGCATCTGCTCCCAGATCTTCAGCAGCACCGGCATCATCTTCAGCGAGATGCGGCCCGAGACGATCATCAGATCGCTTTGCCGCGGCGAGAACCGGATGACCTCGGCACCGAAGCGCGCGAGGTCGTACTTCGAGGCCAGCGTCGCCATCAGTTCGATCGCGCAGCACGCCGTGCCGAACGGCATCGGCCAGAGGCTGTTCTTGCGCGCCCACGTGACCACGTGCGACAGCTGCGTCGTCAGGAGTCCCTCTTGCTGCCAGGCTGGTGCTTCCGTCATGGCTTACTCCCACTCAAGCGCACCGCGGCGCCACACGTACGCGAGCCCGAACACGATGACGCCCAGGAAGACCCCCATCTCGCACAGCCCGACCACTCCGAGCTTGCGATACATCACAGCCCACGGGACGAGAAAAACGGTCTCGATGTCGAACAGGATGAACAGGATCGCGACGAGATAGAAGTGCACCGAGAATCTCTGATGCGTCGACGACTGGATCGGCGCGCCGCACTCATACGGATCGTACTTTTCGGCACGAGGCGTGCGCAGGTGCAGCAAGCGCGTCACAAGGGCCGAAATCCCCAGCATGGCCACCGCGATCCCGACGACGCCCGCCGCGTAGACAGCGATCTTGGCCCATTCCATGTGTTTGGCTATTGAAGCAGACCCCGGAAGAGTTGTCAAAGCGCGACGCTGGAAATCGTCGCAATCGACCCCAAAAACGGGTTACAGCCGGACAACGACGGGGAGCGCACACATGAAAACACTCGGGTTTGTGATCGCCCTGGCTCTCGCCGCGGCCGCACAGGACAAGCCCCCGCGCGTGGACCAGGCGAAGATCGACAACGCCATCGACCGCGGCGCCGCATACCTGCTCAAGCAGGGCGCGGGTCCGCACAACGCTGCGGGCAACATGGCCGGTGGCGAGCAGGCGTACGACGAACTCATCCTCTATACCCTGGTCCACGCAGGCGTCGATCCGAACGATGCGACGTACAAGGCGCTGCTCGACAGAGCCGTAACGGGGCCGCTGCTGCGGACATACCGCGTGGCGCTCACCGCGATGGCGCTTGCCACGATCGACAAGTCGAAGTATCAGCTGCGGATCTCCGACTGCGCGCAGTTCCTCGCCGACAACCAGTGCGCGAACGGGCAGTGGGGGTACGGCGAGGAGACTCAGCTTCTGAAGCGCGAGAAACCTCCCGAGGATGTCGCGACCGGCCCGTCCGGCGGCGCGAAATCGGCCGCAACGGGGTCATCGACGAAGCCGCTGAAGCGAATCGTCGTCGTAGCGAAGCGGCCCGGCCCCGCGGCCGGAGACAACTCCAACAGTCAGTACGCGGCGCTCGGCATCCGCGCGTGCTTCGAGTCGGGCATCGAGTTCGAGTCGCGCATCATCAAGCGCGCCGCGGAGTGGTGGGAGATCTGCTCAGGAAAAGGGGGCGGCTGGGGGTACAGCCAGAACGGCGCGTATACGCACGGCAATCTGACGATTCTCGGCGACGATCCGTACGGCTCGATGACGGCGGGCGGCATCGCGTCCCTGTCGATCTACCGCTGGATCCTGCGGCAGGACCACACGCGCGACAAGTGGGTTACGGGCGGCGTTAAATTCCTGTCGAGCAATCTCGTCTTCAAGAAGAACCCGAAGCACAGCGACGAGAAGCGCTGGCAGTACTACTGGATCTACGCGATCGAGCGAGCGGGAATGATTTTCGGGACGGAGCGCTTCGGCTCGCACGAGTGGTATCCCGAGGGGGTGGACTTCCTGCTGCCGGCGCAGAAGGAGGACGGGCGCTGGCAGGCGGACGGAAGTCACGCGATCGGCGACACGTGCTTCGCGATCCTCTTCTTGCGGCGCGCGACGAAGGGGCTGCCGAAGGTGGCAACGGGGCGGTAGTGAGTTTTGAGTGATGAGGATTGAGTAGCGACTCAGAACTCAGAACCCAAAACTCATCACTAACGTCCACAACAGCTTGGGCGTAGAATGGACCCCTGTGAAGGAAAGTCTTCTCTACGACAAGCTGCCGCACGCCAAGGTGAAGTGCAACGTGTGTGCCGTCCGCTGCATCATCCCCGAGGGCGATCGCGGCGTCTGACGCACGCGACTCAATCGGAGCGGTACGCTCTACACGCTCAATTACGGCCTGACCAGCGGAGTCTGCGCCGATCCGATCGAAAAGAAGCCCCTCTACCACTTCTACCCCGGCACGCAGGTCCTCTCGATGGGCACCCGCGGCTGCAATTTCCGCTGCCCGGGCTGCCAGAATTGGGAGATCTCGCACGACTCCCCCGACGAGTTCGGCGCGAACATGGACCGAATCAATCCGGCCGAAAGCGCGCACATGGCGAAGAAGCTCAAGTGCGCCGGCGTCTGCTGGACATACAACGATCCGACCATCTGGATCGAACACACCCTCGAGGCGATGATCGAGGCGAAGAAGCTCGGCCTCTACAGCTGCTACATCACGAACGGGTACGCGACGCCCGAGCACATGGAGCTGATCGGCCCCTACCTCACCGCGTGGCGCGTCGACATCAAGGGCTTCACGCGCGAGTCGTACAAGAAGATCAGCGCATTCGCCAAGTTCGATCCTGTCCTCGAGATGACGAAGCTCGCGATGCATACGTACGGCATGTGGGTCGAGTGCGTCACGAACGTCACGCCGACGATCAACGACGGCGAGGACATCGCGCGCGGGATTGCCCGCTGGATCAAGAGCGAGCTGGGACCGCTCACCCCCTGGCACGTGACCCGCTTCTTCCCGTATCTCGAGCTCTCGCACATCCCCCCCACCCCCATCAAGACCATGGAGCGCTTCTGCGAGATCGGGCGCGAGGAGGGGCTCAAGTACGTGTACATGGGAAACGTTCCCGGCCACGACTGGGAAGACACCTACTGCCACAACTGCGACACGCGGATCATCGAGCGACGCCACTTCGCGATCGCCAAGGCGACGATCACGGACGGCAGGTGCCCGAAGTGTGCGACGCAGATCCCCGGCCGCTTCCAGACGCGCATCGACGCAACAACCGGCCAGCGGATGCCGGTCCTGCTGTCGTAATTACTTCTTCTCGTCTTTCGGCAATTCGGCGGCGGTCACTTCAAGAACGAGCTTCGTCGCGTCTGTTTTTGGGTCCTTCTCTTCGACGATGACGCCGCCGACAACGAACTTGGACATGCCGTCGTCCCAGAGCTGGCGCAGCCGCTTGAGTGGGTGCCGCTGGTCTTGATTCTGCAGCTCGCCTTCGCGCAGCTCGAATACGGCGTCAGATCCGCGCACCTTGAAGATGAGCGCACCGCCCTTGCTGTCAACGGTACCGACAATGTCCGTCGTGCGCAGCTTCCCCATCGCGTACTTCTCCGGCAGCGCCTTGCGCACCTGCGAATGCACGAGGACCTTCTTGATGTCGACGGTCAGAACGACGTAGTCGTCGTCAATCTTCGCCGTGCGGACGCCTTCGAGACCGCGCATCGCGGCCAGAATGGCCGCTTCTCAACTGCTCCCTCAGGATGTGCCGCCGACGGCGTAGCGCAACATGTATGTAGGCGAATCCTGCTGCGCCAGCAGCGCCGCGACCGCGAGCAGAAATGTCATCGATTGCCTCCCCATCATGGTACGACATGCGACAGGTGGCGTTTCGCCCCCCGTGTATTTATCATGCCCGAATGGCTGATCGACCGACTCGCGAACAACTCGAAGCGCTGCGCGACGAAGGAGTTTACGAGGAGCGGATGCGCGCCGCGATGAAGGACTTTTGCTTCACGGTCAATCGGTACGAGGGTAAGGAGCGCCTCTGGTTTGGCGACTACAGCGTTTCCATCAACCGGAACATCGCGTTCAACTTCTTCCCACACAATGTTCGCGACGACGAGAGCGTGGATCCCTATCCCGTCATCCGAGGCGATCGCACCGAGACACCGCTGGTACACGTAAGCCCCGTACCCGACGACCCGAGCGCCGACTTCACGATCCCGTTTTTCTACCTCGCCGCTCAGGACTACCGCGCCCTCGTGGAAACGATGGAGGCGATCAGGACCGAGTACGTCGACCTGCGCCTCCTGCCCGACACGTACTTCGAGGAAACGATCCTCGTGCGGACGATCCAGAAGTGGCTCGCGCATCCTACCGTCAAGGCGGAACGCGGGGCGGACTGGCCGTCGCTGCTGAGCGGATCAGGCGACCCAGATTCCTAAACGCGGACAGCGCTGAAGCGGACCGGAGAGGCCACCGAGTTCGGACAACACCGAGAAAGCCGAGGGAACAGAGAAACTTCTCTGGGTGGGGACTTGCAGCGCACCTCGGTGATTGCGGGGAGACAATGGTCTGGCGATTCCCGCGCTGTGGGCGGTGAATCCACTTCCACAATCCTCTCGGTTGCCTCGGATGACTCGGTGTTGTCCGAACTCGGCGCTCTCTCCGCTCCTCGTCTGCGAACTCGGCGTTGAGCCGAACAAAAAAGCCGCCCCGAGGCTCGCGCCCCGGAGCGGCGTTGATCTCGATCGCCTGCTACTTCTTCGGCTCTTCCTTCTTCACCGCCTCGGCCGACTCCATCTTGATGATGTTGATCTCTTCCTTCTCCTTGTCGGTCAACTGCCCCTTCAAGGAGACGGTCTTGCCGCCGTCGGCGATGATCTTGTCGAGGGCGCCCGTAACGTCCGGCGCCTTCTCTTCCTCTTCCTTCTTGTCGCGGTTCACGAGACTGAACTTTGTCCCGCTCCCGCGCGCCGTCAGCCAGTACCCTTTGTCGTCTTTCGTCACGTCGCCGACGATGACGATTTCCGCCCGCTCCAAAGTGAAATTGCCCACCGCCTCGGTGAGCTTCGCGAGCGACAGCTTGCTCGCCTCCTTGATCTGGACCGCATAAACAGCCTTGCCCGCCTTGAACGACTCCTGCGTTACCTTTGTCGCGCCATCCAGGCTCGACAGCCCCTGCTTGATCGCAGAGCCTCAGGAACTCGGTCAGCTCAGGCCGTCGACCGTGACCTTCACTTCGAACTTCTCATCGTCCAGAATCGCCGCCGCGGGCGACACCAGTGCCGCCACGGCCGCAATCGCCAACACATATTTCATTCTGCCTCCTGAAATGCGCTTCCCCGTATTGTACGAATTATCGGTCGCCAGCCTTCCCTGAATCGCCCCCCTGTGCCCGTTTCATGGCCTGAAGACGCGCAGCCTCGGCCAGCATCGCCTCCGTGTGCACGCTCGTCCCAGCCATCTGCCGCGAGGCGTTGGCCACGACCACGACGAATGCGATGAGACCCGCCGCGAGCAGCGCCAGGCTCGGCCACACCATGAGGCGCAGGATCTTCATCGACAGCGCCGCGACCAGGCCCAGCAGGCCAGACGTCACGAGCGCGGTCGCGATCCAGGACTGTCCCTTAAGCGTCACTTCTTCTTGTCGCCAACGTTGTCGATCTGCGCCCGCTGCAAGCGACCGCTGTAATCGACGTACACCGTCTTCCACTCGGTGAAGACATCATAGATGGTGTGCGCGCCCTCGCGGTGGCCGTTGCCGGTGTTCTTCCAGCCGCCGAACGGGAGATGCGCCTCGGCCCCGATCGTCGGCGCATTGACGTAGACGATTCCGCTCTCGAAGTCCTCGATCGCGCGAAATGCCGACGTGATGTCGGCGGTGTAGATCGACGCGGACAGGCCATACTCGACTCCGTTCGCGATCCCGATCCCGTCCTCCAGCGACGAGCACTCGACGACGCTCAGCACCGGGCCGAAGATCTCCTCTGTCGCGACGCGCGCCGTCGGCTTCACGCCGTCGATGATCGTCGGCTTGTAGAAGAAGCCCTTCTTGAGATCCCCCTCCGTGGCGCGCTCGCCGCCGCACAGAACTTTCCCCTCCTTCTTCCCGATATCGACGTACTTCTGGATCTCCGCGATGCGCCCCTCGTTCACGACGGGGCCGACCTCCACATCCGCCGCGAGGCCGTTGCCGAGCCGCAGCTTCTTCACGCGCGGAAGCAGCTTTGACATGAATTCGTCGCGGACCTTCTTGTGAATGATGAGACGCGACGTCGCCGTGCACCGCTGACCCGTCGTGCCGAACGCGCCCCACAAGACGCCGTCGAGCAGCAGATCGAGATCCGCGTCGTCCATCACGACGATCGCGTTCTTCCCGCCGAGTTCGCAGCACGTGCGCTTCATCATGCCGCCGGCGATCCCGTTGATTTCTCGGCCGACCTCGACGGAACCTGTGAATGAAATCACGCGCGTGTCCGCATGCTTCACGATAGGCATCCCGACCGCCGATCCGCCGCCGTGGACGAGATTGATCACGCCCGCCGGCACGCCCGCATCCGCGAGGATTTCCACCAGGGTGTGGCCCGTCTTCGGCGTGTCGCTCGCCGGCTTGAAGACGATCGTGTCTCCCGCCACGAGCGCAGGGAAGATCTTCCACGTCGGGATCGCAAGCGGGAAGTTCCACGGTGTGATGATGCCTGCGACCCCCACGGGCTGCCGCACCGCCATCGCCCACTTGTTCGGGAGCTCGCTCGGGGTCGTGAATCCGAAGAGGCGCCGGCCTTCGGCCGCGTGATGATACGCGGTATCGATCCCCTCCTGGACGTCGCCATTCGTCTCCTTGAGGACCTTCCCCATTTCGCGCGTCATCTCGCGCGCGACCTCCGCCTTTCGCTCACGCAGGATCTCGCCGGCGCGGTAGACCACTTCCGCGCGTTTCGGTGCAGGGGTGCGGCGCCACCCGTCGAAGGCCGCCTTCGCCGCCGCGACCGCCGCGTCGACGTCCGCCGGGCCGCTGGCCGCAAATTCACCGACGACGTCGGACGTGTCGGCCGGGTTGATGTTCGGGAACCACTTCCCCGTCTTCGGCTCAACCCACTTGCCGTTGATGAAGTTCTTGTACCTCAAGCTTCCCCTCTTTCTGATCGCGATCGTCGCTACAGATTCTGCCATCCGGGTCCCCCGCCCCCCTCGGGCGGAACCCACCGTATGATCCCGTACGGATCCATGATGTCACACGTCTTGCAGTGCACGCAATTCGAGAAGTTGATCTGCAGGTTTCCGACGTCCTTCTCGTCCTTCTTCACCCACTCGTACACGTTTGCCGGGCAGAAATGCTGGCACGGATTCTGAAACTCCTTCGCGCACCGATTCGTGCAGAGGTCCGGCTCGAGGACCTTGAGGTGGCACGGCTGGTCTTCCTCGTGGATCGTCCCCGACACGTACACGCCGCTCAGCTTCGAAAACGTCAGCTTGTCGTCGAATTTGATCTTCTCCGGCTTCGCGTCGGCGCGCCCGTAATACTCGGCGACGGTCTGCATCGCCTTGTGCCCCGCCGGTACCTTCATGAATCCAAACGGGTTCCAGCCATTGAAAAACATCATCGCGCCGGCGCCCGCCATCCCCGCGTGGAAATTGATCTTGAAGCCGTTCTTGAAGTCGCGCGATCGGTAGAGCTCGCGCTTGATGTACGAGGTCTCCACGCGCTCCGCGTACTTCGCCAGCGTCTTCTCGGAAACGTCGTTCGCCGCGATCGCCTCCCACGCCGTCTCGGCGGCGAACATGCCGCTCTTGATCGCCAGGTGCACCCCCTTGAGGCGCATCGCGTCGAGCAGGGACGCGCTGTCGCCGACGATCATCGCCCCCGGCATGGTGAGCTTCGGTACCGCCTCCCAGCCGCCCGACGGGATCGTCTTCGCGCCGTACTCGATCATCTTCCCGCCCTCGAGCATTGCGCGAATTTTCGGATGCGTCTTGAACCGCTGCAGTTCGTGGTGCGGATCCATGAACGGATCCTTGTAGTCGAGGCCGACGACAAATCCGACGCAGAGCCTGTTGTTCGACATGGAGTAGATGAAACCGCCTCCGAACGCGTCCGACTTCAGCGGCCATCCCATCGTGTGCACGACGCGACCCTCGCGCACGCTCCCGACCGGCAATTCCCAGATCTCCTTCACACCCGTCGAGTAAACCTGCGGCCGGCGGTCGCGATCGAGATGAAAGGCGTTGACGACCTGGCGCGTGAGATGCCCGCGCGGACCCTCGCCGAAGATCGTCACCTTCGCCTTGATGTCGACCCCCGGTTCGACCGTCTCCTTCGGTTTGCCGTGCTTGTCGATCCCCTTGTCCCCCGTACGCACACCGACGACGCGTCCGTTCTCGACGAGGACCGACGAGCCAGGGAAGCCGGCGAAAATATCGACGCCCCCCTTCGTCGCGATGTCGCCCATCCAGCGCGTAAGGCGGCCCAGTGTCATGATCAAGTCGCCGTGATGGTCAAGCGCGGGCGGGTTGATCGGAAGGATCAGGCAGTCATTCTCGGTGAGGAAGTAAATTAGATCCTCGCTGACCTTGCCCTCCAGCGGGCATCCCTGCGCCTCGAAATCCGGAATGAGCTCGCGCAGCGCGCGAGCATCCATCA
>CAYXVY010000003.1:0-13836 GCA_964468745.1 uncultured Planctomycetales bacterium | reverse complement strand
GAGCTTCTTTTCGTCGACGACGCCTTCCGTCAGGACGCGCTCGTCGATGTGAAAGAGGACGATCCGGCCGAGAATCGTCGCGTTGCCCTCGACCTCGATGATCTTCTCGAGTGTGCATTCCATGGCGACCGGCGACTCCTTCACGCGCGGAGTCTTGACGAGTTTCGACGGGATTGCCGTGAGCCCCGCCTCCTTCAGCTCGCTCACCTCCGGCGGGTACTCGCGCGCTCCGATGATGACGGCGTCCATGAGGTCCGGAGTTACGACGTGGACAACGAAATCGCGCGTCGCCTCGACGTTCCGCCACGTGTCTTTGCGGCCACGCTTCGTGCTGCCGACGTTGATCATGACGATCGGCGGCGAGCTTGAGACCGCGTTGAAGTAACTGAACGGGGCGAGATTTACGATGCCGGCGTCCGAGAGGCTCGTGACGAAAGCGATCGGGCGCGGGATGATTGTCGAAATCTGGAGGAGATAGCGCTGCCTGCGGTCGAGCGCGGCGGGATCGATCTCCATTGGGCCGGGAGTGTAGCAGATCGCGCTTTCATCTGTGATACTTGCGCCATGGCGATCCGACCGGCGACCGCGGCCGATCTCGAGGCGATCGTCGCGCTCTGGCTGGAGCAGTGGGAGGCGCAGTTTTTGGCCGACCCGCGCGTGGGGAAGAGCCCCATGGCGGAGATGGTGATGCGGCGGATGTTCGACGAGCAGCTCGCCAACGATCGTTCGCGCATCCTCGTGGCGGAGAAGGACGGGCGGATCGAGGGGTACGCATTCGGGACGATTCATGAGAATCCGCCGGCGGTCCTGGAACAATTCTACGGGTTTGTGTCGGACGTCGCCGTGACGGCGGATTCGCGGCGGCGCGGCGTCGGGATGCGGCTTGTCTCCATGCTCGAGGAGTGGTTCCGTTCGAAGGGGCTGCCGTACGCGATCGTGAATTACGTGTCCCGAAACGCGGCCGCAGGCGCATTCTGGGGCCGCGTGGGGTATGACGACTTCGTGAGGAAACTCAGGAAAACACTATGAAGCTCGGCATCAAGGAGAAGGTCGCGGTGGTGCTCGCGGCGTCGAAGGGAATGGGACGCGCGAGCGCCGAGGCGCTGGCGGAAGAGGGGTGCAAGCTCGCGATCTGCGCCCGAACGAAGCGCGACATCATGCTTGCGGCCGAGCAGATCGGGACGAAGCACGGCGTCGAGGTGTACGCCGACGCGATCGACGTCGAAAAGCGCGACCAGATGCGGAAGTTCCTGGCGGCCGTGCAGAAGAAATACGGCGGGATTCACATCCTTGTCACAAACTGTGGCGGTCCGCCGCACGGCAAGCCGCTCGAGTTCGACGACGACGAGTGGGACGGCGCGGCGCGCTCGACGCTCATGGCGCCGATCAACTGGATGCGCGCTGTGGCGCCGCTCATGGTGGTGCAGCAGTGGGGTCGCATCGTCAATATCGTGTCCCTCGCGGTGAAGCAGCCGATCGACGGCCTGGTCCTTTCGAATTCGATGCGCATGGGGGTGATCGGGTTTGCGAAGACGCTCGCGAAGGAGCTGGCGCCGTTTCGCGTCACGGTTAACAACCTGCTGCCGGGCCTCATTCACACGGACCGGCTCGCGAATCTCGCGCAGGCGCGCGCGAAGGACGCCAAGTCGACGCCGGAGGAGATGCTCAAGCGTATGGCGGCCGAGATTCCGATGGGCCGCCTCGGCAGCCCGGACGAATTTGCCGCCATGGTCGCCTTTCTTGCGAGCGAGAAGGCGAGCTACGTGACGGGGACGTCCATCCAGATCGACGGAGGCCTGTACAAGGGAATGGTATAGCGTCACAAGCGGCCGGCTTCGCCAGTCCAACCCTTCATGGAGACGAAGCGCAGGCGGCGCTGGCCGTGGGTCATCGCGGGGATCATCCTGGCGTTCGCCGGCGCGATCGTCGTGGCGCTCACCGTCCCCCTCGTGGGCGATTTTGAGCTTGTCGACAAATCGACCTTCACGCCCACGTGGGCGCTGCCTGAACGCGAGATCACCGTCGTCACATATAACATCGAATTTTCGAGGCGGCTCGACGACGCGCTCGCGCTCGTGAAGGCGCAAAACCCGGATGTCGTCTGCCTGCAGGTGATCCGGTTGGAGCTGATGCCGAAAATCGAGCGCGAACTCGGCATGAGCGGCGCGTGGATCGGCCAGTACGGGAGCTCGGAGTGGGGCAATGCGGTCCTGGCGAAGGGCAGAGTGACCGAGGCGCAGTCGATCCCGAGTGCGCGCGGCGGCTCATTCGGCGCGTGGGCGGCGGTCGAAATTGACGGGGCGCGATTCGTCGTCGGCTCGGTGCATCTCCTGCACGCGAAGTCGCTGACGGGTGGATTTGCGGCGCGCGAGCGCCAAGTGCGCTCAATCGGCGCAGCGGTTTGTGACATCGGTGCGCCGGTCATTATTGCGGGCGACTTCAACACGCCTCCCGTCGGCACGAACTATCAGATCATGACGGCGGCGATGGAGGACGTGGGTGTGGGCACCGGCGCCACGCTCCCATCCTCGTATCCGCTCGTACGCGCCGACTACGTCTTCGCGTCTCGCGAATGGCAGGGGCTCTCCGCGCGGACGCTGACGTCGAGAATCTCCGACCACCAGCCGGTCGTCGCGTTGCTGAAGAAGTGCTAGCGACTTTTCTTCTTCGTTGGTTTGCGCTTGGGGGAGATCTTCGCCTTCTTGGGCCTCGCCTTCGGCTTCGACTTCGAGACCGATTGCTGTTTCGGCGGCTTCGCGCTCTTCGGGGCGGTCTTCGCGGCAACCGCCGGCTTCGCCACCGGCTTGACCGGAGCGGCTTCCTTCACCACCCTCGGGCCCTTCTTCCACGGCTTCTTCTCGTCGTCCTTCGGAGGCGGCTTCTTCAGCTCCTCCTCGATGCGCCACTCGAGCTCGCGCTTGAGCAACTTCGGCGGCAGCGGGCCGCAGATCGCCACTTGATGATGGAAGAACGTTTCGGTGAAACGCTTGCCCATCAGCTCTCGCGTCCACTTCTTCAGTTCCTTGATCCGCTCCTTGCCGACGAAGTCGCAGACCTGCATTCCGGGGTTGGCGATGTAGCGCCGTAGCTCGCTTTCGGCCGCCACGCGATCCATGCCGATGTGATCGATGAGATAGTCGGTCCCCTCGTCGTACGTCATCTTTCCGGTCGCGAGCTTGATGTCCATTACGGTGCGCACCGCGCGGTACATCTGCCCGAGCGTCATCATGAAGCGGTGGGGCGGAGTGTCGTCGAACCCCATCTCGCGCACGCGCTCCTCGCAGTAGTGCGCCCATCCTTCGCGCGTCTCCGGAGACTGCGCGAAGAGGATCCGCGTGAGCGATGCATTGCGCGTAAACCACATCGACATCAGGTGGTGGCCGGGGTACGACTGGTGGATCACGAGATTCGAGAGCGCCGCGAAGTTGTGCTCCTTGAGCTTGTCGCTGTCGCAGTCCCCCGGCGTGACGTAGAAGTACCCTTCGTGCTTGGCCTCGAAGCGGGCGGGGCCGCCATACGTCCCCCACGGCAGGATCTGGCAGAGGAACTGCGGCGTTTCAGTGACGTAGAGCTGGTCGTGATCGGGCAGCGGCGCGAACTTCGAGCGTGAGACGAATTGCTTCGCCTTGTGCACCGATTCCCGGACCGAGCGCAGCACGCCGTCGAACGTCTCCGCATGCTGCTGACGCAGGAGATCGCGGATGTCCTCGATCAAGACCTTGCGCTTGATCGTGTGACCGATCTCTCGGAGCTTCTCGCGCAGGCGCCCCATTTCTGCCTCGGCATTCCGCAGGACCGTCGACGGAGCCTCGTCGATGCCGCGCAGCTCGAAGATCTTTCGCAGCTTCTCCTCGCCGATCTGCCAGTCGTCGCGGTAGAACGGCTTCGCGTCGACAATGAGCCAGTTCTCGTACTCGTCGAGCGCGGTCTGGACGTCGTCCACGGCGCGGGCCACGACGCGCTCGGCGGAGATCGCCATGTTGTCGCGCCCGATGTCCTTGATCATGTTGAAGAAGCCGGGAAGGCGGCTGAGCGTCTCAAGCTCGCTTTCGATGAACTGCCGGACGGGTGTCTTCATGCGGAAGCGCGCCTGCTTGATGTACGCGGGGAGCTTGGCGATGCGCTTCATGATCGAGCGGAGCCGCTCCTTGAGCGGCGCGTAATTCCGCGAGAGGATCTGGAAGAGCGCGAGCCCCACGATATGCGGCGCTTCCGGGTTGATCTCGCCGTATTTCAGCACGTCGCGTTCGTAGATCCACAGCGCGAGCGTGTGAAGCGCCAGGTCGCGGTCGACCTGCCGGGCCGGCGTGAGCCCCTTTGGATTGATCGCCTCGAAATTCTCGCGCGACTGCTTCAGGAACTTCAGGTCGTCCTCGGCCTTCTGCGGCGTGCCGTCGGGCATCATGTTGTCGTAGGGATCGTGGATCCCCAGCGACGTCCCGAGGAGCGGGTTGCGGCGCACCCATTCGTCGAAGAAGCGCTTTTCGAGTCGCTCAAAGTCTTTTTGTGGATTAGGCATCAGTGGGCGAGTAAGTGTTTGATTTCTTCCGTCAGAGCGGGGACGACCTTGAACGCATCGCCGACGATGCCGTAGTTGGCGATCTTGAATATCGGTGCGTCCGCGTCCTTGTTGATGGCCACGATCACTTTAGAGGTCCGCATTCCGGCGATGTGCTGGATGGCCCCCGAGATGCCGATCGCAATGTAGAGGTTCGGCGCGACGGTTTTCCCCGTCTGCCCGACCTGCTCGCTATGGGGGCGCCAGCCGTTGTCGACCACGGCGCGCGATGCGCCGACGGCCGCGCCGAGGGCGCTGGCGAGGTCGTCGCGCAGTTTGAAGTTGCCCGGCTCCTTGAGGCCGCGGCCTGCGGAGACGATGATCGACGCCTCAGTGAGCTCGACCCTGCCCTGCGCCGTCGTGACGACGTCCCGCACGCGCGTTCTGAGGTCCGAGTCGTTGATTGCCGGCTTCAGCTCCTCGACGGCACCCGCGGCGGGCGCTTCGTCGGCGGCAAAAACGTTCGCTCGCAGGCTTAGCAGCGCCGGCGATTTTTTGAAGCGCAGGGTGGCGAAGAGCTTTCCCGCGTATACGGGGCGTCGTACGGTGAGCACGCCTTCGTCGATGGAGACGCCGGTGCATTCGGTCGCGACCGAGACGCCAAGGTGACCGCCGACGGTTGCCGAGAGATCGCGCCCCCACGAGGTGGCGGCAAAAAAGATTGCGGCCGCGGCCGACTTCTTGTGCGCCTCGACGACGGCCATCGCAAACCCTTCCGGCGAGTAGAGCTTGAAGCGCACGTCTTCGACGACGTAGACGACGGCCGCTCCATGTCGACCCGCCTGCGGAGCAAGCGCCTTCACACTATCACCCACAAGCAGGGCGGACGCGTTGCCGCCCGATTTCTGGGCAATGCGGCGCGCTTCGCAGAGAGCTTCCACGCTCGGGCGCTTGATCTTGCCGTCGCGAACTTCGAGGACAGTCAGGGTGTCCATCAGAGGACCTTCGCTTCCTCGCGAAGGAGCCGGACGAGCTCCTTCACGGCGTCCTTGCCCTGACCGACGATGCGGCCGGCCGGACGCTCCGGCGGCGGCTCCATCTTCAGGATCTCGACCGTCTGCTCGAACGCTCCCGCCGGCTTCTGATCCGTCGGCTTCTTCTTCGCCGACATGATTCCTTTGATCGAGGGGAGTCGCGCCTCCTGCACTCCGTTCAACCCCTTCTGAGCCGAAATGACGCACGGCAGCGGAATTTCGACGAGCTCTTCGCCCCCTTCGACCTGCCGGCGGCACTTCGCCACATTCCCATCGATCTCGAGACCCACGCATACGTTTACGCGCGGCAGGCCGAGAAGATGCGCCACCATCGAGGGGACACTGCAGCCGTCGTCGTCCGTCGCCTGCTTGCCGAAGAACGCGATGTCAAACGTCATCGTCTTGAGCTGGGCGGCGATGATCTGGGCTATGGCATACCCATCGAAATTCGTGCCCCCTTTAAGAAGGACCGCCTTGTCCGCTCCGAGCACGAGCGCTTTCTCCGTGATCTTGCTGTTGCCGTCCGGGTCGACGCAGAGGGCCGTGATCTCACCGAAAGCCGCCTTCTCCTTCATGCGCAGCGCGCACTCGAGCGCGATTTCGTCGTACGGGCTGATGATCGCTTCGACGCCCTCCCAATTAATCGACTTGCCGTCGGCGCCCACGCGGATCGGCGCCGTCGTCACGGGGACGCGCTTGCAGCAGACGACGAAGTTCATCGCGATCAGGAAAAAAGGGGATGGAGAGAGGCGCTATTATAGTGAATGCCTTTCGAGCGACAAGATTTAGTTTGGAGACGGGTCATCGATGACGTCTAAGCTGTCATGAACCGGCGCGAATTCATCGGGCTCTCGGCGGGGCTGGCCGCGCTCCCGGCCCTGGGGCAGGACGATGCGGGCCTCGTGGTGCACGAATGGGGCGTCCTTTCCGTGGCGTACGCATCTCCGTGGGGCAACGTGCGTGCGGGGAGCGCGAAGGAGGCGGCTGAGCGTGAGGCCGCGAAGCTTCCGCCCTTCGTCGCCACGTGGGAGGCGGCGGTCGGTGCAACGATCGAGAAGTGGAAAAACGAGCCAGTGATGGTTTTCAAGCCCGTCATTTATTTTTATCCACCGAAGCGGATGACCGTCGCGGTTTGCGTTGCGGTTCCCGCCGGCCGGCCGAAGGCGTGGTGGCCGAACACTGCCGACTATGGACCCAAGCCTGATCTACCCGTGCGCGGCGGGCGCCTGGGCGAGCTCGGCGACGAGCACGCGCCCCCATCCCTCGAGGAGATCAAGCCCGAAAAGGGGCTCCTGATGTGGAAGGATCTCGTGATCGATCCGGCGCTCGCAGTCGATCGCCCGGCCGGCGGATGGTGGCCCGTCGCGCGCAAAGTCGACGCGGCGGCGGTGCAGGCGGGCGCCGAGGTCGACAGGTTCGTCTTCTATGACGCGCTGACGATTTTCGAGCCGAGGGTGGAAATCGAGTGGCTGAAGGGCGGCGGCGTCCGGATCCGCAACGCCTCGGACGACGTCTATCCGCACGTCTTTGCGATCCGGGTCAGGAACGGGAACTGCGAATCCGCGTACGGGAAATCGCTTGGCAAAGGCGAGCAGGTCGAATTGAAGCTTGAGGCCGGCGTTCCACGCGTCATGGCCACCCTCCTCGTGGAGAGCGGACTCTACCGAAAAGAGGCCGAGGGATTGGTCGAGATCTGGAAGGACGAATTCTTCGGAGCTGACGGCGTGCGGGTCCTTCTCGTCACGCCGCGGACTGTTTACGATCGGCTGCTGCCGCTGAGCGTGGCGCCCGCTCCCGCGAGAGTCGAGCGCGTGCTCATCGCGCACATCGAGTGCGTGGACGATGGACGGCGTGCGCAGATCGCGACGTGGATCGAGCAGCTTTCATCGAACGAGCTCGACGATCGCATGGCAGCAGATGCGCGCTTGCGCGAGCTGGGGCCGCTGGCCCACGCGCAGATTCGGGAGGCCCTCGCATTGACGAAGGACCCGGATCTCAGGACCCGGCTCGAGGCGATTCTGAGCCGGAAATAACGCGCGGCGACTTGACGCTCAGCTGCGCGGGCCGCGCGGCTCGATGATGAGCGTATCGCCGTCGAGCGGTGGCAGGGCCAGGGCGGTGAGATCATCGAGACCGCGCTCGCGATCGCCGCGGCCCTCCTGCGTCCGGCCATTGAGTCCGAATTCGAGTTTGAGGCGCTCCAGCAGGTCGGTGTGCCAGGCGGCAGGGAAGCGGATCGCCGTGCGCAGTCCGCCCGCGCCGCCGAGGAAGAGGACCTGGCCGACGTCGCCGGACTTGACGACGAGGATCGGGCACTCGTTGTTCAGGGGTGACGTGAGAATGAGCGACGACAGCAGCGAGACAGGATGCGCACGACCGCGAATCGACGCCATCTCGCCGAGCCGCCTGAGATACGGCCGGCGTTCCTCATGCATCCATATGCGCGGCACGGGGGCGCGCTTCGACGACTCCCAGTAGCGAAGAAAGAGCTCGACGCCGTACTCGTTGAGCGGCAGCGCGCCGAGCAGGCGCGTCTCCGTGTCGCGTTGCAGCCGCGACAGCGTATCGCGCGCGTCCGCCTCGTTGCGTACGACGACGAGGCCGAGTCCGCCGTAACGGCGGAGCGGCACTGCGCCGGTCGCGAGCAGCGCCTGCTTCGGAAAACTTTCGACGAATGACCGGTCCGCACCCAGCAGGAGCGGGTCGAGCTTGAAGTCGCGCAGGATCGTGCCGTTCGACGCCGCCTTCTTCCGCGCGCGCATGCAGAAATTATGTCACCGCGCGGGCGGCAGGCAATCAAAAACCCTTCGACTCGATCGCTGCAGCGAAGCTGCAGTGATCGTCGCTCAGGGCAGGGCCCGCATGAGGGCTACGCGAGTCGCCGTGTCGTCTTGTAGCGGTTCGACTGGAACCACTTTCGCATCGCGTCGATCTTCGCGTCGCGCGAGATGTCCCCCGTCTTGAAGAGGAACCCCGCGATCGTGAGCGCGGGATCGCCGCGATACGCGGGCGGAACGACGTACGCCCAGACGACGCGCGCTGCGAAATCGACGGTGTCTCCGTTTTCCTGGATCGTCACCTTTCCGGTGACGTCCTCGCCGACCTTGACCGTCGCGGTCGTCTTGACGCGCATGCCTCCGGCACTGAGATTCACCAGCTCCGCCTGGAACGGCTTGTTCAGGAGAGAGATGAATCCGGCCTTCGCGCACTTGAGCACGGCGCTCGCAATCTGGAAGCGTTCGTGCTTTCGCCGCTCGGCCTGCTTCGTTTTTACCGTATCTGCCATGGCTCGCCTCCCTGGAGATACGGGCTCTGTCGAAACCGGCAGAACCCTCGCCCTTACCCGATCGTCAAACAGCCAAATCCCAAGTTACTGCTATCGATTATCGATCAGGACCCGCCTATCGGGTCTTGCTCGGCGCGTTGGAATAGTCCGGTTGGTACGGACGAATCGCCCCGGTCTCGAGGTCGTACATGTTGAATTCGATCGTGTCGCGCCCGTAGACGTGGAAGCTGTACGTGGTCTTTTCGCCGATGTTCTCGACCTTATGGATTTCCTCGTTCGGCGGCAGGACGTAGGACACGCTCGCGGGGCCGCAATAGACGCCGGTGCTTTCGCGGAGCTTCACGAAGCCCGCCTTCTTTCCGTCGTCGACCCGCAGATAATTGGTGACCTTCAGTTCACCCTCGAGGGTTCCGGTGACGCCCCAGGTTCCGTGGTCGTGGACCGGGGTCCCCTGTCCGGGCAGCCACACGGCGCTCATGATGACGAAGCGGCGCTGGCGGTCCATGTAGACGAGGTGCCGGTTGTAATGCGCGGCGTTCGCTTCGCGCTCCACATCCGTGAGCAGGTCGTCGCCGGAGGAGATGAGGATTTTGAGTTTGCGGGAGATCTTGCGGATGATCTCGGACTGATCCTTCTCGACGGAGGTGATCATCTCCAGGTCGGCGATGAAGTCCTGGAAGCAGTACTGCGTGACTTCGGTCATACCCACCTCCACCGGATGGCTCGACACTAGCAGTGTGTCCGCGGCAAGTCAAGGCGCCGTCGGGCGGCGCGGGCGCGGCGCTCCTCGCGTCGGGCGATGCATAATTCCACCCATATGAGCATTGACGTGGTGCCAATTTGACTTGATAATCTCCGGTCGGAGGGTCGAGGCATGGTGACGCAAGTCGAAATCGCAAGACGCGTCGGGTTGGACGTGTCCTCGGTCAACAAGATCCTGAATCGGCGCCAGGGCCCCGTGTTCCGCAAGGAGACCGTCAAGAAGGTCTTCAAGATTTCGCGGGAGATGGGCTACGACTTCAACAAATTGAAGTACACGCACCGCCGCCGGTACGCGCGCGCCGAGGTGTCCTTCGGCGCCGAGTTCAGCATCTACAACCGCGACGGCTCCCTTTACGACCAGGGCGTGGCGACCCTTCGCGACATCAGCCTTGGTGGCGCCCGTATCACCGACGTCGCGCTTCCGCTCGGCAATTTCCCGACGGAGCCGTTCACGGTCGCGTTGCGCGTCATGGCGAAGCCGCTGGATGACGTTGAGATTTCGGCCCGCGTGGTGCGTCTCTATATGAACGGTTCGATCACGTACGGCGTGGAATTTCTCAAGGTCGATCCGAATCTGCAGAAAAAGCTGCGCAAGGTCGTCGGCGCCTAGGTAACGCGGGAGCGAATCGCACGGTCGAACCGCCTAGATGACCACGCGACGCGCGGCGATCTGGGGACTCGCGGTCATCTTTACCGCGAACTTCTTCAACTACATGGACCGCTCGTTGGTGAGCGCCATGGAGCGGCACCTGCGCCCGGCATTCGGGCTGTCATCGGCGGAATTCGGTTTCCTGTGGACGCTCTTCACGCTGGGGTACATGGTCTGTGCCCCGCCCATCGGCGGCCTCGCCGACCGCCGGCACCGACCACGGCTGTTCGCCGTATGCATCGTGATCTGGAGCCTCGCGACGGTTGCGTGCGGCTGGACCGATAGCAAGTCGGTCCTGTACGCGGCGCGTGTTCTCATCGGCGTCGGAGAGGCGGGCTGCCTCATCATCGGCCCTGCGCTCATCAGCGACCTTTTCCCGCAGCAGGCGCGAGGCAAGGCGCTCTCCGTCTTCTATCTCGGGCTTCCGCTCGGCGGTACGGCGGCGTTTCTCCTTTCGAGCGCCGCCGGCACGCTCGGGTGGCGCAATCTCTTCTACTTGGCGGGCGTGCCGGGATTCCTGATCGCGGCCCTGATCTGGTACCTGCCGGATCCACCGCGCGGAGGCGAGTCCGGAGGCCACAAGAAGCCGACGCTGCGAGACTATGTGGCGCTGCTGCGGAACCGCACGCTCCTGCTGATCATCTTGGCGCAGACGTTCGCCGTCATCGTGCTCATCCCGCTCATGCACTTCGGCAAGGAGTTCTTCATCGAGGCGCGGCACATGAGCGAGGAGCAGGCAAGCCTCGCCCTCGGGATCCTGGTGCTCGCGGCGGGCGCCTTGGGCAATGTGCTTTCCGGCGTGATCGGGGACCGTCTCGCGAAGAGGGGCGTGAAGGGTGCATATGCGCTCCTTGCCGGCGTAGCGTTCCTGGCGGGATGGCCCTGCATCCTGATCGGATTCAAGGTGCTCACTCCGTGGGTGTACCTGCCGGCGCTCGGCGTAGGGTGCTTCTGTTACTTCCTCTGCATGCCGGCGGTGAACACGCAGATCGCGAACGTGGTGAGTCCGATGCAGCGCGCGGCCGCGTGGGCCTTGGCCGTGTTCGTGCTGCATCTGCTGGGAGACACCGTTGCACCCCCGGTCTTCGGGAAGATCAGCGAGACGGTCAGCCGTGAGAATACGTTTGCGTGGTTCTCCTGCTCGCTCATACTGGCGGGCGTCTGCTGCCTCCTGGCCAGCCGGACAGCGGCGGACGACCAGGCGCGCGCAGCCGAGAAAGTCGGGTAGAATCCACCGCAGCGGGCGTCTAAGGCTGTACAGGGAGCGGTGGTGAGCGAAGAGAGCTGGTCTTCGGTCCAGGAGCCGGCCCGGCCGGAGCCGGTGGTGTGGGCCTCCATCGTCGAGGCGCCCAGTTTCTCCCAGTCGCGCGCAGCCGGAGCCTCGCAGGTTCCGGAAGGCAGGCCTCCCGCACGCATCGCCAGCGGTGCCGTCGTTCTGCGCGGCGTGCCCACGGGCCTCTCCGCGAGCGGACCGCGCGCCCGGCTCACGATCGGCCTCGTCGTCCTCGCGCTCACGCGCGTCTTCTCCTTCGCGGTCTCGGCGTTCACGCACGTCGTCGCCATGATCTTCCTGGTGGGCTTTGCGCTGTACACCGAGAGGCAGGATCGCGACGTGCTCGCGCTCGAGTTTGCCCCGTCGGGGGTCAGCGAAAAGAAAGTGGACGTGCAAGGCGAGAAGGGAAAGCACAACGAGCTTCCGGAAACGCAACCGGTGCCCCCGACTCCCGAGCCTCCGAAGACGGAGACGCCCGTCGAGCCGGCCGCCCCGCCGGCCGTGATCGCGGCTCCGAGCTCGTCCGGGACTCCGACCCCCAGCGTTCCAGTGCCGGCGGAGAAGATCTACTCGGGTCGTGGCGGCGAAGGACGCGCCGAGATGCTCAAGAAGCACGGCGGCACGCAGGCGTCCGAGGCGGCCGTCGAGGGCGGACTTCGCTGGCTAGCGACGCACATGCACGGTTCCGGCGGCTGGGACGCCAACCTGTTCATCAACCGCTGTCCCATGAGCGATCGATGCCACGACATCAGCGCGCCGGGGGATCCCACGTACAGCGTCGGCGTTTCGTCCCTCTGCATCCTCGCGTTCCTAGGCGCCGGCTATCGCCCCGACGCGGGCGAATTCCGCGAGACCATCTCGAAGTCGCTCGATTATCTGGTTCGCGTCCAGCGGCAGGACGGCGGCATCAGCTCCGCCGGTCCGACGAACTTTTACAATCACGCGCTCGCGACGTGGGCGCTCTGTGAGACCGTCGCGATCACGGGCGAGGAGAAGTGGCGCTCCGCCGCGCAGCGCGCGGTGAATTATCTCGCGCGCGAGCAGCGTCGCGACGGCGGGTGGGACTATTTCTCCCACGAGATTTCCGTGCGGGAGCGGAACGATACGTCCATCGCCGGATGGGCGGTGATGGCGCTCAAGTCCGCGCAGATCGCGAAGCTGGACGTGCCGCGCAAGACGATGAAGGCGGTCACGGATCTGATCGTCAAGCGCACCGACGCCTCAACCGGCGAGCTGATCTACGCGGAGCGCGAGCCCGGCACGGGCCGCCGCGGCGACGGCCTCGCCGCCGTCGGCATGGTCTGTCGCTACTATCTCGGCCTCACGGACCCGGGTCCGCTCAGCCGGGCGGGCGCGCGTCTTCAAAAGAACGTGCCGTCCTGGCAGAAAATGAAGGAAGCCGAAAAGGAAGCGATGCTCCAGAACCGCCTCATGACGGACGCGAACATGTACTACTGGTATTACGGCACGCTCGCGATGTTCCAGGTCGGAGGAGAGGCGTGGACCCGGTGGAACACGGCGTTGCGCGACATGCTGGTCAGCAAGCAGCGGACGGACTCGCACCGCGCGGGATCGTGGGATCCCGAGATCAACTACATCGGACGCGAGGGCGGCCGCGTGTGGGCCACGGCGATCAACGTCCTGAATCTCGAGGTCTATTACCGCTATCTGCCGCTGTACCTTCTCGAGGGCGTACCGGGCGAGCAGGGTGCGTCGGACGCCCGCAAGGAGAGACTCGATCGTCTCAAGGAGAAGTTGAGCCAGGGCGACCTCGTGCGCGCCATGACGCAAGTCGCGGAATTGAAGGACGATGCGGAGGCGATCGCAGCGCTGGTCGAAAAGCTGAAGCACGAGGACTCCGTTGTGCGGTGGACCGCCTCGAAGCTCCTTGCCCAGATGGGTGCGAAGTCCGCACTGCCGGCGCTGATAGATGCCGCACAGAGGGAGTCGTCGGGCGTCAAGGGGGCGATGCTGGAGCACCTCGCGAAATTCAAGGATCGTAGCGTGGCGCCGCTGCTCATCGCATGCCTCTCCGACGGTGGTGCTCGCACCAGTGAAGGAGCGTACGCGGCGCTGCGGCTGCTCGCCGGTGCCGACCTTGGACGCGATCCTGCGGCGTGGCGCCGCTGGCACGACGATCTCAAGTAGCGCCGGAACGGTCGATTCGTGGATGGGTTGTCGCGTCGTCACGCGCGTCGCGGACCGTGCTCCCGATTCCGCAGGGCAATCGTTTGTTCTAGGCGTTGAAGGATTGACTATAATCCGCCCCGTCTCAAATAGGTGGAATTGATGAGGCTCGCTCCGTCGCTGCTGATCGCCGCGCTTGCGCTCGCG
>CAYXVY010000002.1:0-20412 GCA_964468745.1 uncultured Planctomycetales bacterium | reverse complement strand
CTGCGGGAGTACTTGATCAAGCGTCCCGGGGCCGTCGATGATACCGCGCTGAAGTCGGTGCGGAAGATCGTCGATGATGTGCGCGCGACAGGGGATGACGCGCTCCGTCGGTACACCCGGAAATTCGACGGCGTTGAGCTGAAAACGTTCGAGGTGACGCCGGACGAGATTGCCGCTGCGGATCGCGCCGTGACGCAGCAGAACCAGATCGCGATCCGCGCCATGCAGCAGAGCGTCACGCGCTTTCATCAACAGGGCGTGCTGAAATCGTTTGAGTTCGCTCCGATGAAGGGCGTGACGCTGGGACGCGTCGTTGTGCCCTATGACGTAGCCGGCCTGTACATCCCGGGGGGGCTGGCTGCGTATCCGTCGAGCGTGATCATGGCGGCGGTACCCGCAGCCGTCGCCGGCGTAAAGCGGATTGTTCTGTGCACACCGCCTGGTCCGGACGGCACGGTGCCGGCTGGAGTCCTCTTTGCGGCGAAGGTGTCCGGCGTGCAGCGTATCTTCAAGGCCGGCGGCGCGCAGGCCGTCGCGGCCATGGCCTACGGCACGGCGACCGTGCCCCGCGCGGACATCATCGTCGGGCCGGGAAATAAATGGGTCACGGCGGCGAAGAAGCTCGTGGCGGAACATGTGGCCATCGACTTTCTGGCGGGGCCAACGGAGATCCTGGTCTATTCGGATGGGGATGCGTCGGCGAAGTTCATCGCCTCTGATCTCATCGCGCAGGCGGAACACGACACAGCGGCCGCCTCCATCTTTGTGACGACGTCTCGGACGCAGGCCGACTCGATCGCCTGGGAACTGCGGGCGCAGGTCCCGACGCATGCACGGACGGAGATCATTCGGAAGGCGTTGACGGAAAACGGCGCGCTACTTGTCGCAGACTCGTCGGAGGCGGCGATCGCCTTTATCAACGAGTATGCGCCGGAGCATCTTGTACTGGCGTGCAAGAATCCGTCGCAGGTGCTGTCGAAAATCCGCAACGCTGGCGCCGTGTTCATGGGTGAATATGCACCGGTCGCGATCGGCGACTACGGCGTCGGCCCGAACGCGATCTTGCCGACGATCGGCGAGGCGCGACGCACGAGCGGACTTTCGGCCAACACGTTCGTGAGGACCATGACGCATTGCAACCTGACGCGTGAGGGTCTTGAGGGCGTGGCTCCGACGGCAACGGCCCTCGCCAAACTCGAGGGTCTGGGCGCACATCAGCGGTCGATCGAGGTGCGCCTTGGCCATTAAGCCGCGCACGTGCACGGTCGATCTGAAACCGCCCGTCTACCCGCCGGCGGCGCAGGGCTTCCTGCGGATGGACGCAAACACGAGTCTGATGGGGCCGAATCCCGCGATTGAGCGCGCGCTGAAGCGAGGATTCGATCTGTCGCAATACCCTTCGGGATACTCGGACGATCTACGCTCGGCGATCGCACGGCGCCACGGAGTGTCGGTGGAACAGGTCGTTGTCGGCGACGGCTCCGACGAAATTCTGGACGGGATCGGAAAGGCGTTTCTGGATCCCGGCGATACCGTAGTTGCGCCGAGTCCCTCATTCGTCATGTACGCCTTCTACGGCAAGATCAACTTTGGAAGCGTCGTGGAAATCCCGCTCCTGGATTGCTTTCAGCTCGACGTCGATGCGATCCTCGCAGCGCGTGCCAAGGTGACCTTCCTCGCGTCGCCGAACAACCCGACCGGAAACGCATGGTCCGTAACGGATATTGAGCGGGTGATTCGCGGGTCCTCCGGACTTGTGGTTGTCGACGAGGCGTACGCCGATTTCTGCGGGCAGGACTTCTGCGCGCGTGTCAGGGACTTCGAAAACGTCGTCGTCACTCGAACGTTTTCGAAGAGTTACGGGCTTGCAGGGCTGCGCGTCGGATACTGCATAGGGCCGCAGGCCATTGTCGAGCGGCTGATGGCTGTCAAGACGCCGTTCACTGTCGGTACCCTCGCGGAGCTCATTGCGCTGGAGGCGCTTTCGGACTCCACGTACGTGTCTGAAAGTGTGCGCATCGTCGGGGGCGAGCGCGCGTGGCTCTCGGATCAGCTGGCAAAGCTGGGCATGACGGCGCATCCCAGCGATGCGAATTTCATGCTTGTCTCGTGCGGCCGGCCATCCCGGGATATCGTGCGCGGGCTTCGCGATCGCAAGATTCTCGTCCGCGATATGAGCGACTTTCGCGGTCTCGCGGAGTGCTTCCGCATGACCATCGGCCGGCGAGAGCATAATCAGGAGTTGCTCACCGCGCTGACCCTGGTGCTGAAGTGATCAGGCTGACTCTAATGGACTACGGCGTCGGCAACATCCACAGCCTGCGCAAAGCGTTTGAGTCCGCTGGAGCGAGCGTCGATGTGGAGGCGGATCCTCGAAAGGCGCTGGAAGCGCAGGCGCTGCTTTTCCCAGGCGTGGGGGCGTTCGGAAAGGTCGCATCGATGATCGCCCCTGTGCGGCAGAAGCTGCGGGAACGCCTTGCGGCCGGCCTGCCGGCGTTCTGCGTCTGTATCGGAATGCAGATTCTCTACGAGTCGAGCGAGGAAAGCGGTGGAGAGGGAGTCGGCCTGTTCCCCGGCCGGGTGCGCCGTCTTGCACACGCGCGGCTGCCGCACATCGGTTGGAACGCAGTACGCCACAATCGGACGGGCATGTTCGACGGAGTGGCAGACGGCGCGCACTTTTACTTCGTGCACTCGTTCGCCCCATCGTCCTGTGCGGATCACGTGGTCGGAATGACGGACTACGGCGGCTCGTTTGCGGCGGCCGTGGCCTTTGGGAATGTGTGGGCCGTTCAATTCCACCCTGAGAAGTCGAGCGAGGCTGGGCTGCGGGTGATTGGCAATTTTGTCCGTTTCGCGGAGTCGCATTCGTGATCATATTCCCCGCGATCGATCTCTTCGCCGGGCGGGTCGTGAAGTTCGACAGCGGTACGCACTCCATGGTGGAGAAGGACTATGGCGCGCCTGAGGAGGTCGCAAGGCGCTGGCTGGGCCAGGGCGCGAAGCACCTTCACGTGGTCGATCTGGACGGCGCAAAGGACACAGGGCGGACCAATCATGACGCCGTCGCCGCAATTCAAACGCTCGCGTCTGATCGGGGTGCGGAAGTGTACTTCGGCGGCGGCCTGCGCGACGCGAAAGTCGTCGCCGGCGTCCTAAACGGTCTCGGCGTCGCTCGGGCCATCATCGGTACGCGCGCCATTGCTGATCCGACGTGGCTGTCCCTGATGCTCCGACTCTTCCCCGGCCGCATCATCCTGGCGATCGACGCGGTGGACGGGAAGGTGGCGATCAAGGGGTGGCAGGAATCATCGGCCGTGGAGGTCGTTGAGTTCGTGAATCGCGCGAATGATTGGGACATCGCAGGTTATCTCTACACGAACGTGGCCGTGGAGGGGCGGTTGCAGGGCGTGGACTGGAGCCCCGTCGAAGGCGTCATGAAGGTGAGCGCGAAGCCGGTCATCTTTGCCGGTGGAATCACCAGCCTCGAGGACGTGAAGCGGTTTAAGGGACTGGGAGCGTTCGGAATTGTGCTGGGGTCCGCGATCTATGCGGGGACGATCCCGCTCAAGGGGGCGCTCGACCATGCGTAAGAAGACGATGAAACGAAAGACGCGCGAAACGGACGTGGAAGTTCGCGTCGATCTCGACGGGACAGGCAGCAGCGACGTCAGGATCCCGGACAAGTGGCTTAAGCACATGCTTGAATCGCTTGCGCGATTCGGCCGCTTCGACTTGACCGTCAAGGCGCGCGGCGACTTCCAGCACCACATCAACGAGGACGTCGCGATCACGCTGGGAAAAGCCTTCAGGGACGCGCTCGCCAACCGGCCGGTTCAGCGAGTGGGAACGGGCACGGTGGCGATGGATGACGCGCTCGTCATGGTCTGCGTCGACCTCGTCGATCGTCCGTACTGCGATGTCACGCTCCCTGATGAGATGCTGGTGCACGTGCTGCGCAGCTTCGCGATGGAGGCGCGGATCACGCTCCACAATGTCATCTTCAAGGGGAAGAATTTCCACCACATCAACGAGGCGTCATTCAAGGCGCTCGGCATCGCGCTGCATCAGGCTACGAGGCCGTCCGAATCGCTGCTGAGCACGAAACAAACGGTGAGATGGAATCGCCGCTGATGCTCACGAAGCGCATCATTCCATGCCTCGACGTTCAGGGCGGTCGCGTCGTGAAGGGCGTACAGTTCAGGAATCTGACGGACGTCGGCGATCCGGCGGAGCTGGCCGAACGCTACGAGCGCGATGGCGCGGACGAGATCGTCTTTCTCGACATCACCGCGACAATTGAGGGCCGGCGGACGATGGAGGACGTCGCTCGGCGTACGGCGGAGCGCCTCTTCATCCCGCTGACCGTGGGGGGAGGGATCCGGTCGCATGACGACGTAAAGCGCATGCTGCGGGCCGGAGCAGACAAGGTGGGAATGAATACGGCGGCCGTGCGGACTCCGTCGCTGATCACGGAGTGCTCGCGCGACTTCGGGGCTCAGTGCATCGTGATCGCGATCGATTCGAAACGCGAATCAGGGACCCATCGTGTGTATGTCGGCGCGGGCCGCGAGCGCACCGAGCTGGACACGGTGGAGTGGGCGCGGCGAGTAACGGAACTTGGGGCGGGCGAGATCCTGCTTACGAGCATCGACCGCGACGGCACCACCGAGGGGTACGATCTGGAGCTGACCGCCGCTGTTTCCGACGCGGTGACCATTCCCGTCATTGCATCGGGCGGATGCGGGTCCGCCGCTCACTGTTTTGAAGCGCTCACAAAGGGCCGGGCGGATGCCGCGCTCGCGGCGTCCATCTTTCACTATGGCGAGACGACTCCGCGCGACGTGAAGCGCGAGTTGTCGCAGAGGGGGCTGGTGGTGCGATGAATCTGATCCCTGTGATCGCACAAGACGTGAAGACGAACAACGTGCTCATGCTGGCGTACGCGAATCGCGAGGCGCTCGCTCGCACGAAGAAGTCAGGAGTCATGCACTACTGGAGCAGGTCGCGGGGCCGGCTCTGGCGCAAGGGAGAGGAGAGCGGCCACACTCAGAAGATGGTGAGTTTGCATTACGATTGCGATCGCGACGCGATCCTCGCGCGCGTCGAACAGACGGGCCCCGCTTGTCACCGCAATACCTACAGCTGCTTCGCGGCGGAGCCCTTCCCCGCCGTGGACGTCCTTCGTCTGCTGCAGCAGACGATCGCCGATCGGAAGCGCAAGCCGAAGAAAGGCTCGTACACGAATCGACTGCTGGGGGATCCCCAGCTCGCGCGCGACAAAGTTCTGGAGGAGGCGGCGGAGCTTTGTATGGCCACGAAGGGGCGGGACCGGGCGGCGACGATCGGTGAGGCCGCGGACGTTCTCTACCATCTGCTTGCGTTGCTGGCGACGCGCGGAATCTCGCTGGGAGACGTTCAGGCGGAGCTCGATCGACGGCACCGCTGAACGGTCTAAGCGTCGATCGCGAGCTCGCCGTCGCGGAGGAAGTGATTCCAGATCGAATAGCGGCGCGTCGCAAGCTTGTCCGCGAGAATGGGATTCTTCCGCGGTACGTGAGGCTGCTTGAGAAGGTGCATCGAGGCCTCCCAGGGAAGGCGCCCGCCTTTTCGAGTGTTACACGGACTGCATGCGGCGACCACGTTGAGCCACGTCGATTTGCCGCCCCTCGACTTGGGAACGACATGATCGATGGAGAGGTGGGACGCACCGAAGCGCTTTGCGCAATACTGACAACGATAGTCGTCCCGCGCGATGATGTTGCGGCGGCTGAATTTCACTTCACGACGCGGAAGCCGGTCGTACTCGAGCAGGCGGATCACCTTCGGCACGGCCAGCATCAAGCGGGGCGTGCGCACGAATACTTCGTGGTCAACGGGGTCCGATTGGAGCGTCCTTGATCGCTCGAGCCACGCGACAAAACTGTATGTCGCGAACGTTTCGCCCGCGCTGTCTATGGCCTCCGCGCACTCCTTGAACAACAGGATGAAGGCCCGGCGCGCCGTCACCACGCGGAGCGCCACGTAGTGCTTGTTGAGGACCAGAACGCTCGATGATAGCGGATGCTCGATTCGGTGTGCGTCGCCTGGTGGTCCTGCTGCGCCATCGTCCATACGTCGGAGTAGATCTCCTGAGTAATTCTACGCCGCCGGAACCCGATTGCAAGCCTCCTGCTCCGCGCAGCGCATGCGGGTCCACACACGCAATCGTGGCTTGAGCGCGAAAAAGTCCGTTACGCGGGAGTACACGGAGCAGTCATTTCTCCTGTACGTACGTCTAGAGAGTAAGACAGGGAGAACTGATATGAAGCGTGCCCCCCGCAAAGGGTCCTTCGTGTGGCGGATGACGCGGCGTCTGGTCAAGTGGACCATCGTGACCGTGCTGCTGAGCATTCCCGCCGGGTACTTCGGCCTTCCCATCCTGGTGAAGAGTGCGTGGGGCCGGACGAGAATTGAAGCGGCCTTGACGAAGGCTACGGGATCGACCGTGCATCTCAATGGCGCCTCGCTCTCGTGGTGCCAGGGGGTCACGCTCCGCGACTTGACGATTGATGCGTCGGCTCGCGGCAACGTCGAGTTTTCGGGTCGCGCGAAGGAAGTCGTGCTTTCGCCAAAGGGCAAGTCGCTTCTGTGCAGGACGACACTGGGCCGCGCGGTCGTAATCGAGCCGACCGTCGCGATTGTCATGCGCTCGGAGCCTCAGGCTCCAGTCGCCGGCAGCGTACCGAAACTCGTGACGGCGTGCGCGCGCAAACCCCTCGCCTTCGACAGCATCGAGATTCGCAACGGAAGCGTTTCCTATGACACCGATTCGTTCAATGAACCGATCGTTGTGTCCAATATCACCCTCGAGGCAGCGCTGACGTCGAGCGCCCAGGGGGTCACGGCAGACATTCGCAACTTCCGCGGCACGTTGAACGGCGGCGAAGTGTCGGGCAAAGGAGCGATCGCGCGCATCAACGGCGCTTTCACGGGCAAGGTTGAGATGGATGCTGCGAGCGTTGCGCTTACGGACGCCCTCACGCAATTGCTGCGCACCGTCATTCCCGCGCTCGACATTGCACCTGGCGGCGATGCGATCGGGGTCGTGCACGGGTATGTGCAGATGGATGGGCTGACAGGTCAGGCCGGACTCACGCTTGCGGGCCGCATGAGTGGCGCGCGCGTCATGCACGCGCTTGCAGCAGCGACGCAGGAATCGCGCCTTGCATCCATGCCGCTCGAAGGCATGATGGCACGGCTGCAGATCGTCGACGGTGACGTCACGCACCTTGGCACTGAGATGCGGACCGCTGCCGGCGCGCTGCGCCTCACAGGCGTTGTGCGTCGTGGCGGCACGTTCGACATGTTGCTCGTCGCGGACGCGGACATCGTGGCAGGGATGAATCCAGCCGCGGAAGCGGCGCTGATCGAGGGCGTGCGCGTCCTCGGAACACGAGCGCAGCCGTTGATCGTCCTGAACTAGCGAAACGCGGCCGCGTACGCGCGGCGGTTGATCTCGGCGAACTCGGCGGTGGTGAAGCCGAGGTGCCGCCGTGCCAGCGTGTATTCGCGTGATAGGGTGGTGCCGAATATGGCGGGGTCGTCCGTGTTGAGCGACACGGAGAGGCCCGCGTCGAACATTCGCCGGAGCGGATGTCGTGAGAGATCAGGGCACGTCCCTGTCAGCAGATTGCTCGTCAGACAGAGTTCGTAGTGAACGCCGGGGAGCGGACGGGAGCAGCGGATGCCGTGCCCGATGCGCTCGGCTCCATACCGCTGGACGGCGTCAAGCACATTGCGACCCGGACCGGCCTCACCTGCGTGAACCGTCAGCGGAAGCCCGGCGCGGCGGCCCCTGCGCAGCAGCGGCGCGAGAGGGTCCAGCGAGAACCACTCGGGACCCGCCACGTCGAGGCCGACGACTGCGGGGCGAAGCGCGAGCGCCGCGTCCAGAGACGGCCGGTTGAGCTTCAGATCGCGATGGCGGGCGAGCGTTATCACGAAGGTAACCGTCATGCGTCTGCGGCGGGCCTCCGCGCGCGCCGCGTCGACGATCCAGCCGCCGACGGTCACAGCGTCGACGGTCATCCGCATCGCATGGTAGGCCGGACTGAAACGCAGCTCGAGATGCGTGACACCCTCGCGCGCGGCGTCCTCCACGGCCTCACGCGCGAGGCGCTCCACCCAGGCACGGCTGGGGCTGAGGGCGGTGATCGGATTGAACTTGGTGTTGAAGCAACGGAACGTACGAGGGTCCCCCCGGCTCATCGCGAGGGCGCGTCGGGTCTTGGGCGCCGTTGCGCAATCTGCAGCGAGGTCCCGATAGGTTTCGTAGCGGACGGAGCCTTCGAGATGCCGGTGAAGCTCAACCCTCACAGGCGCTCGACGATCAGCGCGATGCCCTGCCCGCCCCCGATGCATGCGGACGCGACACCGTACTTCTTCTTGCGGCGCCGTAGCTCGTAAATCACGGTCAGGATGAGGCGCGTACCTGTCGCTGCCAGCGGGTGACCGAGAGCGATGGATCCGCCATTGACGTTGACCTTCGCGCGATCAAGACCCAATTCCCTTTCGACGGCGAGGTACTGGCCGGAAAAAGCCTCGTTGATCTCGAAGAGATCGATGTCGGCCAGCTTCAGCCCGCCCTTGGAGCACGCCTCGCGAATTGCGGGCGCCGGTCCCATCCCCATCAGCTCGGGCGGCACGCCGATGGCGGCATAGGAGACGATCCGCGCCAGCGGGGTGCACGCCCGGTCGTGCGCCTGCTTCGCAGTCGTGACGACGATGGCCGCCCCGCCGTCCACGATCCCGCTCGCATTGCCCGCGGTTACCGTTCCGTCCTTGCCGAAGGCGGGTGCGAGCTTCGAGAGCTTGTCGAGAGAAGTGTCGGGCTTGATGTGATCGTCGAGTTCGATCGTGACAGTCTCCTTACGCCGCTGGACTTGGACCGGTGTGATTTCCTCTTTCAGCAGTCCTGCCTTGACGGCGCGTACGCCCTCCATGTGGCTGCGGAGCGCGAATTCGTCCTGTTCCTCGCGCGTGATGCCGTACTTCTTCGCGCAATTCTGCGCGGTCTCGGCCATGTAAAGGCCGCAGTAGCCGTCCTTGAGATTCACAAAGAGAGAGTCTTCGATTCGAATGTCGGCACCAAAGCGCACGGGCTCGCCGCGCAGCCCGCGGATCACGTGTGGCGCCTGGCTCATGGACTCCATTCCGCCGGCCAGAACCATCGTAGCGTCGCCGGCCTTGAGGAAGCGTGCGGCCAGTGCTACAGACTCCACGCCCGACCCGCACAGCCGGTTGACGGTCAGCGCGGGCGTTTCGATGCGGCAGCCCGATTTGAGCCCCACGTGGCGCGCGCCGTAGATGGAGTCGCTAGACGTCTGCATCGCATTCCCGAAGATGACGTGGTCAATCCACTCGGGGTTGACGCCGCTCTTCTTGATCGCCGCGCGAGCGGCCGCCGCGCCAAGATCAACGCAAGACTGGTCCTTGAGGAGGCCGAATCCCGGCGTGCCCGAGTACTCGGCCCACGCGGTCCGCGCGCCGTCGAGGAGGACGATGTCGCTGTCGGTCATTCTTCGTTCCTTAGCAGGTCGTTGAGGATGCTCCTTGCCTTCTCGATCATAGGGGCGGGGACCTCGATTCGAAAGCCATCGAGGGACGAGACGTCGGCTCGCTCCTCTTTCGGGCGCGCCTGGACGGTCTCGTCGTTGATGATGACCGCCCCCACGCCTTGCTGGCGCAGCACCGCCTGCAGCTGCTCCGCGTACGCAAGATCGTGCAGCATCGTGAGCTTCACGAACTTCACGTCCTGAAGCAGGTCGGAAGGCCCAGGCGCGCGCTTCTTCCGCGGCATCTACTTCCCGACGAAGTTCGCGGGCCGCTTTTCGAGAAAGGCCTTGGTGCCCTCACGCATGTCCTGCGTGGCGAACGTGAGGCCGAACAGCGTGGCTTCGAGCGACAAGCCCTCGGCCTGGCCGGATTCGAGGCCGCGGTGGACGGCCTCCATCGTGTACTGCACAGCCAACGGGGCCATGGCGATGATCTTGCGCGCAATCGCCTCCGCTTCGGCCATGAGCGACTCACGCTTGACGACGCGATTGACGAGGCCGATTCGCCAGGCCTCCTGGGCATCGACCGTATCTGCCGTGAGCAGCAGCTCCAGCGCGCGGCCTTTCCCCACGAGTCGCGGTAGACGCTGGGAACCGCCGTACCCCGCGATTAGTCCGAGCTTCACTTCCGGCTGACCCAGCTTGGCTCCCTCAGCGGCGATGCGCATGGTGCACGCCATCGCGAGCTCGCACCCCCCCCCGAGCGCAAATCCGTTGATCGCGGCGATCACGGGCTTGCCCAAGGTCTCGATTAATTGCGTGAGTCGCTGGCCCTTGACGGCATTCTCGTGCGCCGCGACCGGATCCAGTTGCGAAAGGACCGCGATATCCGCTCCCGCGACGAATGCCTTCTCGCCCGCGCCCGTCAGGATGGCCGCGCGGACGCTGGCGTTGGACTTGATCGAAGCAAATGCCTCGGTGAGCTCCGTGATCACCTGAGCGTTGAGAGCGTTCAGCTTGTTCGGACGGTTGACGGTGACAAATGCGACACCGTCGCGCTCCTCGAGTTTTATGGTCTCGAATGCCACCTAGTTCTTGACCGTAATCGTGATGTCGGTGATGCGCACATCCGTGGTCGGCCGCTCCGTGATCTTGTCGGACGTGACTTTGCCGATCGTGCGAACGGCCTCGATCTGGTCCGCGGCAACCTTGCCTATGACGGTGTATTTCTTGTCCAGGGCAGGCTGGGGGCCCAGGCAGATGAAGAACTGGGATCCGTGGAAGCCGGTTTTCTCGAAGCCCGCCATTGAAACCGTGCCTTCCTCGTGGCGCACGGTGTCCTCAAGTTCAGGCTTCACCGAATACCCCGGTCCGCCGATGCCCAATCCGTACGGGCAGCCCGCCTGCACCCAGTGCTTCGGCACCACGCGGTTGAAAAGCATGTCCTTGTAGAATCCGCGGCGCGCGAGCTCTACGAAGTTCGACACGTTTGCGGGCGTGTCCTGTCCGCGCAGCTCGAAGGAGAAGGCGCCGTGCGACGCGGTCGTGACGGTGGCAACGAGCTTGTTTCCGCCCGTGGCGCCCGCGACTTCCGCCGTAACGGCCGCCGCCGCAACGTTTGCACCATCATTGTGAAAGTTCGCCGTGATCGCGAACTTGCCCGGGGCGATCGTCGGGAAGCGGCGAGCGAAAGTGAGCGACTTCTTCGGCGCAAGCGAAACACGCGACGGCGCCAGCCTTACTTTTACGTGAGGATCGGGGCGGATATGAGTGAGGAGGAACTCCTTGATGGCGCCCCCCGCGTATTCCGCCTTGACCGCGAACGAGAGCGATCCTTCTTCGTACGCGAGCTCGGTTACCTCGAGGGCCTTCTCCCCCGTGTTCTCGAGCTTCACCTCGATCTGGATCTCGTCCAGCAGGACGTATTTGCCGTCCGCGCGGTCGAGCGTGGCCGTCAGGGTCAGCGGCGACGCAGGCTTCGGCGGATCCTGCAGCCCGATGGCCGGAGCGGCCGTCAAGACGAGCAGGAGGATGATCGGGAGCGCAAGCGATGGAGTCATCAGTCTTTCCTTTCCACAACGGTCATGGTTTTGATGATCACGTCAATGGCGGGTCTGTCGCGATGGTCTTGCATGCAGTGGTCCGTCACGTGCGGGTCGAGCTTCTTGCCGCAGCCGGCGCACGGATTGTGATCTGTCTTCACCTGCTCGATTTCGCGCAGCGCCGGATCCCCTTCGATCAGCTGGCCAAGGATCGAGAACTGGCCGTCGAATCGTTCGAGCGGTCCCAGCGCGATGAAAAAGTCGGATGCGCCCGAATCAGGGTCGCGAGGGTTGCGCAGCAGCCCCAAGGTTCCGCGCGCGATCTTTCGTGTCGACGCAAACTCGCCCTTCACGGTCTTCGCGTGCTTCCCCCGGCCATCCGGCTGCGGATTCCCGCCCTGCACCATGAAACCGGGGATCACGACGTGGAACGTCTTTCCGTCATAGTACTTTTCGTTGATGAGACCGATGAAGTGCATGACATTCTTCGGCGCGGTATCGGGGTACATCTCAAACGAAATGTCACCAAAATTGGTCGACATCTTCACCGTGTAATCGCGTACGACAAGAACCTCGATTTGGGCGGATGTAGTCCCCGCGTGTCGCCACGTGAGCTTGAACACGCCTTCGTCGAATTTCTTGCCCGCGATGGCCGAAGAGATGTCGACGCTGCGTCCGATGAAGGCACGCGAGTCCAGGGCGATGCGCTGCTTCTCGGGCGCGTCCTGGAAGTCCTTCAGCACCTTGTCCTTCGCGTCTCGAATCTCCAGACCCATAGTCCAATCGGAAGGCTCGGGTACGTCGACGCGAGCGTCCGACGCGTTCTCAATCGCGAAGCGGACGAGCATCTTATGAGAGGGATTCAGGCGCTTGGCGTCGATCGTCACCTGCACCTGCGCAACGAGGGCAATTGCTGTAAGAACCGTGATCATGTCCTACTTCTTCGAATAGTCGTAAAAGCCGCGGCCGGCCTTCTTCCCCTTGTACCCCGCCTTGACGAGACGCCGGAGCAGAGGTGGCGCCGCGTATCGCGGATCGCGCAGCTCGTCGAACAGGACGTCCGCGATGTCGAGACAGATGTCCAGGCCGATGAAATCCGCCAGTTTGATCGGCCCCATGGGCATGTTGCAGCCGAGCTCCATCGCAGTATCGATGTCCTCTTTCGTGGCGACGCACGTATCGAGCGCGCGAATCGCCTCGCAGATGTAGGGGACTAGAAGCAAATTGACGATGAATCCCGGCGTGTCCTTCGCAGTGACGATCACCTTCCCCAGCGATTCGGCGAATGCTCGCGTATGCCGGTACGTCTCTTCGCTCGTCACTTCCGGACGAACGATCTCGACGAGCTTCATGATGGGAACCGGATTCATGAAGTGGAGGCCGATCACCTGCCCGCGGCGCTGCGTCACAGCGGCCATCGAGGTGATCGAGATGCTCGATGTGTTGCTCGCGAGGATTGCGTCCTTCTTGACGACCCGATCGAGCGCCGCAAACACCTTCAGCTTCTCGTCCAGGTTCTCAATGACGGCTTCGATGACGATGTCGCAGTCGCGCAGGTCGTCGAAAGACGTTGTGCCCGAGAGGTTTCGGAGCGTGGTGTCCATGTCGGCCTGCGCCACCTTGCCCCTCTTTACGCCCTCGCCGAGGAAGGTCTTGATGCGGTCCATGCCGCGTTCGAGGAATTCGTCGTTGACTTCGCGGACGACGGTCTTGTACCCCTTCTGGGCACAAACTTGGGCGATGCCGCCGCCCATGGCGCCGCAGCCGACAACGCCAACCTTCTGAATCGTCATGGGTCGGGAAAGTTTACTAACTTAGACGGTGACCAGCAAGGCTGGGGTCCGGGCCGTGAAAACTCAGGGAACGCCTCGCGTATAGCCTTGAGAAGCACTGCCGAGTCGGAGCAGCTGCTATTCGGTACTGTGTGGCGAGCCGCCCTCTGCGGCGCAGATGCATGCGATTGAAAGCGCTAGCCGGGTTCCTTCCGGTAGGCCTTCAGAACGGGAACGATCTTGGCGGCCATCTGAGACAGCCGGATGGAGTCCTCGTGAACGGCCCTTGCGTCGGTGGGAGTCACGCTGCCGCCCCACTTGATGAGAAGCGCGTCGCCGCGCGCTGCCGCATCCGTGGGGAGAATGCTCTTTGCGGCCGCGTCCTTGAACATGTGGCCCGTGCGGATCTGTTCTTTCCGATCTTTGAGAAACATAGCGACGATGTCGCGAAGCGTCGTCATGTGCAGCTTCATCGCGTCTCTTGCCGTAGTTAGCGCGTTTGCGTCCAGCTCCTCGGGCTTCCTTTTCTCGATCGCCCCGAACGTCTTGGCCGACCGCTCCAGCTTCTCGATGTCCTTTGCCAGCTTCTCGAAGTCGATCATGCGATTGCCTCAAATGCGATTGCCATTCCGAGTCCCCCTGAAACGCAGAGCGTAGCGAGCGCGCGCTTCCCGCCCCGCCGCTTGAGTTCATGAAGTGCCGTGACGACGATGCGGGCCCCTGTTGCGCCGATCGGGTGTCCCAGCGCGATTGACCCTCCGTTGACGTTGGTGCGCGACCAGTCGAACTTCAGCTCCCTGTCGCATGCGAGCACTTGGGCCGCAAAAGCCTCGTTGATCTCGACGACATCATAGCTGTCGAGGCGCCAGTTCGTTCGCTCCTCCAGTCGCCGCACGGCGCTGACCGGTCCCAGCCCCATGACGGCGGGGTCGATCGCTGTGCGCGTCGAGCCGGCGATGCGAGCCATCGGTTTGATGCCCAGTCGCATCGCCTTGGCCGCGGACATGACCACGACCGCCGCCGCGCCGTCGGTGATGCCGCTGGAATTGCCGGCGTGCACCGTGCCCGCCTTTCGAAAGACCGGAGGTAGCTTCGCCAAGGAAGCGGCCGTCACGCCGTCCCGCGGGTGCTCGTCGATGTCGAGCGTGCGGTCCTTCAACGCGACGGGGGCGATCTCGTCCTTAAATCGACCTTCAGCCCGGGCTTGCTCGCACCTGTTCTGCGACGCCGCTGCGAAGCGGTCCTGCTCCTCGCGTCCGATTGCGTACCGGTCTGCAAGGGTTTCTGCCGTATCGCCCATCACCTGCGAGCAAAGCGGGCAGAGAAACCCGTCCCTGTACATGTCGTCAACAACCTCGGAGTGTCCGAGGCGATATCCGAGACGCGCGCGATCCAGGAGAAACGGCACACGCGTCATGTTCTCCGTGCCGCCCGCAACCACAACATCTGCCTCACCGAGGGCGACGGCCTGATGCGCGAGAGCGATCGCCTTGATTCCGGAGGCGCACGCCTTGTTTACGGTGAACGCGGGAACGGCGTCCGGCAGGCCTGCGCGCCGGACAATCTGCCGCGCGATATTGGGTCCATTGCCCGCCTGGCGTGCGCAGCCAAAAATCAGCTCGTCCACGGCGTCGGGCTGAAGGCCGACCGACGCGATTGCCGCACGGACCGCCACTCCGCCGAGTTCAGCTGCTGAGACGTCGGCGAAGGACCCGAGGAATTTTCCGATCGGCGTCCGACGTGCCGCAGCGATGACGACGTCCTGCATCGCGCGGACTGTAGCAGATGGTTTTTGAATTGTCGACGTGAACGGCGTGTATGATCGCCTGCCGTGGACAAAGCGCGCGCGTGGCGGCTCGGCGTTCCGCTCGCTGTGGTCACCCTGACGCTCGCGTGTCATCTTCCCGCGGTCCGCAACGGATTCGTGAACTGGGACGACCCTGAGAACATCATCGAGAATCCGCACATTCGGTCGCTCGATGGAGAGAATCTGAAGTGGATGTTCACGAACATGCATGGGCTCTACATGCCGCTGACCTGGCTCTCGCACGGCATCGATCACGCAATGTGGAAGCTGAACCCGCTCGGCCATCATCTGACGAGCGTCCTGCTGCACGGGCTGAATGCCCTGCTGTGCTTCATGCTGATGGTGTCGCTGCTTCAGTCCGACGACCCCCGCACTCGTGTGGCGGCGGCGCTCGCAGCCCTGCTATGGTCGCTGCATCCGCTTCGAGTCGAGTCTGTCGCATGGGTCACAGAGCGACGCGACGTACTGTCCGGGGTGTTCGCGTTCGGGTGCGTCCTGGCGTACTTGCGAGCGCATCGGGGACCCCGCTCGTACGGATGGCTCGGTGCATCTCTAGCGCTCTTCGCCCTTTCGCTGTTGTCCAAGGCGAGCGCGCTCATGCTCCCCGTGGTTCTGCTTGTGATTGACTGGCAGGTGTTGCGCCGGTTGCGAGCGGAGACGCGAATGCGCGCGCTGATAGAAAAGACGCCGTACGTCGCAATCGCTGGCGCCGCGCTCGTTATGGCCTGGTTCGCGCAGGAGTCGGCTCGTGCAATAACTGACGTCGATCCCCTCGCTCGTGCGATGGAGCCGACACGCCGATTGGCCTTCTATGCGGCAAAGGTGGTGCTGCCGATTTACCTCTCGCCACACTACTACTTTCACAGGGGCATCACGGCGACTGGGACGAACATCGGTTCCCTGCTGGCGTGCCTTGGCGTACTGGCGGGGCTCGTGGCGTTCCGCAAGTCGGCCCCCGGGCTGATCGCCGTCGCGGCATGTTGTGTGGCGCTGCTAGCGCCTGTGCTCGGATTCCCGCAAATCGGATCGCACTTCGCGGCGGATCGCTACACATATCTGGCGGCGGTTCCGATCAGTGTTCTGCTGGCGGCAGGTCTGCTCAATTCAATGAGCGTCGGCCGTGCCCGAATGGTCGCGATCGCGGCCATCGCCGTCTGCTCGCTGCTGACTGTCTCCCAGATCGGCGCTTGGCACACTTCGATCGATTTGTGGACGTGTGCGATCCGGCGCGACGCGCAGGATCATATGGCCTATCGCAGCCGCGCCGCAGCGTGGCAAGCGATGAACAAACGCTCCGAAGCCATGCGGGACTACGACGCGGCGATCGTCGCCAAACCCGATGTCGCTCTGCTCTACATCGATCGCGGCGACCTGCATCGGCAGAATGGCGATCTCAATGCCGCATTCCGTGACTTTCGCGAGGCGGCCAAGATCGACGTGCATGATCCCGTGCCACACGCCAACATCGGCGTGCTGTGTGAACTTGATGGCAAGAGCGATCTGGCGATACAAGCGTATACCAACGCGCTCAATCTCGGCGGTCCGGAGTGGCCGGGTCGCGCACGAGTAGAGAAGAGCCTGCGAGCCCTGAGAAAAGACCGCAGATAGTATGATCTGCGCATCATGACGCGTGCGCGCTGGATCTGGGCGGCCTCAGTCGCGGCGATCGCATTCGTACCATTCGTCCCGGTCCTGCAAGCCGATTTCGTCGACTGGGACGACGGTGTGAACATCATCTCGAACCCGAAGTACAGGGGACTGGGTTCGGACAACTTGCGATGGATGTTCAGTACGACGTTGGGGGGACACTATCATCCGCTGACGTGGCTCAGTTTTGGAATGGACTTCACGCTCTACGGGATGGAGCCCGGCGGGTACCACTTCACAAACGTGGTTCTGCACTCCCTTGCGGCTGCGCTTTGTTTTCTAACGATACTTGCGTTGCTGCGGAGCGACACGACCGAGGTGTACTTGGCGGCCGCGCTAGGAGCGCTCTCGTGGGCGATTCACCCGCTTCGGGTTGAATCGGTCGCCTGGGTTACGGAGCGCCGGGACGTACTTTCGGGAGTCTTCTGGCTCCTGACGATCCTCTCTTACGTGCGGTATCGGGAGGGCGCGTACGCTGGACGCTGGTACGCGCTGTCAATCGTCGCGTTTGGGCTGTCGCTGCTCTCCAAAGCATGGGGCATTACCATCCCTGTCGTGCTTCTGCTCATCGACTTCCTGCCGCCGCGACGCGACGACTGGCGTCGGGCCATCCTGGAAAAGCTCCCCTACGCCGTTTTGGCGGCGATTGCAGCGGGAGCGGCGTTTATGGCGCAGCGAAGCGCCACGGCGATGCTCGACCTCGCGCAAATGTCGGTCAGCAGCCGGCTCGCGCAAAGCTCATACGGACTTTGCTTCTACATCGTTAAGAGCCTGGCACCGATCAATCTCTCGCCGCTTTATCTTGTCGACAAGACGTTAAGCCTATCGCATCCGTTCGGGCTTGTGTGCGCGGGTGGCGTGATCGCCGCGATGGTAGCGTGCGTGCGGTATCGACGGCGCGTCCCTGCGCTATTGATCGCTGCGGCGTGCTACACGGTGATTGTCTCGCCCGTGCTGGGGCTCGTCCAAAGCGGGCCCCAGAGGGCGGCGGACCGATATTCGTACTTGTCGTGCATCCCGTGGTCGGCCGCGATTGCGGCAGGCGCCGCCCACCTGCTTGTGTCACGTGCGAATCGCAGAAAGGAAATTGTTGGCGGCGCTGCCATCGTGCTCGTCGCGTTGGCGTCACTGAGCATGAAGCAGACGGCCGTCTGGATGAACTCTCTCAGCCTGTGGGCTCACGCGGTCAAATTGGAGCCCGGGAACTATGCGGCGATTTCCAATCACGCCGGCGCGCTGAAGAACGCGCGGCGGTTCCCTGAGGCTGTGGAGGAGTACACGCGAAGCCTGCGGCTGAGCCCGTACTACGATAAATCGCTGAGCGGACGGGGAGCGGCTCGGTACGCGATGGGTGACCTGAGGGGGGCGCTCGTCGATCTCGACGCGTGTCTGAAACACCATCCGCGCTTCGGCGCGGCCCTACAGCAACGCGGACTCACGAAAATAGCGCTCCATGATGCGGCCGGGGCGCTTATCGATCTGGACCTCGCGGTGCAGTTGAATCCGGAGGCTCCGGACATACGGTCTGATCGCGGCATTGCCCGTCGCGACAAGGGGGATGTCGAAGGGTCGATTTCGGATTTCAATGAGGCGTTGAGGATGGATACAGGGGCGGCGCACGTCTACCTGACGCAACGGGCGCTCGCTCACGTGCAAAAGGGCGTTTGGGGTGCGGCACTCGCTGATTTCAATGCTGCACTGCTGTTTGATTCAAAGTACGTTCCCGCATTGAAACAGCGTGGGATGCTGCACTATCAGGCAGGGGACAATGCGAAGGCCGTGGTGGATTTCAGCGGCGCGCTGCTCATCGATCCAGGGGACGTGTGGGCACGTGCCAATCGGGGCGCGGCCCGGGGCCGGCTGGGTTACGTTCGCGAGGGGCTGGAAGACCTCGATGGAGTGGTGCGGCGAGACCCGGGAGTTGCATCGCACCATATTAATCGTGGGATCCTCCTTAACGCGCTGGGGCGGTACGAGGATGCGGTGCGGGACTATGAGCGAGCGTTGCAGCTTGAACCGCAGCTGCCGCAACGCTCACAGATCCTTGAGGTCATAGCTGAGTTGCGCCGGCAGCTGGAGCCAAAGTGAAGGCCGGTATCGCAACGCCCGCGGCCGTCTTTGCGGTGACGCTTCTCTGCTTCCTGCCCGCGCTTGCCAACGACTTTGTTCGGTGGGATGACGCCGACGCTGTGCTGGAGAACCCGCACATCCGAGAATTCTCGATGGCGAATCTCCGGTGGATGCTGACGACTCTGCACATGGGACACTGGCATCCGATCACGTGGTTCTCGTTCGCCGTCGATCACGCAATCTGGGGGCTGAATCCCGTCGGATTCCATTTGACCAACGTCCTTCTGCACTCGGCCGCGGCGACGGCGTTCTACTTTCTCGTCGTGGCTCTGCTGAAATGCGCGTGCGGGGCGGACGATGCTGCCTTGCGCTTGCCGGCGGGCATCGCTGCGCTCGTCTTTTCGATTCATCCTCTACGGGTGGAGTCGGTCGTGTGGGCGACCGAAAGACGCGACGTGCTATCCGGCGCGCTGATCCTGGCCTCGCTGGTAGCGTACCTGCATTACGCGGCGCGGCCACGCCTCGCAAGCTATGTGCTGTCGCTGGTTCTCTTCGCTGTCTCGCTTACGGCGAAGGCATGGGGCATGACGCTGCCGTTCATTCTGCTCTTGCTGGACGCCTATCCCCTGCGGCGCTGGTCCGCGCACGAAGCGCGGCGGCTGCTTGCGGAGAAGGTGCCATTTCTAGTGGTTGCGTGCATCGCCGCATACGTGGCGGCGCGCGCGCAGTCATCCATCGGCGCCATGGTCGGGTTCGAGAAGTACACGCTAATGCAACGCCTGGCACAGGCGGGCGAGAACGTGCTCTGGTACCCGATTGCTACGCTGCTGCCTGTGAATTTGTCGCCGCTCTATCTCTTTAATCAACATCTTCAACCCCTTAGCGTCCGGTATTTTGTCGCATGGGGGCTGGTTGTAGCGATCACCCTCGGAGCCCTGAAATGCGTTCGACGGTTTCCCTGGTGCGCGGTCGCATGGCTTGCATACACGATTACGATCGCGCCGGTGCTGGGATTTGCGCAGTCAGGCCCGCAAGTGGTGGCGGACCGGTACAGCTATGTCGCGTGTCTGCCGATCGCCGCTCTGGCAGGAGCGGGCGTGTATCGGGCGCTGCAGGCGCGCCCAGCCGCTCGCCGCCCCGTGCTGACGCTTTGTGCGTTGCTATTGGCGGCCGCGGCCGGGTTGACGATCCGACAGACTGCCCACTGGAGGGATACGATCACGCTCTGGACCCGCGCATTGCAGCTCGACAAGGAGAATACGGTGGCGTATTGCCAGCGTGGCGAGGCAAAACTGCTGTCAGGAGATACGGCTGGCGCATTGCAGGATTACGATGAAGCGGTCGGTCGCGGGGCGCGGTACGTCGAAGCACTGGTCGGCCGATCGCGCGCGCGTCGCTTGATTGGCGATTGGACAGGCGTCGTCGAGGACTGCACGACTCTGCTCAGTCTCGGTGGCGCGAGAGCGCCAACTTACTACGTAGATCGCGGACTTGCCCGACGTGCCAAGCAGGATCTCGCCGGGGCGATGGCGGACTTT
>CAYXVY010000001.1:0-3295 GCA_964468745.1 uncultured Planctomycetales bacterium | reverse complement strand
CTGGCGGCAGCCGCCGCGGCCCGGATGGCCACGGCACTCCGCGGCCTCGCGTGCCCCGGGCCGAAAGAACTTCCTTTGCGCGACGTACTTCCCGTCTCAAAGCAGGGACCTGCCTGGCGCTGAACGTCCCGTTCAGACGTTCGACCACCACACCGCGCAGATTCTTGCAGCGTGGCAGAATGCGCTCGAACAGCCGCCACACCTGCTCGGGCACCGGCCCGTCGTGCGAATCGAGGCGGTAAACACGCTTCGATTTCAGCCAGTCCGCTTCGCTGCGGCTGCCTCCGCTCAGATGAATCTGAATGACACGCTGCGGGTCGATGGCGTCCACGTACTCGCGCGCATCGATGCCGAAGTTGAGGCACTGCGTGTAGACGTTGTGAAGGTCCAGAAGCATGCCGCACGGAGCTGTCCGACAGATGGTGTTGAAGAATTCAGGTTCGCGCGCTATGTCGCCCAGCGCGAAATACGTGACGTTGTTCTCAAAACCCACGAGCGGCACGATCTGCGCGAGCAGTCGCATGCGCTGCGCCACGGCCGCCACCGCCTCGGCGGTGAACGGAAGCGGCAGCGGCAGTACGGATTGGAGGCTGCCGTCCGTGGTCCAGCCGAGATGCTCCGTCATGTAGACGAACTTGAACGTTGCGTGATCGTCGCGCAGGCGCGTGAGCCAGGTGCGCACGCGAGACCGTTCGGCCGCCACCGGCGTCCCGATCGAGAAGTCCAGGCCGTGCGCGACGAACGGCTTGCCCGATCGCTCGAGCATGCTGCTGAACAGGGCGTGGAAGTCGTTTCGCTCGAGTTTTCCGGCGCGCACGCGCCACAGCGTTTCCGGATTCACCTCGAAGAAGTCCGCCTCGTCCTCAATCACTTCGCGCATCAGCTCCAGATACTCGAGGTCGGGGTGGAGCGGCACGCCGACGCCCAAGCGACGCATGGCGTAAGTATAGTCCCCCTGTCGAATCGAGAACGGCCCGGGGACTTACTTCGTCAGGAGCCAGATGCCGCACGTCTGACTAAACGTGAGCTTGTCTCCGCGCGCCCGCGCGCCGAGCGCCGCCTTGTCGCCCTCGACGGTGTCGAGCAGCGCCTTCCGCACGACTGCGGATCGCTTCGCGTCCGCGCGGATCAGCGCCATCCAGTCGTCGAAATCCCGCTTCATCAGGACGACGACTTTCGCCGCGACGTGCAGACCGCATCGACGGATCACGGTGGCCCACTCCTCCGATGACAGGATACGCGTGTGCGAAGGATCGCGCATCGACATGATCTCGTTGTGCCGGGCGGATTTTTTCGGATCGTCCGAGGCCGTGAGCTCGTAGAGCACGATGCGCCCCTTCGAATCCAGTACGCGCGCCATCTCGTGCAGCGCCTTGTCCGGATGCACGAGGTAGTGGAACGCCGACCGGCACGTCACCAGATCGTATGAGCCCTGCGTGAAGGGCAGCGCTTCGATATCCGCGGTCTCGAACGTCGCGTTCTCCAATTTCCGCTCGTGCGCCTGGCCGCGCGCCTGCGCCACCATTTCGGGCGTGATATCGATGCCCTGCACGCTGGCGACCAAGGGCGCGAAGGAGACCGCGACGAGTCCCGCGCCGGTGGCCACGTCCAGCATGCGATCCGTTTTCTTCGGCATTGCGAGATCGATCATGGGGCCGACCTTCTCGCCGGGGTGCGCGGTGCCGGCGTACGTCGCGGCGCGCGCCGCGTAGGACTGGATGACGATAGCCTTGTGCCTCCGGGTGTCTAGATCCATCGTTGCCTTTTGAAGTAGAAGACAAGCGCGCCCGAAGCGGCCACCATGGCGATAAGTGTGTACCAGAATCCCCAAGCGAGATCCTTCCCCGGCAGGACGGTGAAATTCATGCCGTAGATCCCCGCTACAAGCGAGGCCGTCATCAGGACGGCGGAAAGGACCGTCAGGACCTTCATCACCTCGTTCGTCCGGTTGGCGACGACGGTCAGGTACGTCTCCAGCGCGCTCGTAACGACATCGCGGAACGACTCCACGATCTCTGAGACGCGGTAGACGTGGTCAAACACGTCGCGAAAATGCGGTTGGGCGGCAGGGCTGACGATCGCGAACTCGCCGCGCGCGAATCGGTTGAGCACTTCACGCTGCGGATTGACGAGCCGCTTCAGCTGAAGCACTTCCTTCTTCAGCGAGAATATCTCGGCCAGCACCGTGCGCCCCGGCAGGTGCCTCCGGAAGAGTCGCTGTTCCAGCGTGTCCACTTCCGCGTCCAACGCCGCCATCTTGTCGACGAACGTGTCCACCATGCGGTCGAGCAGGGCGTGCAGCAGGAAGTCGGGATGCCGCCAGGCACCGGGCACTTCCAGGAAGCGCCGCCGCACCTCGTCGATCGTCTTTGAGCTCGCGTTTCGATAGGTCACGAGGTAGTTCTTGCCGAGAAAGAAGTCGATCTCCTCGGTATCGACCTTGCCGCGCGCGCCGCTGGCGGACTTGACGCCGTGTACGACCAGGTACACGTAGTCGCCGTAATTGTCCACCTTCGGGTGGTTCGTCTCGTGCACGCAATCCTCGATCGCCAGCGCGTGGAACTTGAATATCCGGGACAGGATCGCCGCCTCCTCGTCCGTCGGCTGCAGGAGATCCACCCACAGGAGCCCGTCGGTCGTCACCAAAACTTCGATTTCGCCGACGGCCACCGAACGGGCCGTTTCCGCCCCCGGCGGCAAATGAAGCGCTTGAATCACGGGGGCGTATTCTATGAGTCGCGCCCGGCCACCGTCCAGCGGTTGTGCGTCGGTCGCACGCTCGGATATACTCCCAGCGTGGAGACCGAGGGCCTCCTCCCGATGCCAGCCGACGCGCCCACCCTGTCACCAGGGACGGTCGTAGGGCGATGCCGCGTCCTGCGCCTGATCGCGACCGGCGGGCAGGGGAGCATTTATCTCGCGCAGCACCAGGCGCTCGAGAAAAACGTCGCGCTCAAGATTCTGCCTCCGTCGGTCTCGGGCGACGACGAATTCGTCCGCCGCTTCCTGCGCGAGGCGCGCTCGGCCGCCAAACTCGAACACCCCAACATCGTGCAGGTGATGGACGCCGCCTCCGAAAACGGGATGCACTTCATTGTCATGCAATTCGTGGACGGCAAGGACCTCCAGACGATTCTCGACAAGAAGCCGAAGGCGCCGGTGAACGACGCGCTCGCCATCACGAAGCGCGTGGCGGTCGCGCTCGGCGTAGCCCACAAGGCGGGAATCGTGCACCGCGACATCAAGCCCTCGAACATCATGATCACCAAGCAGGGCAAGGTGATGGTCACGGACT